>CALXAO010000122.1 GCA_944386295.1 uncultured Clostridia bacterium | reverse complement strand
TCTGTAATAAATAATGGCAGCGGGAAATCCCCGCTGCCATTGACATTGAAAAAAAATCATGGTATAATAAAAAAAACTCATTTAAGGAGAAAACAATATGCAGCTTCTGCGTTCCAATCCCAATGCGGCGGCAACGCTGTTTGCAGGATGGGAAGAAACCATGCTGTGGTCCTGCCTTCAAGGAATTATGGGAAACATTTATGCTGACCAGGCCGAACATCCCTCCTGCGCGATGGCCTGTTTGGGCGATTTTTGTTTTTTTGCGGGGAAGCCCCAACCGATTCCTATGAAACTTTTTCCCGGAGAATTCCGGATTCTGGTTCCGCAGCATCCCGGCTGGGAAAAACAAATCGAACAGGACTTCGGTCCGCACATCCGTCCCACGGTGCGATATGCCACACAAAAAGACCCGACTGCCTTTCAGCACAAGCTGTTGCGGAAGGCATTGGAAGCCTTGCCAGATGGCTATGAACTGCGAAGAATTGACAAAGACCTGTACCAGCGCTGCTTACAGCTTCCCTGGTGCCGGGATTTTGTGGTGCAATATCCGGAATACCCGTTTTATCGTCAATACGGTCTGGGTGTGGTAATGCTGCATCAAGATGAAATCCGAGCAGGAGCCTCTTCCTATTCCAGTTATCAGGGCGGCATTGAAATTGAAGTGGATACCCTGCCGGCATTTCGGAGACAGGGACTGGCGTACCTATGCTGTGCCAAACTGATTTCCGACTGTTTGGACCGGGGATGGTATCCAAGCTGGGATGCCCAAAATCTGGAATCCCTGGCCCTGGCACAAAAATTAGGGTATCGTTTCTCTCATACCTACCCAGTTTACGAGTATCGGCGGCGCAGCTGAAAGCCCGCCGTTTTTTTATTTTTAAAATAGCCGTTTTTTGCATTTTTCTACAGGCGAGAAAGGAAAAAGGACAGGATTATCACTTTCTCCTCCTTCGCATAGGATAGGAACAGGAGAGCCTAGGAGCTTTCCTGAATCACCGAAAGAAAGGAACATTATCATTGCTTAAGGACTTTTTAACAAACAATGAAGAATATAGCGCGTCCCCGGATCTTGCAGCTGCACAGACCGACGCCGCGCAGGAAACGGCCGCCCGAATCCGAATTTCGGAAAACACTGCTAACTGCAATTTTTCTGCGGTAAACGCCTTTCCTCTCGCAATGACTTATGCCCCCATGCAGACGTTCCGGGAACTTTATGCGCCGGAAAAAGCATTGGAAGCAGGTACCTTATTTGCGGAACTGGACCTTCCGTTTTTGGGAAAGAGAGGGAACGGAAGATGAACGAACGCGAACTTCTTTTGAAAAAAATTTCCCAGCAGCAATTTGCTGCCCATGAAATTGCCCTCTATCTGGACACACATCCGGAAGACCGGCAGGCACTGAATGCATTTCGGACCTACCGGGACACTGCAGTACAACTACAGGCAGAATACAGTCAAAAATACGGAATGCTTACTCACAGCAGCCCGGACAACAGCGACACCTGGAACTGGGTCCGGAACCCTTGGCCCTGGGACTGCTGAGAAAGGAAAAAAACAATGTTTGTATACGAAAAAAAACTCCAATACCCTATTAAAATCAAGAACACAAACCCCAAAATGGCAAAATTTATTATTAGCCAATATGGCGGCCCCTCCGGAGAAGCTGGTGCAGCCATGCGTTACCTATCGCAGCGCTTTTCTATGCCGTATGAAGAGCTAAAAGCCACACTAACCGACATCGGAACAGAAGAACTGGCCCATCTAGAAATGATCGGAACTATTGTATATCAACTAACCCGGAACATGACACCGGAACAAGCGTTGGCCGAAGGCTTTTCTGATTATTTTGTAGAGCACACCGCTGGAATTTACCTGCAGGATGCTTCCGGCATGCCCTTCACTGCGGCAACGCTTAACAGCAAAGGAGACCTTTTTGCAGACTTAAATGAGGACCTTGCAGCCGAGGGCACGACCTTGTAAGTACAACAAAATTAAAGTATACGATAGGACAAGCTGTTTTCAATAGTAAATCGCCCGGTATTGTTTGATTTTCTCACAAAAAAACAATGATGGGGGATTGTTAAAGCCATAAAAAAATTACACTACTCTCAAACCTATGGGTTCATATAACGGTAATGCCTGTTGTTTAAGTCCCTTATAAAATTACACTACTCTCAAACTTGGATACGTTAGTTGTTAGATCTGTTTTTGTTTAAGTCCCTTATAAAATTACACTACTCTCAAACACATAAGCGATCAATGGCCATGGTCAGCTGTTTAAGTCCCTTATAAAATTACACTACTCTCAAACTTATAGAACTCAAGACAACCACCTCGGTGTGTTTAAGTCCCTTATAAAATTACACTACTCTCAAACTTTATTTTACCCAGTTTTTCGATTCAGTCGTTTAAGTCCCTTATAAAATTACACTACTCTCAAACACAGGCGATGACTTCTATCGTTAATTCTATGTTTAAGTCCCTTATAAAATTACACTACTCTCAAACTTTTTGGGGGAGGGTTACACGTACGTGTTCGTTTAAGTCCCTTATAAAATTACACTACTCTCAAACTTCCGTGTCGAAGGAAAACACATCGGAAACGTTTAAGTCCCTTATAAAATTACACTACTCTCAAACACGCTGACGTTGACCGATGGGTTGTGGGTGGTTTAAGTCCCTTATAAAATTACACTACTCTCAAACATTCGGATATGCAGGATGTCATCGGTCCTCGTTTAAGTCTCTTATAAAATTACACTACTCTCAAACCATTCTTTTGTCAACGGAATCAAAGAACTGGTTTAAGTCCCTTATAAAATTACACTACTCTCAAACCATATTCCCCCGTCATATAAACGGACGGATGTTTAAGTCCCTTATAAAATTACACTACTCTCAAACGCGATCCAGTCCGTGGTTCTGTAACAGGATGTTTAAGTCCCTTATAAAATTACACTACTCTCAAACCTTAGGAACAATGATCGCTTTTGGTATTCGTTTAAGTCCCTTATAAAATTACACTACTCTCAAACAAACCCGCCGCAAGGATGCCGCCTACTTTGGTTTAAGTCCCTTATAAAATTACACTACTCTCAAACTCGTTTTTGTCATTCTTTTTTTGATTTCTTGTTTAAGTCCCTTATAAAATTACACTACTCTCAAACGCGTTGGGCTGTTTTGCATGGTTCCTCAACGTTTAAGTCCCTTATAAAATTACACTACTCTCAAACGCATAATTGGCGGTGATGGTCTTTTTCATTGTTTAAGTCCCTTATAAAATTACACTACTCTCAAACTTGCCCGCCATGCTGTCTGTCCATCGCCGAGTTTAAGTCCCTTATAAAATTACACTACTCTCAAACTCATGATGCATCGGCATTACAGATGCGATTGTTTAAGTCCCTTATAAAATTACACTACTCTCAAACCTGGTACATATCAAGAGGTCTCTGATTCAGTTTAAGTCCCTTATAAAATTACACTACTCTCAAACTCTTTGGTAATTGGCATAGCTGATATGTTCCGTTTAAGTCCCTTATAAAATTACACTACTCTCAAACACAATCTGCGAACAAGGTCGCTTCATCAACGTTTAAGTCCCTTATAAAATTACACTACTCTCAAACCAACGAATGTTAATGGGAGTGTTTGGATATGTTTAAGTCCCTTATAAAATTACACTACTCTCAAACCGGAAGAATTGACTTACTTTTTCATGATGCGTTTAAGTCCCTTATAAAATTACACTACTCTCAAACTTTATACATTGTATGATGCTAACGGGACTGGTTTAAGTCCCTTATAAAATTACACTACTCTCAAACTTAGTGTTAGGCTGCTTTGCGTGGTTTCTAGTTTAAGTCCCTTATAAAATTACACTACTCTCAAACTATCTGGAATATCAGATTCGGTCGTTCTTGGTTTAAGTCCCTTATAAAATTACACTACTCTCAAACCTCAAATCACTATTTGAGAAACAATACTACGAATTGCTGAAAGCAGGGCTCTGGGACTTCTTACTTATATTATACAACAAAATGACCTGAAAATCAAGTCAAAACTCACATAAATCGGCATCAACTGTATATCTTTTCGCGTTTTCTAATCTTGTTTCAGAGACATTACCCAGCAAAAGCACTTTGAAATCATGCAGACAGGCGCTTTTTGTAAATTCATTCATATCTTTATCTGAAAAATACGAACGCATATTGACCATAACAAAAAGTCGGTCGCGATCAAGCTCACGTACCAGCTCCATATAGGCAAATATCCTTTCAAGAGGACTTTTATCAGCCTCTTCTATTTCCAGAGCCAGGGCGCGAATTAACGGTCCCATTGCCGTATTTTTACAATTAAGCTCAAACGGGAGATCTTCGGCAAGCTGTAAAATATATTTTTCCAATTCACAAATCAGAGTGCTTGTTTTTATATAATTTTCTACGTTGACCGATTTTTGTTCAATAGCGTTATACAGCTTAGTTAGCAGACTTTTTCGGTTTACTTGAAACGGAGCAAATTGGATCGTTACATCCGCATATTGGTGTAATTCGACCGGCTTATCCGCAACCGAAAGCACCCAATTCCCGGGGATACCATCCGTTTGCATAATCACACTGTTTACCGTTTCGAAAAACAATTTTTTATTTTCGATTACCAATTCATTGACATATCCGCCGTCAAAACTGAGAATGTGCCCCATATCCTTATACACCAGTTTCATAGTATAATCAGCCTCTCGTCGCTTTCTATCACTTCGCTATGATGCTCGCCAGTGATGTATTCCATACCTGCAAATTGCTTTTCGGTAACTGTCATCACTTGAACTATCCCCCGCGCAGGACGGTTCTTTCGTATTACATTCAAAACCAAACTACCCGCACTCGGTGTTAAAAGCATACGGCAATAAACCGATTCCTGCATCATCAAAAATCCGTTTTTAATCAGCAATTTCCGAAATTTTCTGTATTCACGCTTGTCTTCTGCCGTTTCGGTAGGAAGATCAAAAAACACCAACACTCTCATAAATCTGTAACTCATAATGAATAGAACCGTATCAGCGATAAATCGCCTTCATTCAGTGCGTCAAAGACGCTTCTGCAATAGTATTTTATTGCATTAAGCACGGTCTGACGGCTGTTATTGACGGTAACGGTATCATTTAAAACGTCAACCAACGTATGCTTTTCCTCGCTTAAAAAATCATTAAGCCGCATAGCTTTTACCCTGCGGTCTATCAGTATCCGGAACGGCTCCATCAAATCGCAGCTCAAATTAAAATGGTTAAACATATTATCGTGAAAAATTCCCAGCTGCGTCAAATAACCGTGAGCAACAATTTCTCGGTTAAACGCGGACAGAATAATACCGTAACCGTAATTAAGAGCCGCGTTGGTTATGTTTTCCTCGCTTCTTGTAAAATCCATTCCGAAAAGAGCATTGAAATAAACCTTTGCGGCGTGTCCCTCACGATTGGCGGTATCGTGAGGAGTAATCTCAAAAAGATATGTGCGCAGCAGCTGAGCCTCATCACAACAATGTAAATCATTTAGGAAATCAGCCTGTTTTCTGATTTTTTCCGCTACAATATCCGCCCAAACAATTCCCTTAATGTCATCTGACCACGCAATCTGCGCCTTGATTTTTCGGGAGCAGTCATAGGAATTGTAATAAGGCACAAGCTCTGCGTTGGGTGTTCGTTTTGCATCGCAAAAAATCACGCGGATTTTCTTTTCCGTCAATGCTTCAATCAGACAGCCGGTCAGCGCCACAGCTGGATTTTCAATGAGTAATACGGCAATTTCGTCAAGAAATATCTTTTTTGTCTCCTCGGCACGAACTATCATATAACCCATTTTATAATCCAGCTTGCAACGGGAAGTTATAATAACCGTACGCCAACTCATAGCAAATCAAACAGGTTTTCGGAAACCGTTTCAAACAGTCCCGAAGCAGAGGTATCAATAATGCGGACATCAGTATAATTCTTTTTCCAGTTTGACAGGGAAGATGATAATTTGGCAACACCGGCAGACGCTGCGCCGCCGATGGCGGTAAAGTCGGCTTTAACAGCTCTGCCAAACAACCCCTGAATTGCCAACAAAATCGCAACTTGGTTATCAGGGGACAGCGCATTGAATTTATCTCTCCCTTTAACAAGCGTATCACAGGGATTTGCCGGACGGTATTTATACGGAATGCTTTGCAGCTTCTCAATATAAAGATCATAAAGAGCCGAATTTTTCTCTGTGGATATGCCGTCATGTTTTTCGCTGAATACAATATTTTCGTTTTTCTTTTTCTTGTTTGCAAAGGACTCAAGTTGTTTTATATAGCTTTCATTTTCCGACGATGTCTTGAAAGCAGTTAAGCACGAAACGCCGATTTGCCTACCACCGCCCGATTTTCCTGTAATGCAAACTCTCAAGCTGTTCAATGAAAGAACTGTATTGACCTTTATAATTCTTTTATTCAGCAGAAATTCCACACTGTCTATCGGCTTGTTGAGAATTTGTCCGACGGTTTGTTTTGCATATTCCTCGGCAAATGCATCGTCGGCAATAAATTTATCGGCATATAAAAGCTCGACCGGCATTATCACAACATCGCTCTTTTTTGCAACCTTATATCTTACCAAAACAAAGAATGTTGCTGTGGATTTGTTGTATCCGCCGTAAATTTCCGTAGGACGGTCTTTTTTCAAAGGAATTAAGTCTTTTGCTGCCTTTACGGGCATTTGGTCAAAGAAGCCGCCCTTTCTGCAGAAAGCATATTTTGTCAAATGTGCCGTGTTCTTTTTTGCAATGCTTATTACCCGGTCTTTATCGGCAGCCCCATTCCAAACCGTTTTTCCATTACAAATAACGGGGTGGGTGAATACTATCTCGGGTTTTGCATTGTTGGTCGCATCTTTTCGCCAGAATTGTCTGCTGAATTTGCAGTGCCAAACATTACCGACGGCTATATTAAGGTACGCGTCTTTGGCGTGGTGTAGGTCGTTGATCTGACGGGATTTAAGAAAATCAAATTGCTTACGGAAATCCAAAACAAGTCCTGCCTTTACATAAACGATCTCCGTATTGGAATATAACTCTTTTAAAAGTGTCGCAACCACCTTTGCGGACTGGCGTGTTTCCACCAGCTGACGGTTAATAAACTCAAATTTTTCATCATCTGCAAAGTGAGTTGTCCGGGTTAATCGCTTGTATTTTTCATCACTGAGCAAGCCAAGTTTATTTAACTGTTTCCAATATCCGCACATTTTCGTTTGAATATCCGAACTTATGGGATAACTGTCACTCTTATCGCCGTTAGCCTTTGAGTCTACGAGTATCTCGTTATTTATAATGCTGTCGTCTTTGACAAAGCTGCGAGGGTAAATATGCTCTATATTATAAGTGCCGTCGCCTGAGATAACAGTTTCAATATTTATGCTTTTTCCGGTATATAGGCACTTCCCGAGCTGAAGGAAATATAAGTAAATCTTATCACTTTGGAGCTTGTTATGTGCGGAATCGCCCCATTCCTCAAGCTGGTTGCTTAAATGCCGGACCTCCTCGGTGTCAATTTTATCGTAAAGATCATAAAGCTGCGCAAGTCTGGTTTTTGTGCGTTTCCCTTTCAGGTCTTCATTAGCTCCTCTTGCCATTTCAATAAAGATTCGCTCAGGCGCACCGCCTTGTACCTTTACTACATCCTTTAAAATATCAAGTGTGCGAATTATGGGGCGTTTCACGGAATTCGAAACATACATTTCGTCAAGCCGCTCGGAAAGGCTTTTGGGATTTTGGGCGTAGTATTCCTTGACATATTCATCTATATTTTCTTTGAAGGTGAATTTGTCAGACAGCAGCTGCATAAGATTACAGTTTGTTTCCCACATAGCACGAATAACGGTAAAGGCTTCTCCCGTTTCCTTATTTATTCCCTCGATGCCGCAGAGCAGCTTTCTTGAGAGTCTGCCGAAATCCTTGAATTTCAGTCCTGAAATATATTTTACCTCGGTTTCCGGCAAAGAAGAATATTCTCGGCGCAACCAGTTTAAATACCTTGCTTTTTCCTCGGAATACGTTGCTCTACTTATAATAGCCTCTACATCTGAATCTTTGAGAAATCCGTTATTTACAAGATTTTTGAATTGCAAAAACGGTTTAAGGGAAGACTTGACGGTAACATCAAGCCCACTTATTATATCCTCTTCCTCAATAAGGTTACGTGATACAAGATAATCCCTTATACGCTTTACCGTAACCTTTTGATGCCGCATAAAAACATTATTGTAAATATCCTGCTTTACGGAAACCGGAATATCGCGGCTGTTAATTTTTATATTGTTTATCTCGTTCAAAACCTCAAAAGCAGAATATACAAGCGAGTTTTTCGGCAAAACATCTTCATTCGGCAGATAAGTACATGAATTAGTCATACGTGCAATAAAAGCATTCTCACTTTTATCAAAGTCAACCTTATCTTCAAAATTCCACGGATAAATTTTGCCCTGCGCTTTGCGTACCATCCAGTGGTTAAGCTTAGGATTTGATTTTTCCTTTAACGGTCCCACATAGTAAGGCACTCTGAATTCAAATACAGACAATATTTTTTCTGCACCTGTAACGCCGTCTTCATCCTCTTTGTTTAAAAATGTTATATATTCCTTCGCATTTTCAAGAATTTTATTAAGCTCATACCAATAAAGCTGATAGGGAATTACACGGTTATCGCCATTCACTTGCTTAGGCATAAAATCAAAGATTTCAAGGCGCGAAATCATATTATCGTAATCTTTCCGATCATTTTGGTCAGGAACAATATCTTTTACAACAGAAAGAATATACTTGCAAAAATCCTCTTTAGTTGATTTTGCTACCTTGATATTGTCATTTGATACCTTGTTTTTACCTATATAAGCAACATAATTGTTTTTTACCGCTTCGGAACGAAAGATATTGTTGTATTCCTCTGCGGCATATTTTTTAATAAACCGCTTTAATAGCTGCAAATCGTGTCTATGCTGCTCATAAACTGCGACTTTAGCTTCGGAGACGGTTCGCTTACCTTTTAGAACATCGACCAAAATTGCCCAATCGTAAACCGATTTTAAAACCAAAATCAACTCAGAATCGTCATTGATACTTTGGATAATATCTGCCAGCTTTTCGTCGTCTATATTGAGAGCAAGAGATTTTTCCACAAGTTCAGCATATTCTTCCTTTCCGAAAAGCTCTTTGAGTTCGACCTTTCCGCCACAAAGTAGTTTTAAAACAAGCTCATAATTAAATTCATATTGTTCATTTATTTCCTTGGGCACTTTCGCTGTTCCGAACAGTGCTTCCTTTAACATTTTTAATTTCTTTGTTACGCCGGTTTTGCTTTTCAGAACGCTTTGAACAATTTCGAGATCAACGTCCTCTTTCCATGGAAGCATATATTCATCGTGTTTAATAAAGCTTACAAGTTGATTATACACAGACGTAAAATCAGTAACCGCCTCTATATTAAGCTTGTCTACCTCGTTGAGAAAATGACCTCTGTGCGCAACAAGCCAAGCACAGGCAAGATACACGAGTCTTATATCGTGAGCTTCGGTACTCTGCATTAATTCAACTATGAGATGGTGAATTGTAGGGTACTTGGCATCATACTCTTTTTGCGCTTTATAGGTATCAAACAAGCGTATTTTATTGTTGTCGGTTTCAGGATAATAATAGCTTTCTTTTATTCTCCTGAAATAACCTTCGTCTATCTTGCCGACCTCAGGGGCAAACAACTCCATAATTAAACGGACTCTCTGCTGTCTGCGGTCAAGCCTTCTACGAGCAGTGCGAAAGCTTCTGCGCTCAACCGCAAGCTGTGCTTCATCAAAAAGCACAGTCCCCCACATAGGCTCACCCTTAAATTTGATTAAATTATACTGTGTATCGGTTGCTGCGTATCCCACAGAATCTGTTCCAATGTCGAAACCAAGATAATATTTTTTCTTATTCATCTTGACAAGTCCCCCTTTTTATGCTATAATAAGTATGTAGTTTATATCCCTTATAAATTACACTACGAGTTCAAATAAAAGAATTCTCAAACCGTCGGCTCAGCCGATTGCACAGCGTGTGCGTAAAAAAGACCTTTTCGGAGGTCTTTTTTTTATTTTCTTGTACCATAGCGTGGCAAGGCATTACTGATTTGAATTAACTGCCTGACAGAACTTCATCCAGCGTCCACATCGCTGAGCTTGAATTTCCACAGTCTGCCAATGCAGAAGGTGGACATTTGATATTTTTTATCCACATAAGTAACGGTCGCGGCTGACGCCCAGGTACTCGGTTATCTCTTTCATAGAGAGCCATCTTTCAAGATCCTTGTCCATAACGGCGCCTTACTTTCTAATGGGTAGATCATACAAATACAGTATACCACTTTTTTATCGGAATTTCAACAATTATTAAGGATTTATTCGTAAACAGTCAGATAGCGGCAATCGCTGCCACAGCTTGTTCGGGCGAGAGGTTTGATACATCAATTCTTTTGGTAAATAACAACTCATACATGGGTAAATAGGACAAGCTCTTTTCAATTATTTCCGTTGAGCGCCACCCATCGGCAATCTCCCTTTGCAATCTTTCTTTCAATGCCTCCGGCGTACAAATCAAGGATATGCAGCGGGCGTTACATTCGGCAAGGGTTAACCAGGAGATAATGAAATCCATAAATCTCCTGTCGGTGCATAACCCAGCAGAAAATCACATTCTCATAGGACGAACAACGCAAAAAATTGTTCAGCAAATAACAGATATTATCCATTACCATTGCTTTCGTTTACTCGGTTACTGTAAAAGGCTCCGCATCCCAGCACCAATCTCCGTCAAGAAATATGCTACTCGGCAAAGTTCTTTTTAACAGCTGACCTACTGTTGTTTTTCCAACGCCCATTGGGACGCCGATAAGATATAGATTTTTCATGTTTTCCTTCTTGGTTTTTACAAAACGGCAAATTTATCTTATCTCCGTAACGGCAATTCTGTCATCGGGGATTTCTCTTTGCTCGTAGGTGTCGTTTGTTTTGCCGAGGACAATGCCCGCACTCGGAACAAAGCCTTCGGGAATTTGCAGTTCATTCATAAGCTCAGGCAATCTCGGAAGGGCGATTACCGGTCCCCAAATACAGCAGGCGCCGATGCCGAGTTCTGTTGCGGCAAGGAGCATATTCTGTGCATTCATTGCCGCATTGGAATGCGCGACGGTTGGCATCGTCTTATTTACCTTAACAGAAACAAGCACATACATCGGTGCATTGTAAAAACACTTCATGCCCGGATTTCCCATTGATTTTGCGGCCTCGTTTTCGATTTTAGTAAGCATTTCTGGATCCGAAATAACGGTAACATGCACCGTTTCATACTGCTTCATTCCCACAGGCGCCGCCATACCTGCTTTTAATATGGCGTGAAGTTCTTTGTCTGAAATCATTTCGCCCGTATAGCTTCTGATAGATTTTCTGCTAAAAATAACTTCTGTTGTGCTCATATGATTTGTCTCCTTTATTCATATTTTTCTTCACAATTATTCTCATCGGCGGAACCGGAATTTACAGTCTCATTTCCTTAAAAGTATCTGTCATTCCTGCCACGAAATTCCATTGCCGTTTCATGTAATGATACAATGCGGATGTGCCGGTTTTGTAATCTGCGTATATCGTTTCCCAATCATCAAAATTCCTTGCGATAGCGGATGCGATACAGTAACCGCTTTCCATTGCGGCAGAGATGCCCTCACCCATAGGGTTCAGGAACCCAGCAATTTCACCGGCAAAGAATACCCGTCCCACACCATAATCAACGGTGCAGCCTGGACGAATGTGGGGCATTAGCCATTTGTCAACCTTTAGCTGCTTATCAATTCGTAATCTGTGCCTCTTTTTCATATAGGCAAGAAACTGGGCATAGTAGTATTCTGTTTTGGCACTGTCTTTCACAGAAACACCCAGTACCAGTTGCTTGTCTTTCACATTGAACCAAGCGTCATACTCGGACAATTCCGGCTGTAAGTAGGCGTAGAAGAAGTGATAGTCCAAATCAATACTGCCTTGATTGAATGTTTGATATGTGGTTATGTACGGAAGCTGGCAATTAAGCAGTTTTTTCTTTAAGGAGCCGATCACGCCTTCGCAGTCGATGACATATCGTGCATATTCCGTGTAGGTTTTCTCTCCTTTCAGCGTTACTTTCACCGTTCCATTTTGTTCCTCAATGGAAACAGCCGAGGTGCGGTCTCTTACCTCCACACCTGCTTGAGCGGCCTTGTCCGCAAGCCACTTATCGAATTCGCTACGCCAGACATTCAGTCCGGGTTGCTCAAAGCGGTATGACTTTCCTTTATCGTCCGTGAAGATCATACCTCGGTTTTCTGTCGGAGCACACATTGTCGAAATTGGAACGGCTTCTCCGTAGTATTGCTGAACCAGCTCCAGAGATTTCTTAATAAGCTGTCCCGAACAGGATTTATATCGTGGCATTTTGAATTTCTCAACCAGTAATACCTTATATCCCTTGTCGGCTAATATTTTTGATGCAGTACTTCCGGTAGGACCTGCACCAATCACAATCACATCAAACAAATTCATAAATATATACTCACATGGTTTTATCAATTTTTTCAGAAAAATATGCCTGTTGATTTAAGCCGAATAATAACAGTAGTGCAGCAATTGCCGACAAAACGGCGCAAATGTTCCGATATGTTCCCATAAAAGTCCTGCTATTACGCTTGCGGGAAGCAGGGCTATTCCTACCAATGTTCCATGAAGTCCGAGCATTGTACCTTTCATTTGAGGGGGTGCAATTTCTGCAATAAATGCCCGTTCAACTCCGGCAATCATGGCTGTGTAAATTCCATATAAAACGAATCCCAAAATCAGCGTGACCGTGCGATCCGCCAATCCAAACAGCAGGTATATTGCGCTGAACAAAAGGTAACCGAACACAAAAATATTTTTTCTTCTCACCCTGTCGGAAAGCTTACCTATTGGAACGGAAAAAAGCGAAGCGACGGCATTGTAAACAAAGTAAAGAAAAATCACATCTATCGAATTAATTCCCACAGAATTTGCGCGGAGTTTGAGGAATTCCCCAAAGTAAAAAGCGTGACAATCACAAGATACAGCTTTAGTTGTCCGCCAAGCCTTCCCTTGTTCTTCCAAAATTTCTCTTTTGGATCATTCGTGCGGGCGTCCCTGCGCTCCTTAATCATCGGGAAGAAGGACAGGGCAATAATAATCGGAATCAGAGACACAATAAATACGATCTTATAGGAATGTATGTTATCGCCCATGAATTTCAAAATCAGAAAAGAGAGCAGTATACCGACGGCAGAACCGAGCATATCCAATGCTTTGTGAATTCCGAAGGATTTGCCCAAATGCCCGTTTTCTGCGCTTTCCGCAACCATAACATCTCTCGGCGCCGTGCGAATACCTTTGCCGAAGCGGTCTACAATTCTCGCAATTAAAATACCTAACCATGAGCCGGCAAAAAGAAGTGAAAGCTTATACAAAACTCCGGTGGCATATCTGATAAACGCCAAGGGCTTCTTGCGCTTGTATTTATCGCTGAGATATCCGCTGAACACTTTTAAAAGGCTTGAAAGGCTTTCTGCAATTCCTTCAATAACACCGACTACGGCGGGAGTAGCTCCTAAAACCGCAGTGAGGTATAAAGGAAGAATCGGATATACCATCTCTGCGGAAATATCCGCAAAACAGCTTACGAGTCCGAGCAAAATTATGTTGTTGACATGATGCTTTTCTCCTTTATTTTGTTCCATTTTTACGCCTGATTTCTTATGATAAATGTGTATATAAATGTTTACTTTTTGATATTAACTTGCCTTTTAACCGCAAATTTACTAATACCGAACGCTTCTGCATATCGCAGTACACCCTTGACGGCGGGAACATTTTCGGACAGCCTGCAAGCCATAAAATTTTCTCTCGGCACATCAAAGGGCGGGATTATCCCAAAAGTGTCTGCGGGTACATATCCTGCTCTGGGATAGTATTTTTCACTTCCCAAAACCACCGAATAGCCGTAGCCCAAGCTCTTTGCAATATGGTGTCCCTCTTTGATTAAAGAAGTACCGATGCCTTGTCTTTGATATTCCGGTAGGACAGACAAAGGCGCCAAAGTTAAAACGGTTTGTTCTCCAACAGTTGCTTTGGTAAACAGGATATGCCCCGCTATTTTTCCACTTATCTCCGCGACCAAGGAAAGTTCGGAAATATATGCATCACTTTCCCGCAGCGCATTTACCAAATTTTGCTCGTTCCCGTCGGCGTGTTCAGCGCGTTCAAAGGCAGTTTTGATAACCTTGTATATTTCATCATAGTCCCTCGCTTCTTCTTTTCTTATAATCATATTACCCTCTCAAAGCTTGTTTTGTGGTTATATTGCGTCTTACGGCAGCTTCTTTCCGCAATTGTTGCAGAATTCAAATCCCATCTCAACGGTAGTACCGCAATAAATGGAAACTTATTTTAAGACAGTTATCGCATCCTGCACTTCATTAAAAAATCTGGACAAGTGGAATCCATCCGCAACAGCATGATGGATATTCATTGTAAGAGGCATAATCAGTCTGCCGTTTTCCGGTTCATACCTGCCCCAGGTCACTACGGGGGCAAGGAATTTGCCCTCATCAAAAACATGAACGTCAAAGTGTTTGTATTTCACCCACGGTAGGCAGGAAACATCAAAGAAATTCAGCGGTTGATCGTCTAAAACTGCCCGGTCATTTTTATATCGTTCCTGATCGGTTTTGACCATGTTGCAGAATTCAAACAGGTCATCTGAATATTCCGTAACCATCTTGGTAAAGGTTTCATCTTCGTCGTGAAAATCCGTATGAGACGGCGAGACATAGTCCCACCGAATCAAGTGGCCGTCTTTGTCCCAACTGTATTTGAATTCATCATGAGAATTTATTACCTTTGATACGACCCATAACATCAAGGGATAAAAACCGACTCCGGTTTTCTCTGAATATATTCTCAGGTTTGTCACATCAATATCGACCGTCAAGCTCATAACGATTCTCATTTTCTCAATATAGAACCGGAACAATTTTCCCCTGTCCCATTTGCTTAGATCGATTACTGTATAATGCATAACGATCCTCCAAAATCATTCTGTTTTTCTCACACTGCTTTTGAAAATCTTGCCTGCCGACAGGATTCACTCTTCACTTATTTTCTTTTTATCGGATGCCAAAACACTGTTTTGAACTTATTTGCATCTCATTTTTTCGGTCATGGAACTAATCAGCCGGTTGAACCTTTTATAAAACACAGACGGTATATTATGTGCGGCTTTGTCCCAAATTTTATACATGCAATTCGGGTTTATCAAAGCCATTTTTTTGACGCTGTCTGTTACTTCTTTCTGTTCCCTTTCGCCTGCAAAAGCAACGACGGGAACCGACATGCCTTTGCAGACGAAGGAACACTTTCTATGGTGATGTCGTTATGAACCATATTTCTGATGGTTTCTTCTTTAACATTTAGCATCTAAGCAACAAACGCTTTTCTTGCTTTCGGGAAAAATCCGTTTATAACCCCAACAAAATTACAGATAAATCTGCAAAGAACGAGGCTGTTTAATATTGGCGTGTTCTATTTCTGACAAAAGCGACTTCACTTTGATCAACCATGAGCTTACAATTATGGCGGAATCAAACAGTTCTTCGTGTTCCGAAACCAACCGAAAAGCAAGCTGTGCCCCGAGAGAGAAATCGACAAGTATTACTTTTTCATCTAAAGATTTGATATAGCCCGTCAGTTCTTTGATACAAAGATCGGTCTCAAAAATATGTTTGGTATTGTTGCCGAATCCCATAATATAGAAAACGATTAGGTGATATTGATTTGCAAGTGAATACTGTCTGCCAAGGGCGTGAACAAAATACGCTCCGTGAAGCATAACAATTATTCTACTGTTCTTTTTTCCGTATTCTTCTATATAAGATTGCCTCCCTCCGAAGAATGTCATTATGTATAATAATCCCATTTAGTATACCACTATTTTCTCATAAGTTCAACGATTATTTCAGATTTATTCGGAGAAAGCTTAAATCCCCCCCATTCTGATGTCACTTCATAAAGTGGGGTTAAATGTGGGGACAATGAAATAACCGTTTTCTGATTAATGGACGGAACAAACCTTGTATTCCATGTGACACTGTTTCGTTTTCTAACGTTATGGCCGTATTCATTTTCGTTAAAAAAAAAACGCTTCCCCTTAGGATTTATGATGGAGAATTTTATTAAAAAGGGGTAGCATAAAAAATCGTGGATAAAATCCAAATCCATATAGGATTTGCCTTATTTTATGACTTTCTTTCCTTAAATCCGAAAAGATAATTTTCCTATCGTGATGATAAAGAAGTAAATCCCCCTGCTTCCAAAATGAGGGAGCAGGACCGGTCATAGAAAATAGAAGGGATTTACAAAGAGAAGACTCTAATCATTCCGAAAGTCTGTTCATTTGAAAATAAATTCCAACTAAGAGCAGACGGAGAACAAGCCGTAGTTGATAACAAACAAAGCCGAAAATCAAAGCTGTTTTATTTTTGCTCTTTTTTGTTTTCCAAAATAAATGCCCTTTCCCATATTGTATTACGCTTATGGAATAGCGGACTTGCCGCGTTTCATATAGTGTATCAGCAATAAGCAAATTGTATGGCAAACGAAGAACCCAAAGCCAAATATAAGAGCGTTTTCAAAAGCACTACCTTAAAATAAAAGAGACATTCACAAAAATGTGGATTAAACTTATAAACAAGCTGAAAAGGAGCAAAAGTCTCAGCTTTTGCACGAAAAGCAATAATAGGTTTTCGTATAATAAAATCAATACGAGAATAGCTTGTACTGTCTCCAAGAAGATAACTAACTATTAAAAGTCAAGTGCTTTTTTAAAAAATTTTATTTAGTTAAAAATGTGCATAGCAAAGGGATATAGAAGAAAAATCCTGTCAATGTATGTAAAAGGTATGACAACATCGGATATAGAACACACATAACTGAGAAATTTAAGTAAGTATGTCTCCTAAAAGGATATTAAAGAGCTTACGGCGGATTTAAAATCAGTCTATGCCGCTGCCACCGAACAGGCGGCGCTTAACACTTTAGAAGTTTTCGCGGAGCATTGGAATAAGAAATATCCCAAGATTTCGCAGTCCCGGCGGGATAACCGGCTGAACTTAAGCACTTACTTCAAATATCCGTAAAAGGTACGGAAACTAATTTATACCACGAATGCTATGAGGGGGAAATCCAAAATTTTGTGTAAACTTTGATTGTACCTCCTCCGTAAACTGGGATTTGTTAAGATAAAAAGTTTTGAGCTAACCTTCTTATATTTCAACAAAGCATTTATCTAATATATCATCAATTTCTTCATCAGTTAAAGTTATAATGATATGACTGGCGTTGTAATATTCTTTTGCCCTAGCGTTATTTATAAGATCTTTATACCTTACGGTTTTACCTTCTTTTAACATACAATTGTTCAATGCCTTGTATTTGATTTAATACTATGTACAGCTCCGTTGGAACAACACTCGGAATATTGGCACCTATTGCATATATTTCTATCAATTTATCATTAACCTGTATACTCTTGGCGTTTAATATACGTCTAATGATTGAATTTTATGAAAATAATTTTCAAGATTATCTAAACTGTTACCTATTTCTTTTATTTTCTTTAATCCAACAGATATCGGATTAAATATGCCAAATAATTCAAATCTTTTATATTCATCTGTTCCTATCTTTTCTTGTAAATCTTCTAAGCCAAAAATACTTGCCTGTTTATCAGATTTAATAAATTTTTCCTTATCCGTTAAACTAACGCTCTCTTCTTCTCTGATATATTTTTTTTACTTTTAGCTCATTACATATCTCTATTACCTCATAAAATGTTCGTATTTCTGAAGACGAATTCGGCAAACTTAAAAGAAATATTATATCAGTACCATCAAATGAAA
Organism: uncultured Clostridia bacterium; assembly: GCA_944386295.1. Taxonomy (GTDB): domain Bacteria; phylum Bacillota; class Clostridia; order Oscillospirales; family UBA644; genus CALXAO01. Next base: position 19,826 of record CALXAO010000122.1, on the reverse strand, counting down.
TATCAATTCCTCTGGCAAATCTGTTTTCATCATAAATTAAAGTATGGTCGGCAATTTCATTTGAAACAAGTCTATAATTTTCATCACAAACGCCATAAATCATTCTTTTTAAATAAAGGCCTCTGTTTTATTCTTGCATTTACTGACATATTTTTCTCTCATTTTCAAATTGGGATTTGTGGCTTTATCAGTATGAGACTGATTTATAATAATACTTTTTTACAATTTTGTTCATTTCGTCATCGTCGAATGACTCAATTTTTGCTTTTAATGTCATGTTTCCCTTCATTTTATCTAAATCTAATCCATGCTATCATCATCTCAAGAATAATATTGTTGTGTTCATACATTCTTCCTATTGCCTTTAGAATAGGGGAAAAATCTCCTTTATCATTATAAGCGCCCAGTTAATAATAGTTTTATTACCTCTAAATAATGGCTTTGATACGCGCTGTAAAGATAAGATATTCCGTTGTCATCCTGAAAATTTGGATTTTCAACCGTTTTAATTTTTTGTAATAAATCATCGGATTGTTCAATACCTAATTTAAAAAATTTTGCATTTATAGCAATCCTCAACGCCAATTCCGGTAGCAGCGCAATAGTTTCGCTTATAGTATACACCTCATATCACAGCTTTTCCACATTTTCAATATAGATGGAAACTTCGCCGCACTTCGGGCAAATTGCTACCTTCGGTTTTCCGATCCTGCCGCCAAACAGCTTATTCTCGTCTGATGACATCACAATTCCGTATCCTGCGCCTTCTACTTTAATAGCGCAGTTTTCTTTCATTTCCGTTCCGCATCTGAGACACATTCTCATATACAAGATCCTCCGTTTTTTTATGGATTTCCAGCGGCCTATGTCCTTAATCTAAATGTTTTAGGAGCAAGGCGGTATACTAAGATGCTTGCAACAATACTGTAAAGCACACAGAACACAATCGTCATTACTCCGAATATCATAATCGGCATACGAAGCTGCATTAAACCAAAGCAGATGAAATAGGTTACTGTCAAAACAATCCGGTATGTTCCGCTTTTCAGCTCCGTCCCTGCATTGTAAGGCTGGAGCAGGTAATAAATCGTCAGATAATGAATGGAGAAAAACAGGCTCATACACAGGATGGAAACAATCAGAACCGCATAGTTGAGCGGATTGTCCGTCCCTCCTGTAGCAAACAGGATCAGCGCAAGCCCTCCGCCGATAACCAGTGCCGGAACAGCATTGATCTTCATGATCTCACGCAGGCGAATTTGAAACAGCCACAGGATACATTTCGGTTGTTTATAAAAAGAATATGTAAGCAGGCTGTGGTCACAGTTCATAAAAAGTGCCTGAGTAAAGCCCGTGCCACGGTTAATCATATACATAATAAACACGAAGTACGGAAGCCAGGTCATTATGACCTCGTTAATGATACTTTTTTCTTCCGGCAGCAGATATATCCCAATCAGCACTACGGCGACAAGAAAGGCACAGACATAGGAAATCTTTTTCGTTGAGTTCCAGAGTATCTTTTTATGTCGTTTGATAAACAACTCATTCAGATACTCGAAGCCCTTTCGGTTGCTTGTAATGGAAGTATCCGTGGATATTTTCTTTTCATTTACCTGCTTCACAAGCAGCGTCTTTGCAGTGCTGTCCATCTGATTTGTCAAGCCTGCCAGCAATTCTTTGTTGATGGCATAATAGTCCCGGAAGGTGGTCAGCCTTGTTATACTTGCCATTCCAAGGGGAATACACACCAAAAATATCCCCATTGATACGACCGCAGGCACAGCAAAACCAAAGGCGGGCGGAGCATAGGCAATACCTAAAAGTAGGGCAATTAGCCCCCAAACATATTTGGAAAGCTTGTTTTCGTTATATCCAAAGCCCCTTTTCTCATAATCCCACAGGGTAACAGCCGCCGCAAACAGTTTCATACCCGCTATGCAAAGAGGCAGCAGCAGACAAAACCACAAAGGTACGCCTCCGCCCATACCGAACAGGATCGTGAACGGCAAAAATCCAATGACGACCTTCAAGATGGAGTAGAAATAGTTTACCAGCGTATATTCCCGTGCGTCCATTTTCATCAGAATCATCGCATAATACTTATCCTTAGTCGGATTAAAAAGATGAGTGTTCACAAAGCTGCCAATCACAGTGAGAATCAGTAGGATATGCAGAAACACCTCATTCTCCGGCAGCATTTCATACAGGATACCAATACCGCATACCATCGTAATAAAGTAAAGGAACTTGCCGAGAAATGCAGAAACAATTTCCCATAGCACAGACAATATATTCGCAAAAATTTTAAGTCCCTTTACTTTGTACAGCGTTGCCGGAAGCCACTGCTTTAAGAGAGGAATTTGCTTCAGGGAAAACAAAATGCCATTGACACGGTATGTATTTTTCAGGGAAAAAGAAATTTTGAGCGTATTATTCATTTCTTTCCTCCCGCAATGCTGCAATGATCTTATCTTTGAATTCTCTGCTGTCCAGATCTGCTTTCTCCATGACTTCAAGCACCCCGTGATTGAGCAGTACGATCTCATCGCACAAATCCAAAGCCAGATCCATGATGTGGGTGGAAAAGATGGTGATGCGGTCCTGTTTCAGGGACCGTAGTAGTTGCTTCATTTCTTCCGCCACAACCACATCAAAGGATGTCAAAGGCTCGTCAAGCAACAGTATATTCGGTTGAGCGATGATGTTGATGAGCATCTGCATCTTGTTCTTCATGCCGTGAGAGTAGTCCTTAAGCAGTTTATCCCTGTCCTCCGGCTCAATGCTCATATAGTCAAAATATTCGTCAATGCTTTTCGGATTTTTTATGGACTTCTCATTGATGTCCATAAAAAATTTCAGAAACTCTCTTCCTGTAAGAAATTCCGGTACAGTAGGGGTGGACAGTACATACCCAATATCGTCTGCAACCACCTCGCGGCGGACTCCGTTTTCATCTACTATATAGAAATCCCCGCTGTCCACCTTCAGATCACGATTTAGACAGTTGAAAAGCGTTGTTTTACCGGCGCCGTTCCTTCCAAGCAAACCGTAGATTTTTCCTTCTTCAAAGGTAAAACTGATCTCTTTGAGAATTTCTTTTTTCTCAAAGCTTTTTGACAAATGCTCAATGACAAATTTGATAATAATCTCCACTCTGCCGCTAAAAAATCGCACAAATAGAAATTAAAATCTCCGATAGCGGCGAAGGGGAGATTAAACCGGCAGATTCTGCGGTTGCCTTTTACAAAAAAAGGCGAGAGGAATGCCGTCCCTATATTGTATATAACGTGATTTTTCATGCTATCCTCCATCACATCTTAATCGGTAATACGCCACTAAAATAAAGTCTGATATCGTTTTTAACAGAAAAAACTCCTACAAGGACAAGAACAACCCACATTGGTGCGTAAAAAAATACAAACTCAAGCGCCTGCCATCAGCAGCCGGTGAAATATCTCACCGAATATTACCTGTGCCTTATTGCGAATAAACCGATTGCGTTCATCTTTTTCCTCAATTTCGTTCAGATTTATCAAATGTTTTTTCCCCACAGACCTATACACCATTTTGCAATGTCATAGCAAAACAGTCCTGCTCCTATGCAGAACATTACACCACTTTGAGAATCGCTCGAATAGTCCTGTAAAAAACATTGCGGCAAGAGCAATGCCCATAATACTGATTGCAAGATACACTTCCGTTTTCTTTCTCATTGCTTATTCTCCTCATAAATGAAAATATCTTCTTCAATGCTCATATCAAAATACCGTGCAAGCTTAAACGCCAATATATCATGGAAGGGTTGTAGCGTCCGTTTTCCAGCGAGCCGATGGTCTGTCGGGACACTTCCAGTACAGCGGCAAGTTCCTCCTGCTTCATCCCCGTTCTTCCCGTATTGCATCTAAACAGTTTTTCGCGGTGCAACTCCTTGCTGCGGAAAGTTGACTTTCCATACTTATATTATATCATGGAACTCATAAATGTCAAGTGTATTTTCCGTTTTTAAGTAAAAGAAAAGCCGAACATCTCCGACTTTTCTCAGTCTGTCGAAAAAAGTCCAGTTTATACTGGGCTTTTTTTGCATATGGTATATATAGTAAGGAAGAATCGTAAAGCAAAGAGTAAACCGCGCACAAATGAAGCTTTTCAGCATAGAAGAATTTGTACCGGAGGAGCATCTACTGAGGAAAAGAGACAGTGCGGTCCAAGCATAATCCGGTAGTAATATTTAAAATGACGCTGATACCGCGTTTGTATGGATTGCTGTCACTGAGAAGAACATACGTACAGGTGGTTTTTGGGGATTTGATGGGCAAGCAGATACCGCACTTTTCAAGCACAGATACACCGAAAAAACAATTGAGAAGCAGTTAATGGAAGAAATGAACGAAGAGCGGAACGGCTACACAGACAGGCTGTGATAAAAACGGATGTGACGGTACCTGATTGACGGACTTGCAGAGAAAAATCCCGAGGGCAGAAGTAGCCGATGGGGAGACAAAACACCGTGGATAAGCAAAAGAATCATTGATGACGGGAAACTACCTGAAGAAAGGCTTTTTCTCGTCTTATGAATATGTTTACTGTGTTACTAAGTACTGAGTTCTGCCAAAGGGTAAAAACTACGTTTGCAAAAGGCATATGGGCGGAAACCCAAAAATTTGAGAAAGTAGAGGACATCAGGCATACACCCAAGTACAAGGCTTTGTATGAACGACGAAAAAGAGACAATTGAAAGAGTGTTCACGGATGTGAAAGAAAAGTACGCAACGCGGTATCCCTATACCGATACAACAATTCAATACCCCATAGGTGGAAAAGAGCTTGCCTATACAGCGGCTTAATTTAATTTTATCCGTTTTTTGTCAAAATGAAAATTATACCCCTGAATCTCGTTTGAAATTCAGAGCTATTCGACAGTCTGCAGGGTGGAATAGTTCCATCCACGGCAACAGCATTTACTTTTTTGAAAAGATATGGTAAAATAAACTCATGAAACTAACAACATTAAAAGAGACAATAACAAAGATAACAGAACCACGGCGAGTAAGTTATGGGAATATCCGGCATAAGTTGGATGACATAATCATCATAGGCTTGTGCACGATTGTTTGCGACGGAGAAGATGATAACGATATGGAGGCGTTTGGTCGTGAAGGTGAAGAATGGTTGCAAACCTTTTTAGAATTGCCTAACGGAATTCCGGACAGCGATACCTTTCGGCGACTGTTTGAGCGATTGGAACCGGCAGAGTTGTCGGAATGCCTGTACAGTTATACGGAACGTTCGACCGTAGCAATTGATGGAAAAACAATATGCGGAAGCGGAAATGCAGCACATAAGGCATATCATGTGGTGATCGCATTTGTCGCAGAAAATCAAATCACACTCGGAAAGATTGTTGTGGATGAAAAAAGCAACGAAATTACCGCTGTTCCCGCGCTCCTTGATTTGATCAACGTAGAGGAATGTATTGTAACAGCAGATGCAATGAGTTATCAGAAAGAGATAACAAAGAAAATTACAGAGAAAAAGGCAGATTATGTGATCAGTCTGAAAGAAAATCAGCCTGCCATGTATCGGGATGTGGATCTGTATTTTCAAAATATGACCGACGAACTTCCTTCCTGCGAAACAATGGAAAAAGATCACGGTCGGCTTGAAAGAAGGACATATTTCCTGCTGACAGAGCTTTCTTGGGAAGAAGAGCGGAAAAAATGGACGAATTTGAATGGAATCGGAATGGTTAAAAGCTATGTGTGCGAGAAAGATATAGTCAGAGAGGATACCCGATATTTCATCACATCACTGACGAATGTAGGGAAATTTGCCGATGCTGTCCGGAAACATTAGTCGATTGAAAGCCAACTTCATTGGAATTTGGATGTGATCTTTCGTGAAGATGCCGCGCGAGCAAGAAAAGACAATTTTCCACTGAACATAAATGTTTTGCGAAAAACAACCTTGGCTTTACTCGAGAAAGCCAAATATAGGCGTATCAGCAGAAAAAATTGATGTTCAAGGCTGCTCTGAATCCGCTGCTGCTTCTGGACATCCTCTTCGGACTTAAAAAGTAAATGCTGTTGCTGTGTAGTTCCACCCTGTTTTTCTTGACAAAACTGCGTATTTGTGTTATAATTAAAATGAAATAGTTTTTGAATTATATAAATATAAATTTTTCCGATGGAAAGGAAGCCTGTACAAATGCGGAAAACAAAAATCGTCTGTACTCTGGGTCCGGCTACCGACGCAGAAGGTGTACTGGAAGAAATGATCAAAAGCGGAATGAATGTCGCCCGGTTTAATTTTTCTCACGGGGAACATAAAGAGCACGCGGCCCGGATGGAGCAGCTGCGGCAGTTGCGAGAAAAGCTGTGTCAACCGGTGGCAATTATGCTGGACACCAAAGGACCTGAGGTTCGCATTGGTCCAGTGGAAAACGGTGGAGTGTTGCTGATTGCCGGTTCTGAAGTCGTTTTGACAACACGAAATGTGATCGGGACATCTTCTGTACTGCCTGTGAATTACGCTGGGCTGCCGCGGGATGTGCGAATTGGAAACCATTTGCTGATTGACGATGGGAATTTGGATCTGATTTGTGAAAATGTGACCGGGACAGACCTGAAGTGCCGAGTGATTTTTGGCGGTATGGTCAAACCTAAAAAGGGGGTCAATGTTCCGGGGGTAAAACTGTCGATGCCCTATCTGTCGCAAAAGGATAAGCAGGACATTCTGTTTGGCATTGAGCAGGGTGTGGATTATATTGCAGCCAGTTTTGTTACCTGTGCGGAGGACGTACTGCAGATTCGGGCCTTATTACAAGCGCATGGGGCGGAGGATATTCATATTATTTCCAAAATTGAAAACCGGGACGGCGTAGACAATCTGGACGAAATTCTGGCAGTGTCGGATGGAATTATGGTCGCCCGGGGGGATATGGGGGTAGAAATTCCTTTTGAGGAATTGCCCGAAATTCAAAAATATTTAATTCGCAAAGGGGTATGGGCCGGAAAAAAAGTGATCACAGCCACCCAAATGCTGGAATCCATGATTACCCATCCTCGTCCAACCCGTGCGGAAACCAACGATGTTGCCAATGCGATTTATGATGGAACCAGTGCCATTATGCTTTCTGGGGAAACTTCTGTAGGAGCCTATCCGGTAATGGCAGTGCGGACCATGGATACCATTGCTCGACAGACGGAAAAGTGCATTGATTACGCGGCTGCATTGCGGGATTTGGATTCGTCCGCACTGACAGGAACAATTACAGATGCGGTCAGCCATGCGACCTGTACCATGGCACAGGACCTGAAGGCTACCGCACTGGTGACAATGACTACGTCCGGAGAAACCGCTCGGATGCTTTCCAAGTTTCGCCCTGGCCGGCCCATCATTTCCTGTACGCCAAACGAACGGACCTATCGGCAGCTTGCTCTTTCCTGGGGTGTTGTCCCCATGCTGACGGAAAAAAAAGAAAGTACCGATGAATTGTGCGACTTGGCCCTGGAACTGGTTCAGAAAACCGGCCTGGTTTCCCGCGGGGACATTGTGGTTCTAACCATGGGCGTTCCCCTTGGAATCAGTGGATGTACCAATATGCTGCGGGCTTTTGTTGTCTAAGTGCAATTGCATTGTGGCAGAAAAATATCCCCCGAAAAGAATTTATTCTTTTCGGGGGATATTTTTCTGTAGAAATACCTTTCGTAATTATTATTTCAAAAGAGAGGACAGAATCGGCCCAATTTCCTGCGCCATACGCCAAAAGCCCAGATCAGTGGGGTGGCAACGGTCTACTGTACAGGCGTCCCTGTCTTTTTTTCCAAACATTTTAGCTCCGTCCACAAAGTACACCCTTTGATCACCCTGCTGTTTTGCCCATTCTAGGGTTTGCAGGATAATTTCTCTGCGACGGGGACAGTCGGGACTGTTGTCAAAGTCTGGACGGGACAAAAACAATATGGGGGGTTCCGGTTGTCTATTCCGGAATATCTCATAAAAATTCCGGTGGGTGTTTTGCAGATGCTCCGGATTTGGAGCATTGTGATCATAGTCACAGACAAATACGCTCATGTCCAGACTGCCCAAATACTCTGCCATGGCAGGTTCCCCATAGGCGTTTCCGGAAAATCCCAGATTAATAAAATCAGTGTCCAGTTCCCGGGATAACAAGGCTTCATATGCGTTGCCCGGTCGGCTTGCGCATCCCCCTTGGGTAATGGAGGATCCGTAAAAAATTATTGGCCGTAGATGCCGGTAGGGCTGTCCTTGTCTCAGGGAAGCCCCTTTTTGAATGCCAATGTACAGTTTTTCTATGCCATTGTACAGCGGCAGGTGGAACATGTACTCTGTATTTTTGCCGGAAACATCGGTAATATATTCATAGCCGTCGGTCATGCGGACCGGCGGGACGAAGGTCCTTTCATGTCGGTATTGTCCCTGTTCGTCGCGCCGATACAGATCAAAGCCTGCTTGACAGCAGAGGGTCATATGGGGCATAGGGGGTTCCACATGCATCAGGACACGAATGGCAATATAGGGAGAGTCTGTGGCAAAACGGATTCTTCCTCCGGCAGTGTGTCGGTTTAGCAAAGAAACGCCCTGGCTGACTTTTGCTGCGGCTAGGGGGTGCATACGACAAAAGGGGCCCTCTTTCCGGGGGTGGTACAGTCCGTGAATCGAAAACCGGGAATCTCGAACGTCGATCCATTCTAAATCTTCCCGGTGGACAACTTCTGGGATTTTAAAATTTTGGTCAATATCCGATAGATTCATGGAAATTGTCCTCCTTTTTTGGTTTTGTCAAAATTTGAATGACATAAGAAGCCATTAGCATCCCTGCTGCGGCCGGAACAAATACCATGCTTCCCGGGGTGTGGCGGGATGCTTTTGGAGTCTGTACGGTTTGCTTCCGGGAGAGCTCGTCCGAAAATACCACCGGAAGATGCAGGATTCCCCGTTTCCGAAGTTCCCGCCGCAGAATCCGGGCCAGAGGACAGGTCTGGGTTTCGGACAGGTCTGTTATCTGCAGACGGGAAGGGTCCAACTTGTTGCCGGTGCCCATGGAAGAGATAATTGGTGTTCCGGCTATCATAGCCTTTTCAATTAATAAAAGTTTGGAGGTAACAGTATCAATGGCATCAATTATAAAATCAAATTGTCCCAGGTCAATCTGTGCTGCCGTTTCCGTATTGTAAAACAAAAACTGGGGGGTTATGGTGCATGTCGGGCAAACGCGGGAAATCCGTTCTGCTGCCGCCTGCACCTTTTTTTGTCCTAGTGTATCCAACGTCGCATACAACTGTCGGTTCAGATTGGATTCGTCGTAACAGTCCCCGTCAATCAGAGTCAGTGCCCCGATCCCGCTGCGTGCCAGTCCTTCAGTGGCATAAGAGCCAACTCCTCCCAGACCAAATACTGCGATATGGACCTGTTGCAGCCGGGCAATTCCCTCGGTCCCCAGGAGCAACTCCGATCGTTCCCATGGGTTCATAACCGTTCACTTCCTTTTTTTTATGATAGCACGGAGCAATGCGGTTGTCAAGAGGAATAAAAAAAATGTCGTTGTTTTTTCATTGTATAAATGGCTTTTTTTTCGGCCAAACTATGGCTGTAGGAATTATTCTGCTTGAAAAGGAGAATCTTTATGAGCAAGTTTTACAAAAACAAACGGAGTGCGACTTCTGCGTTTTTTCGGGAAAACGGCTTTTTTATCGTACTCTCAGTCAGTATGCTGGTACTCTGCTGCGTAGCCTTACTGCTGTTTTATCCCGTGACCCCGGATGAATCTCTGGAAGGAAATACGGATACACAGACCGGTTCGACTAGCAGTCTGCAGGAAAATCCCGGCGGGGATACTGATGTAGGTGGAACCATTTCCAGCATTCCTTATGACAGTAATACCGACACACAGCAGAACACCGACACTGATTCTGAACAGAACATTTCGGATACCGATGTGGATTCGGAGGAAGAACCGTCAGATCGCGTATGGTATTTGCGGCCGGTAAGCAGTGCTGTTGACCGGGAGTTTTCCGGAACTGCACCGGTATTTTCGGAAACGATGCAGGATTGGCGCGTGCATCAGGGTGTGGACTTTTTTACGCCGTCTCCCGAGGATGTCTGTGCGGTTGCGGATGGTATTGTAGAAAATGTGTATACTGGGGAATTGATGGGTGTTACGGTGGAAATCCGACACGATGACGGAAGTCTTTCCATCTATCAGTCTTTAGAGGAAAATCCCCAGGTCATTAAAGGCATGGCGGTCAAAGCCGGCGATGTGATTGGCCGAACCGGTACGACGGCGGAGGCGGAATGCCTAGATGGGTATCACCTGCATTTTGCCGTGCTGGAAAATGGAAGTTATCAGGATCCCGCCGATCGTTGGAATGACTGAATCTCACAGACGGAAAAATAGTGCCGGAGAATTGCTTCGGCATCATAGCCTCTTTTGGCAAGCTCATTGGCTCCGTACCGGCTGATTCCAAATCCGTTCCCCATGCCGGTTACGGTAAAAATTAGCTTGCCGTCTCTGTATTCTGTTGTAAAATGGTTAGACGGCAATCCTAGGGCGGAGGCAAATTCTTGCCCGGTTATGTTCCGTCCTCCGGCTGTCAGAGAAATTACACCCCCGGCGGAGGATGTTTGGATGTCAGCGACCCATTGCTCTTCCGGGGCTGACCAATCGGTGTCAGAGAAGGAAGACAGCATCCGTTCCTTAAATTCTCCAGCGGAAAAGCGCACAGTAACGGAATAATTGTTTGCGGTTATGTCAAAAGGACTGTCGGTTCCGATAATCCATGGGAGATCCAGTCCAAATTCTCCGGCGGTTTCAGTTTGCCCGCTGCTGAGAGCGTGACTGAGGGCCAGTACTGGCTTTCCTTCATAGGTCAGCACCTGTCCGGCAACTTGGGCTACCGCATCTTGGAGAATCGGATAGTATTGTCCAAACCAGTAAGTTCCCCAGTTTTGTTTGGTTTCTTCTTCGGTCCAGAAACTGTCACAGTGATTTCCGTCGGTGCAGACGGCTCCATTTTCATGGGAAGAACAGGCTTTGCGGTATTCCAGGCGGGAACGGGCGGCGATCACCAGCGCTTTTATTGCTTCCGGTTCCCCGTCGGGGAGACATTGCGCAGCTGTAACGCCGGTGAGGTATTCTATCAGGGATAAAACCCGGACCTTTCCGGTTGCCGGATCCAGAACCGACACAGTTTCCTGGGAACTGTCAGAGGGAGCTGGGGAATCCGGTGTCGGAGGGGGAACTGTCTGGGATGCGCCAGAAAATAGGCAAACCATGGGTAAAAATAAGAAAACAAAGATGATACAGAGCAGAAATGGAATATTTTTACGCATTTTTTCCTCCTTTTTTTCGAAATAAGTCTTTTGGCTTATTGACGAACGCTAAAAAATATGTTATAATATATCATTACAAGAAAGCGCCATATGGTCGCGTTCAAAGTTTGGAGACGATGCGAAATGTTTGAAACCACGCAGCAGCAACAGGAATTTATTCAGTCCCTTTGTGCGGATTATTTGAAAGAGAATTACATCAATCCTAAAAATTATGAGAATTATAAAATCAAACGGGGGCTTCGGGAGCCGGACGGCACCGGTGTAATTGCTGGTTGTACTTTGATTAGCAGCGTACGAGGCTATCTAATTGAAGAAGGAGAAAAACAGGCAATTCGCGGAAAGTTATTTTATCGCGGCATTGACGTTAATGACCTTCTGGAAGGCTATGAGAGGGAGGGACGGTTTGGCTACGAGGAAGTTGTCTATTTGCTTCTGATGGGGAAGTTGCCTACCCGGTCAGTACTCAATGACTTTACGGCGCTACTGTATTCTTTGCGGGAAATGCCCGATAATTTTACAGAAGATATGATTATCAAAGCACCTTCCCGGGACGTGATGAACAAAATGGGCCGATCAGTGCTTGCCATGTATTCTTATGATAGCGATCCGGATAATCTTTCCCTTCCCAATCTGCTCCGGCAGTCCATTCAGCTGATTGCCCGTCTTCCTATGGTGGCGGTGCAGGCATATCAGATCAAAAAACGGCATTATGATAAAGAGAGTATGTATCTCCATTTTCCCAGGGATGATTATTCTTCGGCGGAGAATTTTTTACATATTATGCGCAGTAATCAGAAATTTACCTCAGAAGAGGCGCATCTGTTGGATGCCTGCCTGATTATGCACGCTGAACATGGGGCGGGGAACAACTCCACCTTTACTTCCCGGGTGCTTTCATCTACCGGAACGGATACCTATGCCGCCATTTCCGCCGCCATCGGATCTCTGAAAGGTCCACGGCATGGCGGAGCGAATCTTCAGGTTCGGCGAATGATGGACGATATCAAACAAAATGTTTCCGACTGGGAAGACGACCAGGAGGTTTTTGCGTACCTTTGCAAAATCTTGCGCAAGGAAGCTGGGGATGGCAGCGGTTTGATTTACGGGATGGGGCATGCGGTTTATACCTTGTCCGATCCGCGAGCGGAAGCACTCAAGATCCGGGCTGGAGATTTGGCGGTAACTAAGGGAATGTCTCGGGAATTCCATTTAATTAATGCTGTGGAGCGGTTGGCACCGGATGCATTTGCTTCTGTAAAGGGAGATACTAAAATTATATGTGCAAATGTGGATTTGTATTCCGGGTTTATTTATGAGATGCTGGGCATTCCTACCGAGTTGTACACGCCGTTGTTTGTTATCGCCCGGATTGCAGGCTGGTGTGCCCATCGGATTGAGGAACTTGCATCCGGTTCCCGTGTAATTCGGCCGGCGTATAAGTCGGTATTTCCCATGGGTGTGTACGTGCCGATTGATGAGCGGAAGTAACCTTTTCCGCCGGAAAAACGGTAGACAGGAGGTTGTGTTGCATGAAACTGATTCCATCCAGAAAAAAGAAAAAAGAACCGAAACAGACCGATCCTGCATCTTTTTTGGAGAGATTGGCGGAGGAAAGTCCGGAGCTTTCCTCGGAAGAGCCATTGTCGGTTAAAACGGAGGTTTCTGCGTCTTTGCCTACAAATGAAAGTGAGGCTGCTGTGCGCCGCAGACGTCGACAGGAAAAGCGACTGGCTAAAAAGGAAGCGCGAAAAAGCGCATATGTACGGGTGAAACATCATTACGTGCGAAATTTTTATTTTGCGTTTGCCGGTTTTTTTATTGTATTTGGCCTGATCGGAATTTTTTGGTTCCTGTATCAGCAGGACCCGGATATTTTTGGTCATGCGGAGGCGTATTATCAAACTGGGCTGGAACAACGGCAAGAGGGCAATCTTCAAAAGGCGGAGACCTCGTTTTTGCGGTGCCTGGAAATTACTCCTACCCATACCGACGCCCGACTGAATCTAACGGATTTGTATATGGAGCAGGGGCGGTATTCCGGAGCTCAGACGCTGTTGGAGGAAGGTATCTCTTTGCAACCTCGCAATGAGGAGTATTACCGTCAAATGATTTTGCTTTTGACTCGGCAAAACCGGATTACAGAAGCAATGGACTATTTTTCCTCCATTTCCGCAGTGTATATTCAGGTGAAGCTCCAGGATGGGCGTCCCAGTATGATTTCCTCGGCACCGGATCCTGGTACCTATTCTGAACCTGTGAATGTGACGCTTTCTGTGCCAGAGGGGACAACGGTGTATTATACGACCGATGGAAGCGATCCTAATTTGAATTCTACTCAGTACAATGAAGGGGATACCATTTATGTGGAGCGGGGAGGTGTACAGATCCGTGCATTTGCCATTACCGAGGATGGCATGATTGGCGATTTGTTTTCGGTTTCCTATCGGGTCTACAATGATAACACGTCCTATGTGTTTGCCGATCCCAAAGTAGAGCGGCTGGTGCGTATGGCGTTGGGGAAGACTACCGGAACCATTTATTACCGAGATCTGGAACTGGTTACGTCTTTGAGTACAGCTAGCGCTATGGCGGCTACTTTAGAAGGCAAGATTACTACGCTCAAGGATTTGAATGAACTGCCAAACCTGACAGAATTGATTCTGGATGGGGAGGATGCCATTGACTCCCTGGAGCCGCTGAAAAATCTTTTGCAGTTGCGCAAGCTTTCCCTCAATGGATGCGGATTGAACAATGAAAAGGCAGGATCATTGTCTTCGCTGGTTTGGCTGAATTCTTTAAGTTTGAAAAACAACAGTCTCAGCGATCTTTCGTTCTTGACGGCTCTGACAGGATTACGGACACTGGACTTAGCAAACAATCAGCTTATGTCGCTGTCATCACTTTCCGGGTTGGGAAGTCTCCAATCCCTGAATCTGTCAGGGAATGCCCTCAATAGCGTTGCCGGTATAGGAAATCTGGCCAATCTCACTGTTTTGGATATGTCCGATAATATGCTTACTGATGTGGCCGCCTTGGCCAGTTGTCCTTTACTGACGGATCTGAATTTGAGTTCAAATCTGCTGACTAATATTGATAGTTTAGCGGCCATTGTTCGTTTGCAGACCCTGAATCTTTCAGGAAATGATATTTCTTCTCTTGTACCGCTTTCTGGATGTTCCTCCCTCATGAATTTGAATGTGTCCGGAACCCTGGTCTCTGACCTTTCGGCGTTAGTGCCTATGGCTTCTCTGACGACGTTGGATGTCAGTCGGACCGCAGTAAATGACTTTACACCGTTGCGAGGGAAGAGTGTCCGGCATCTCTGTGCTGCTGGATGTTTCCTGGTGGATGTGTCCACTCTTACCACCTTGACAAGCATTGAAACCTTGGATATATCCGACAATTATATTACCGATATCGGGGGGCTTGCCATGCTGTATCGGCTGAATATTCTTGATCTGAGCCGAAATCTTTCTACTGACCTATCTCCGTTGCTGAATTGCAGCGCCTTGGATATGGTGAATTGTACCGGTATGGCAGTTAGTGACGAAAATGTAGCGAAATTACAAGATAATGGTGTTTCGGTCATTCGTTAAAGAGGAAATAGGAATTCGGCATAGCTTCGGTTCCTGTTTCACAGAAGGACCAGTGTTGTTTTTTTATTGATGATAGACACAGAAAGGAAGAATGTTCATGAGCGAGTGCTCTCATGATTGTAAAAATTGCAGTTCTCAGTGCGGAAAGGAATCTTTGTTAAAGGCTGCTCATCCTCTGAGTCATATCAAAAAGGTAATTGGTGTAGTCAGTGGAAAAGGTGGCGTGGGAAAATCTTCCGTTAGTGCTATGTTGGCGGTTACCATGGCTCGTCGGGGGCATACTGTGGCAATTCTTGACGCGGATGTAACCGGACCGTCGATTCCGAAGCTGTTTGGCCTGAAGGAAAAAGCCGGCGGAGATGAGGATGGTTTATATCCAGTTCGGAGTAAGACCGGAATTTCAGTTATGTCGATTAATCTTTTGCTGGAGGACGAAACTACACCGGTAATTTGGCGGGGTGCTATGATTTCCGGCGCTGTTACTCAGTTTTGGACCGATGTAGTTTGGTCAGATGTGGATTATATGTTTGTGGATATGCCTCCCGGAACCGGAGATGTTGCGTTGACTGTATTTCAGTCTTTACCTGTAGATGGGATTGTTGTTGTAACATCGCCGCAGGATCTGGTGTCCATGATTGTGGAAAAGGCGGTGAACATGGCAGATAAGATGAATATTCCTGTTCTTGGTTTGATTGAAAATTACAGCTGGCTTCGCTGTCCCGATTGCGGAAAACAGATTCCGGTGTTTGGCCCGAGTCACATTGAGGAAGTTGCGGGCCGGCATCATCTGCCTGTGCTTTCTCGGATTCCGTTGGATCCTGACCTTGCCCGAGCTTGCGACCAGGGTTTGGTGGAATTATTTGAAGGTGATTTTTTGGAAAACGCTGCGGATGCTTTGGAGAAATAATCAGCTTTAAATTCGAATGGGGAGATGGAAACTGTATGACCTTGGATGAGTTGAAAATTGGACAAAGCGCGGTTATTTTATCGGTTGGTGGCACAGGTTTGCTGCGGCGTCGGTTGTTGGATATGGGATTGACACCGAAAACCACCGTAATGCTTCGGAAGGTAGCTCCACTGGGCGATCCAATTGAGGTAGAGTTGCGAGGATATGAGCTGACGCTTCGCCGGGAAGATGCCGGAAAGATTCAGGTCGGAGGTGTAAAATAATGGTTTTTGCACTAATCGGCAATCAAAACTGCGGGAAAACAACGTTGTTCAATCAGCTGACCGGAAGCAACCAGCATGTAGGGAATTTCCCCGGTGTAACAGTAGAAAAGAAAGAAGGGATTATCCGGAAGCATTCGGATATGACAGTGGTGGATCTTCCCGGCATTTATTCTCTTTCTCCTTATACGGCGGAAGAAATTGTGACCCGGGATTTTTTGATTCGGGAAAAGCCGGATGGGATTATTAATATTTTAGATGCCACCAATATTGAGCGGAACCTATATCTGTCTCTTCAGCTTATGGAATTGAACATTCCTATGATTCTTGCTTTAAATATGATGGACGAAGTGACTGCGTCGGGAAATACAATTGACATTTCCAGCCTATCTAAGCAGTTAGGATGCGATATTGTTCCCATTTCGGCCAGCCGGAATGAGGGAATTGCAGAATTAGTCAGCCGGCTATCCCATCTTTCTCCTCCCAAGCGACTGGATTTTTGTACTGGGGAGGTTCACAAGGCGATTCATTCTATTGCACATATTATTGAAAACGACTGCCGCCGAATTTCTACGCCGGTTCGCTTTGCTGCCACTAAGGTTGTAGAAGGAGACGAGGTGATGCTGAAGTCACTGCAGCTCTCGGCTGGAGATCAGGAAATCCTTCGGCACATTGTAGACGATATGGAGGCAGCGTTAGGAACAGATCGGGAAGCAGCCCTTGCCGACATGCGGTATTCCTATATTGAGGCACTGGTTTCCCGAACGGTTGTTAAGCAAAATCGTCAGACGCGAGAACAGCAACGGTCGGTAAAAATGGATGCCGTTCTAACGCACAAATATCTGGCCATTCCGATTTTTATTACAATTATGGGTATGGTGTTTTTTCTGACCTTTGAGGTGTTTGGCGGAGTTCTCAGCGATTGGATGGATTTGGGCATTCAGTTTTTGACTCAGCGGCTGGATATTCTTTTAACCGGTTGGGGCATTAATTCCTTTATCCATTCTCTAATTATTGACGGGATTTGTGCTGGTGTGGGCAGCGTTTTGTCTTTTTTGCCCATTATTGTAATTTTGTTTTTTTTCTTATCTATGTTGGAGGATACCGGTTATATGGCGAGGGTGGCCTTTGTCATGGATAAACTTCTTCGAAAAATCGGACTATCCGGCCGATCATTTGTGCCTATGCTGATCGGTTTCGGTTGTTCTGTTCCGGCGATTATGGCGACTCGGACGCTGCCCAGTGAACGGGATCGGCGGATGACGATTATGCTGACTCCCTATATGTCCTGCAGTGCAAAACTTCCGATTTATGCAGCCATTACTCAGGCATTTTTTCCGGGATACGGGGGATTGGTAATGCTATCCTTATACATATTGGGCATGGTTGTTGCTATTTTACTTGGATTGCTTTTAAAAACACTGGTTTTTAAAGGTGAACCTGTGCCGTTTGTCATGGAACTGCCTGCCTATCGGCTGCCGTCTTTGAAAACCATTGTGCTTCATATGTGGGAAAAAGCAGCAGATTTCCTGAAACGTGCGTTTACTATTATATTTATTGCCAGTGTTGCCATATGGCTATTGCAAAATTTGGATTTTCAACTAAATTTAGTTGCTGATGTTTCGGACAGCGTTCTGGCTTCAGTGGGCCGGGTGATTGCTCCTGTGTTTCAGCCTCTGGGCTTTGGCGACTGGCGGGCGGTAACAGCGCTTCTGACCGGACTGACGGCCAAGGAAGCAGTAATCAGTACGTTGACTGTGCTTTGTGACGGCGTGGCGCTGACAGGGCTGTTTTCTTCTGGTTTAGCGGCCTATACGTTTTTGGTGTTTACGTTGCTATATATGCCTTGTGTTGCTGCCTTTGCTGCCATTCGCCGAGAGGTCAATTCCCTGCCAAAATCGGTAGGTATGATGATTTTTCAAACGGCAACCGCTTGGTCCGTGGCTTTTTTAGTCTATCAGATCGGAGGTTTGATTGTTCATGGGTTGGGTTGATTATGTAATTATTGCAGGATTGATTCTTTTAATTACGGTTGCTATTGTATCGGTGGTACGCACCCATTCTAAAGGAGATTGTTCTGGAAACTGCTCTGCCTGTTCGGAGTG
Organism: uncultured Clostridia bacterium; assembly: GCA_944386295.1. Taxonomy (GTDB): domain Bacteria; phylum Bacillota; class Clostridia; order Oscillospirales; family UBA644; genus CALXAO01. The sequence goes on along the minus strand of CALXAO010000122.1, from coordinate 1,603 downwards.
TAAGGAGAAGAAAGACGACAATGAGGAGATATTGCCTCCCCGATGAGCCGGTATGATATAGTTCTTCTGGATGCCGACGGAACACTGTTTGATTTTGATCGATCAGAACGGGAAGCACTGCGTGAGACATTTTCTGTGTTGGAGCTTCCTTTTTCTGAAGAAATTTATTCTGATTACCACGCGACGAATCAGGGGTACTGGAAAAGGCTGGAACGGGGGGAAGTCTCGGTTTCCGAGCTGAAACTATGTCGGTTCCGAGATCTGTTTATTCATCACGGTTTGTGGAGGGACCCAGAATGGACACAGGAAATTTATGAAGGGTATTTGAGCCGTATGATTTTTGAGTTCGAAGATGCTCTTCCCGCTTGTCGGCAATTGAAAACAATAGCTCGGCTGTTTATTGTTACAAACGGAATGACCTGTGTTCAGACCGGAAAATTTGCGCTCTCCTCCATTCCCGATTTAATGGAAAACATTTTTATTTCGGAGCAATTGGGCGCGCAGAAACCCAATCGGAAATATTTTGACCGAGTGTTTGCTTCCATTGATTCTTTCTGTCTGGAAAAAACTCTGATTGTAGGGGATTCTTTGACCAGTGATATTCAGGGTGGGTTGAATGCTGGAATTGATACCTGTTGGGTCAACCGGACGGGTGCGTCAGCTGTCGGTTTGAATTTGCGACCGACTTTCGAGATTTCGACATTGCGGCAGTTGCCGCCTATTGTTACAAAGGGCAGTATTGATAATTTTGTAAAGCCCTTTTAGATCGAAGGATATTGTGGCGCAAAAACTTGCAAAAGGTATTTATGTCTGTACTTTTGTTGTTTTTTCAGTTATTTTAGACTGTTCCCAGGAACCGGATTATTGTTTAATCTGACTGCGGTAATGGATAGAATAAAAAAGGAGAAGTTTTTTCTATGAATGCATTGGTGACCGGCGGGTCCCGGGGAATCGGCGCGGCTATTGTTCGGAACTTCCGAGCTGCCGGCTGGCCGACCTGTTTTTTGTATGCTTCGTCCCATAATGCTGCAGATACTCTGGCAAAGGAAACTGGAGCATTAGCCTTTTCAGCCGATGTTTCTAATCGGGAACAAACTGTTCGGGCAATTCGCAAGGCGGAAGAGGCCTTTGGGAGAATTGACGTTCTTGTTAATAACGCTGGCATTTCCTCATTTTGTTTGTTTCAGGATGTAACCGAAGAGGCTTGGCAGCAGATGCTGAATGTGAATTTATCGGGAGCATATCGCTGCATTCAGGCCGTACTTCCAGGCATGATTTCTCGGAAGCAGGGGAAAATTATCAATATTTCCTCTGTTTGGGGGATTACCGGTGCATCCTGTGAAGTGGCTTATTCGGCGGCCAAAGCAGGACTGATCGGCCTAACGAAGGCATTGGCTAAAGAACTGGGACCTTCTGGAATTACCGTAAACTGCGTAGCTCCCGGTGTCATTGATACTGAGATGAATTATGCTTTATCTGAACAGGCCCGGGCGGAATTGTGTCAAGAAACCCCACTGGGGAGAATGGGAACCGCGAAAGAGGTGGCTCAGGCGGTATTTTTTTTAGCCGGCGAGACCGGAAATTTTTGGACTGGCCAGGTTCT
>CALXAO010000121.1 GCA_944386295.1 uncultured Clostridia bacterium | reverse complement strand
CGTCTACGAATTATTTCACTCAATATCCAATAAAATATTTCTTCTATTGTTTTTTCGGTGTATCTATGCTTGAAAAGTGGCGCATCAAATACTCCAAAAACCACCTGTACGTATGTTTTTCTCAGTGACGGCAATCCATACAAATGCTGTACCAGCGCAATTTTAAATATTACCACCGGATCAATCTTCAGTCTACCGCACTGTCTCTTTTCCTCAGTAGATGCTCCTCCGGTACAAATTTTTCTACACTGAAAAGCTCCATTTGTGCGTGGTTTTCTCTTTGCTTTACAATCCTTCCTTCTATTATACCATATGCAAAAAGCCCAGTATAAACTGGACTTTTTTCGATAGACTGCGGCGGCAGGAAAAAATCCTGCCGCTAATTTTTCTCTTTGTTATTTATACATGGCCATATATTCGCCGTGGGCTTCAATAAGCTCGTCACACATGGCTACAATATCATCAATAGATAACTCAGCCGCTGTATGTGGGTCCAGCATAGCCGCCCGATAAATATCTTCTTTTTTCCGAGTGTAGGCCGCTTCAATGGTCATAAGCTGGGCGTTGATATTGGTCATATTCATAGCCGCCAGCTGTACAGGAAGCCGTCCTACATGACAGGGGTTGACGCCGTAGCTATCAATCATACAGGGGACTTCGACACAAGCATCCGCAGGTAGGTTATCAATTAGACCGGTATTGAGCACGTTACCGCCAATTTTGTAGGGTTTCCCGGTAATCATAGCTTCCATAATGTGGGAAGCATATTCGCGGCTCCGTTTGTGAGTAATTTCCCCATTAGCCAGAATCCGATCTTTTTCTTCCTTCCAGCCGTTGATCTGCTTGACACAGCGGCGAGGATATTCATCCAGGGGAATATTGAATTTATCGATTAGCTCAGGGTACTTATTTTTAATAAACAAAGGATTATATTCGGCATTGTGTTCACTGGATTCGGTACAGTAATAACCCAAATGCTTGATGTATTCATACCGGACCATGTCTCTATGCTTTTCTGTTTCGTTTTTCTTAGCGGCCCGTATCCGAATTTCTGGGTACAGATCGTTGCCGTCCTTGTCTGTAATTTCCAGCAGCCAGCCCATGTGATTGATTCCGGCAATCAGTTCCCGACGCCCTTCCAGCTTGTCTTCCATATTCAGAGCTTTCAGCAGATGCTCGCTGCATACCTGTACGCTGTGGCACAGCCCTAAGGTTTTTACACCGGTGTAGCGTTGCATATAACCACTGAGCATGGCCATAGGATTGGTATAATTGAGAAACCATGCGTCAGGACAGACCTCTTCCATATCGTTTGCAAAATCCTGCAGCACTGGAATAGTCCGCAGTGCACGCATAATACCTCCGATGCCTAGGGTGTCTGCAATGGTTTGCCGCAGACCGTACTTCTTGGGCACCTCAAAGTCAATAACTGTACAGGGTTCATAAAGGCCAACTTGAATGGCATTGACTACGAATGTTGCACCCCGCAAAGCTTCTTTGCGGTTTTCCACGCCGCAATAAGTGTGAATGACAGCCCGATCTTCATTGATATTATGGTTGAGGGCCCGCAGAATAATTTCCGATTCCTGCAGCCGAACCGGGTCAATGTCGTACAGGGCGAGTTCCGCTTCTCGAAGGACCTCGGAACACATACAGTCTCCCAGCACATTGCGGGCAAAAACAGTGCTTCCCGCACCCATAAATGTAATCTTGAGCATAATCTCTTCTCCTTTGCAGATCGGAATTCAAAGGTTCCGATGTATTCTGGCCTAAGTATAGCAAAAAAACGCCAGTTTGAAAAGGCGGTTTTGTTGCTTATTCTTGTCTTTATGTTGCTTTTTTTACATAGAAGCCAGTAACTTCAATAAAGAAGGAACAGACAGCGGATTACCGGCAACGATGGGGGAGGGGACGTCAAAACCAGGAAAATTTCCTTCTAGATTGGTAATAACGCCTCCGGCTTCGGTTACAATTAGAGACCCTGCTGCATAATCCCAAGGGGACAACTGTAGCTCAAAAAATCCATCCAGCCGTCCTGCGGCTGTATAACACAAATCCAGGGCTGCCGACCCTCCCCGCCGCAGATCCTGGCACTGCTTAATAAGTTGAGCAGCGGCAGCCAGAGTCTTTGTTCGTAGATCGACATAGTACGGACAAGTACCGATGCCGATTACTCCATGGGATAGGGGGACTTGGGAGCAGAAAATCTGGGTTTGATTGACAAACGCCCCCTTTCCCCGCTTTGCACAGAACATTTCGTTTTGGTAAGGGTCATAAACTACACCCCGTTCTACCTGTCCGTTCTCCAAATATGCAATGGAGACGGCGCTATGCCGATAATTTTTAATAAAATTGGTAGTGCCGTCGATGGGGTCCACTACAAAACATTTTCCTTCCGAGGGGGATCGGTTGTCCTTGCTTTCCTCTCCAACAAACCGAGCATCCGGTAACAGTCGAGCTAGACCGGTTCGAATCGTTTCCTGTACAGCCAGATCGTATTCGGTGACCAAGTCAGCATCTCCAGTTTTTTCCCGAGCTGAAATATGATGCGCCGATAGCATTATACGGCCTCCTTCTCTGGCTAGTTCTTCCATTCCTTGTAAAAGTTCCATGTGTTTTTCTCCTTTTATAGTGTTTTTTCCAACAGACAGTCGTTTTTGTTCCGGTCCAAAAGCACAAAACCCGCGGAACTGTAGCCCCGCAGTGCGGCCCGGGCTGTGGTGGGAATGATTGCACAGAGCCTAGTTAGACCGTGGGCTCGCGCCCGGTCAATCAACAGTCGGAGTCCTGTGGCACAGAGACCCTGTCCTCGGAACCGAGCGTGAATCAAAATTCCAGCAACAGGTGCTGGCACGTCAGGTAAGGTATAATAGCAAACCTCGCCTACTGGAATTCCGTCCTGAAGCAGATACGCACTGTACCGCTCCGGTACGGCATTGGTCCATATCTGTAGCCAATAATCATATTCTTCTGGACGAAATCGAATGCAGCCGGTAGCGGAATCCGAATCCTCGCCCCCTCCTGTCCGATGCGGTAGGCCATAGTAGCCGGATTGGACAAAAGCTCTGTACGGAAGGGAAGGGTTTCCCGGGTAGGTTCCTTTAAATAAAATGTTGCCATAGGATTTGTTCCTTTCGTTTTCGGTATTTGTTCAAATATCTATTTCGGCTCCGAGAAAAAAGGACCAGAGTGCGGCTTGGGTAACCGGGAATCCAAAGAGGCGTAGAACCGCATAGCGATATAGCTCGATTTGTCGGGTGTATCGCTCTAAAAGGATCGGTTTTGAAACCCGGTCGGTTTTAAAGTCTACCAGCAGAAGTCCTTCCGGCGTATCACACAGCAGATCAATGGCTCCCTGCAGAAGAAGGGTTCCTTCCTGCTCCTGTCCGGTATAAAAAGATGTGGGGATTCGGGTGACAAAGGATTCCTCTCTCCAGACCTGCCGAGCGGATCGGATTTGTTGCGCTAATCTGCTTTGAAAAAAGGCGTTTGCTCCGGCCAGATCCACCGCCTCCGCCTGGGGACCAGTTAACCGTCCCTCGGCTCGAAGCCGGACCAGTTCTTCTTCCGGAGTCTTGTTTAGGTTGGCGTATTGACAGAACCGATGCATGGCTGTGCCTCGCTCTGCCGGGCTTAAACCTTTTTGTTCCGACAAAAATCGGGGTGTCATGGTGCGGTTGAAGTCAAACAGCACCACACTGTCTGGGTCAGGAGCCCGTTTGGAAATTTCAGTTACCGATACTTTGGCGGGAATCTGGGACAAGGGACTGCCGTGTACAAAGGAAAATCGCCGCTTCAACTCTTCAGGCGAAAGCCCGCAAAAAATTTCAGTTCGGGGGGTAGGCTGCGCCGGTTTCAATTCTTCATCCTGTCGAAATTCCAACTTTAGTGCACCTGGGGCCTCCGGTTCCCACCAGGGGCGGCCGAGACAAAGGGCTACCGCTGCCGGATGCCGCAACAGGCGGGCCAACAGAGGCGTGAGCAATTCCGGGGTATCACACAGAACATTGGGAAGCACCTGCCCCTCTGGTGTGCAAATTCCCAAAAGCAGTTCGGGGGACCGCTTTTTTCGGCTTGGGTCAGCCAGCAGAAGAACTTCTTCTCTGGCTCGGGTCAAGGCCACGTAAATTAGGCGAAGATCTTCTGAAACCGTTTTCCGCCGCTCCCTGTGTAGCAGGACCTCCCGCATAAGGGTAGTGGTTTCGGCGGATCCGTCGGGGGTGCGCAACCGGGTGGCTGGGCCCAGTTCGGGGTCCAGCAATATGGATGCTGCGGTATAGGCTCGATTGGTCGGCCGATCCCACTCGGGAAGAATACAGATTGGAAATTCCAATCCTTTGGAACGGTGAATAGACAGAATACGAACACCGTCTCCGCCGGGAGCGGAGGCTTCGTCGCTTTTTTCTCCGGAGAGAGAAGCCTCCGCCGCCGCTTTCAAAAAGGTATAAAGACCTCCTTCTCCCGAACTGCCTCCCGCGAAAGCGTAAAGCTTCATCAGCCGTTCCTTGGCTTCCGGGTCTGCATCTCCAGCGGCAGTATTAAGGATTCCCTGTTCTGCATAAAGCTGCCACAGCAGTCGTCGAACTGAAAGGGATCGGGACAGGAGTCGCCAGCGGTCCAACCTCTTTTTAGCCTGTCGGGCTTCCGGTAAAATTTCTGTTGCCAGGCAAAGGGAATCGTACAGAGTTTCGCCCCCGGTTAGGCGGATTTTTGCAATCTGTTCATCGGTCAAATCCAATACTGGGCCGGACAGTGCGGCAAAAAGGGAAAGGTCATCGTAGGGGTTTTCCACTGCCCGCAAAAAAGCCAGCACATTTCCGGTTTCAGGTGCGTCCAGAAAACAGCCGCCGGTGTCGGCATAACAAGGAATGCCCGCTTCGGACAGGGCCTGCTCGTAAAGGGGAGCTACATCTTTACGTTTTTTCAGCAAAATAGCAAAGTCTCCCCATCGGACCGGGCGCTGTACACCGGATTTATCGCAAATCTGCATTTTCCCGATTACCCGGTCACGAATCAGTGCAGCGGCTGTTCGGGGCTGATCTTCGGTTAGAATGACCTGGGCACCGGGTGTTGTGTTGTCTAAATCAGTCCGGCCGGGAGATAGGGCTTGGGTCTCTTCGTATTCCAATCCTCCCGTCCGAAGAGAAAACAGTCCCTGGCAGAGAAAATTGGCAAAGTGCAGTATATCGGGACGCGAACGAAAGTTCCGGTTCAGAGGAATAACTCGGCACCTGTCGGCTGCCTGGAGAAAATTATCCGGATTCGCACCTCGAAACCGGTAAATGCTTTGCTTTGCGTCTCCGACGGCAAACAAATTATCCTGGGTAATGGCGCGAAAAAATAAATCCTGTAAATCATTGACGTCTTGGTATTCATCAATAAGGACCTCATCATATTTTTCCCGTAGCGTCAGAGCCAAGGGCGTGGGAGAGAAACTTCCATCTTTTGGTTGGTAATCAGTTACTACGGCTGTCAAGGCCAGTTGGGCAATGGCCGAAAATGGGTAAGCTCCTTTTTTTCTGTAAGCTTCCTGTAGCCTTGTTCCGCAGGCCAGCGTCAGGTTGAAGAGGCATTCTATAGCAGGCGCCAGACGGGCAAGATCGGCAGCTGTTTCAGCGGGGGTGCAGAGAAAAATCTCTCCGCTCAAAGTCTTTTTCAGCAAAGGACGCAGGGTTTTGTACTGCTCTGCCAGCAGCGCAGCGTCGTCGGTCGGCAAGGGCGCAGAGTGAGGAGTGTCTTTTTTCGATATTGAAATCCGTGGGGCAGTTGTAAAAGAAAAACTAGCAACCAGACGGCAGGCCTCGGTCCAGTTTTCAGCAGCCAGGGCTTTGCAAAGGGCTTCCAGTAAGTTCAGTTCTGCTTGGGGACCGGGCTGCCCGCCGAGGAAACAACCGGACAAAATCCTTTTCCATAGGCTTCGGTATTCCTCCATCTCGGGAAGCAGCTCCTGGCAGGCCGCTTCGCACCACTGCTTGGGGTTTCGGGCAGTTTCGGCCCATTGATTCAGCTTTTTTTCCGGAAAGGGAAGGGTTTCGGTACGGGTCAAAAGAAGTTCTATACAGTCCCGTAACTTTTGATCTTCTCCTTCTCCTCCTAACAGGGACAGCAAGGGCCCAAAGCCGGGGGGAAAGGCGGTATAAGCTTCCTCCAGAACTTCTCGCACAGCACGGGTTTTGAGGACTGCGGCTTCGGTTTCGTCCATCACCCGGAAATCAGCGGCTATACCGGCGGTGGAAAAATGCTGCCGGAGCAAATCAATAGCAAAGCTATCAATCGTGCAGATTTGGGCTTTGTATAATAAAAGACTTTGCCGTTTCAAATGGGCGGTGCCGATTTTTGCGGCCAGAGACGCTACCTCTTCTGCAATTCGCTGCCGCATTTCTCCTGCGGCCAAACGGGTAAAGGTTACGATCAGTAGACGATCAAAAGAGCCTCCTTGCCGGATATATTCCGCTACCCGGGCGGAAAGAACTGCAGTCTTTCCTGAACCGGCAGCAGCGCTAACCAACAGATTTTCTCCCCGACAGTAAATAGCTTGCTCCTGCTGGGGTGTCCATTGGGGCATTCGTCATTCCTCCTTTTCTGACAGGGGGCGGCTTTGGGGCCGGACACAGGTTTGCCGCAGATCGCAGTAACGGCAGGAATCCACACCGCAACCGATTACCGGACTTCGGGGAATTTGTCCCTGATGCAGCCGTTCTCCCATACGGGTCAGCAGCGTTTTAATCTCTTCAAACAGTTCTCCAAACCGTTCCTGACTAATTAGGGCCTTGTGTGCATCCTTCCGGATGCGAATGTATTTTCGCTCGGGGGTAGAATCCATGGCTTGCAGAATTTCCGGATCGTTCAAATACAGTCCAGTACGGGGTTCTTTCTCTTCCCACCGGATTTCTGCCATTTGAGCTTCGTCCCGGCGCACTGCCACTACTGCCGGATTTGCATTAACATACATTACGCCGGCCGGCTGGACTGAGGGTTGTCCAGGAAAGGCATTTTGTTTTAGAGCGCACAGGTACATGAGCATCTGAATGTCAATGCCGGCCTGTACTTTTCGCAGATCAAATTCTTTGTGACCGCTTTTATAATCCACTACCCGCAGATACCGGACGCCGTTTTTTTTCAGTACATCTACCCGATCTACTACGCCCGACAGATAAATTTCTCCGGTTTGCAAGGGAACCTTCACTGGCGATACCTGACCTTTGTCGGAAATCCGAACTTCGAAACCCTCCGGGACAAATTCTGACGCAGACAGTTCTTTTCGGAAATACCGGAGCAACCGGTCTATCTTTTGCAGAAGCGCCCGGAAATAGGACAGAAAACTGTCTGGCGGACACTGTTCCCGCCAAACCCGGTTCAGCCAGTTCTTCCCAAAGGCTTCTACCCGAATGGATAGCTCCTCGTCTGTACAGTCCATGCCTGGGGCCATGCAGGACTCCAAGGCAGCGTGGATCAGGGTTCCTGTTTCCACAGGATTCAGTTCTGCTCGGCGTAAGGGGTGAAGCTTTAAACCGTAGCGGCAAAAATAGGCATAAGGGCAAAGATGATATTTGTCCGCCTTTGAGGCTGAAATATCCATGCTTTCCCCAAACAGGGCCAAGGCGGTTTCAGGCTGGAGCCGTGGTTGCCGCTGCCGGAGTCGTTCCATGCGGGAGGGGGTCGGGGAGGTGTCCCTGCGTCCGTACAAAGGGCCGTATTGAGGATGCTTCCGGAAGTATTCCTCTAACTCTGAAA
>CALXAO010000120.1 GCA_944386295.1 uncultured Clostridia bacterium | reverse complement strand
GTTTGCGGCAGCTGCACTATCCACAAGCTGGATAGCCTTTCCTGTGTCTGTTCCTGCCGCAAGTGCCAAAGTGGGTATAAGACCCACCACAAGACAGAGAGCAAGCAGTAAACTCAGTACTTTCCTTTTTGATTTCATAGCTCTTTCTCCTTCATTTTATTTTTTTACAGACAGCTTGATAGATACCCCGCGCTAAAAAAGATCTTTCATAAAAAGCCGTTTCGGTACGAAAAAAGCGCACTACGTCCATTCTAAAACAGGCGGAATACGCCTTGAAAAAATATGCAGCTTTGCTCTTGACAAGAAAAAAGGGCAGAATTATGCTTTGCTTGCTTGCTTATAAGCATTGTCCTCCTTTTCTTAGCAGAGAAATTCCTGTCTGTTTTTTTTTACAAATAATATCTTACTTCAGTTCGACTTTTGCACCGGCAGCTTCCAAAGCAGCTTTAGCAGCCTCAGCATCTTCCTTGGAGACATTCTCCTTGATTGCCTTAGGCGCACTGTCAACCAGTTCTTTGGACTCCTTCAGGCCCAACCCGGTTAACTCACGAACAGCCTTGATAACTCCCATCTTGCTATCTCCGACTTCCGCAAGAATAACATCAAATTCAGACTTCTCTTCCACAGCAGGAGCAGCGGCAGCGGGCGCAGCAACAGCAACAGCAGCGGCAGCAGAAACACCGAATTCCTCTTCAATCGCTTTAACCAGTTCCGCCAGTTCCAGAACGGTCAAAGTTTTAACTTCTTCCACAATATTAACAATCTTTTCACTAGCCATTGTAGTATCCTCCTAATAATTTTTTAAATATCGGCATCCGGCAAAAGCGATAATTACGCTTCCTGCACGTCGCCCTTCTGATCGGCCACAGCCTGCAGAGCCACAGCAAGATTGCGAAGATTTCCGTTGAGTACAAACAGAAGATTGACCAGAGACTGTTCCTTGGACGGAACAGCAGCCAAAGCCTTAACACCATTGCTATCCAAAATCTCGCCGTCAACAAATCCTGCCTTAATCGTAAAGTTCTCATGCTTCTTAGCATATTCGCAAAGAATTTTCGCTGGAGCAACCACATCGCCATCAGTCACAGCAAGAGCAGTAGTTCCGCTCAGAATACTTTCCAATGCGTCAAACCCCACATTTTTAAGGGCAAAACGGGTCAAAGTATTTTTCACAACGCTGTAATCCACACCAGCCTGGCGAAGTTCCCGGCGAAGCTGGGTGTCATCTGCGACATTGGTTCCCTTGTAGTCAACAAAGACACCGGCCGAGGAATTCTTCAGCTTTTCTGCAAGTGCCGCAACGAGAGCTTTTTTCGATTCCAGAATCTTTTCACTTGGCATTACATTTTCACCTCCGGATACAATTCTTTGCTATGCAAAGAAAAAATACGCAATAAAATGCTCTTTTGGCACCATCGCGTCAAAAGAGCATGAAACCACAAAATCAAGCCTTTTTCCTCGATAGGCAAATTTAAGCAAAGCACCTATTGTCTTTGGAACTATAACAGTTTATCACAGAATTAAAAAAATGTCAATAGGAAGAACCGTTATTTTTCAAAATTGTCAATTATATCGCAGAGCAGAGTACCTCCGTCCAAATTTGGCTCATAATGCGAAACCGAAAGTTCAATTTCCATCTGACTTTGGGGAGGCACTACCACATAGCTAGTTCCAGACATATTTTTCTGTAAAAAGTTGCTGTCCGCAAAAGAAATATAATCGTTTTTTCCATCCAGAATAATATGATCCAACAACGGAATATTTACATCTTTCAAAAGAGACATAATCTGCGTCGTTGCCAGGAAATCAGCATTGGACGGAAGGGCGATACCCGAAGGATGATTGTGAACAAGCACTGCATACGCCGGCCAACAATTCCGCAGACTCTGATATAATGCACTCCGGTTCAGACGAACGCTGGAAATGCCGCCCCGGGCTAACAAATAACGACTGATTACTTTTTTGTTACGGTTCAACCCAACTAACTGAACAGATTCCACTTCCCGGCCCACACTTTCCGCCGCAAGCTGTGAACTGACGGCTTTCAGCGGGGAGGAATAAACCCGGTCGTCAGACTGACTTCTCAAATAAGTGCGCACACAATCCATCAGGGCCTGAAGATAAAGGGCAGCACTGGGGCCCATTCCAGGTAGGCTTTCAATGTCGCAGCGGTCAGCCTTCAACACATTGGAAAAAGAACCGAACCGATGCAAAAGCCTATGAGCTAGCTCATTGGTATCCCGATAAGGAATGGCATAAAACAGCAGCAATTCCAAAAATTCGTGCTCCTCCAAAACCTCAGCGCCGTATTTGCTGTATTTCCGTTTCAAACGGGCTCGATGACCCTCATGCGCCGGTCGCTCTAATTTTTTCTCCGGCATATTAAACTACACTCCCTGTAAAACGCAAGAACGCCGCTCTGCCTTCTTCTGTGAATTTGAAAACCCCTGAATCCTGCAAAACGCGATAAAATACCTGGCCGATTTCTTCTTGCAAAATCGGCATTACCGTTTCGGTATTCAGGTCCGGATGGTCCGCAAGAATTTTGTCAGCCCAATCCGCATGTTTTTTTAGCACAGAAACGGAACGAGGATCCTTTCCCATTGTCAAACAACGGGCAAGTAACATCATTTCTTCTTTTAGACGGGCTGGAAGTACAGCCAAACCCATCACCTCAATCAGACCGATATTTTCTTTTTTAATGTGATGCAGTTCTTCATGAGGATGATATAGTCCCAGCGGATGTTCCGGTGTGGTTAAATTATTCCGCAGCACCAAGTCCAATTCATATTTTCCATTTTGATATCGGGCAATGGGAGTAATGGTGTTGTGTTCGGAACCGTCGGTGTGAGAATAAATCATAGCAGCTTCGTCTGTGTACCCTCTCCAAGCCGTCAAAATTTGGGCTGCCAGGGTTTCTAGCGGTTCCGTCTCAATATGACGCAGACGGATAACTGACATGGGCCACCGCACAATACCAGCCTCTACAGACGCAAAACTGGGGAAAACAATTTTGGTTTCAATTGGAGCTTTTGCCATGGCAAATTGATACTTTCCGCCCTGAAAATGCTCATGACTGAGAATAGAACCGCCAACAATAGGAAGATCTGCATTGGAACCAATAAAATAATGGGGAAATTGCCGGACAAAATCAAACAGTTTTCGAAAAACAGAACGGTTGATCTTCATAGGAATATGCTGCCAATTGAATACAATGCAGTGCTCCGGATAATAAGAATAAGGAGAGTATTGAAACCCCCAATTCGCCCCGTCAACAGTCAGCGGAATTATCCGGTGATTTTGCCGAGCCGCCGCATCTATACGGCCGGCATAACCCTCATTTTCCGGGCAAAGAGCGCATTTGGGGTACCCGGTTTGCTTAGCGTTTTTCGCTGCAGCAATTGCCTTAGGATCCTTTTCCGGTTTGGAAAGATTGATAGTAATATCCAAGTCGCCGCAAGGAGTAGATGTAACCCATTTCCAGTCCCGCGCTACTCGGTCTCTGCGAATGTAATTGGTATCCTGACTAAACCGGTAATATTCGTCGGTAGCTTTTTGGGGAGAAATCGTATAATTTTCCCGGAACCAAGTAATAACCTGTGACGGACGGGGCGTCAGCAGCCCCATAAGTTTTGTGTCAAACAAATCCCGTTCAGTAATACTGCTTCCATCCAGAAATCCCTGTTCTGCCGCATAGTCTGTAATTTCCGCCAGAATTGTTTCCAAGCAAAACTCCGAAGATATTTCCGGCGGCTCTTCAAAATGATCCAATCCAAGAGTCTCCAGCAGCCGGTTGATCGCAAAAGTTTCATCCTCCGGTGTAATCAGTTTTTTTTGCTTTGCATAAATCACCAGTTTTTTGATGCTCTCAAAAATCATTTCCATCCGTTCTTCCTTTTACAATAAATTTAATTTTATTGTACTATAAAAAATTACGGTTTCAATGGCAAAAAGAGGAATTTTTTTTAAACGAAAAAGCGGTTGAAATCAAATACAAAACATTTATAAGGAATAGATAGAAAGCGGATTAAATTAACACCGTGACTGTTATCTACTGTATACCTCACAGCAAATAAGGAAAGCAAGTCCCCAATGGACACAAATATAAATTGCAATTAATAAACCACAAGTATTACTACAGCACAGCCGGAAATATTATCAACTATGCTTCTCCCTGTATATTTTTTCCCATGCACTTAATGGGAAAATTTTCATGTACAGTACTTTCTACTTGCTTAGACAAAACATCAAAAACGATAGTTTTAATTGCTTTTGAACCTGAACATTGCTTTTTTGAAAAGTTTCTCTGCAAAACCCGTCTTGCTTTTAACGTCTTGGTCTACTTATTTGCAGTGACATCTTTTGCAAAATATGGCAGTCACTATACCAAGCAAAAACAGACTGGCAATGACAATCCAAAATCCAATATTTGCGCTATCATCTGTTTCCGGCACAGTCACTGACGAACTCCGCCGTTTTTGTGCTGTTTGAGGACACCTTACAACTCCCATTCCTTAAACCACTTGCTGTGGGAATAAAATTGCCTGGTTGTTAAATGTAATATTTTTACCATTTCTCAGGCTAAAAGTATCCATCCGTACCAATTTTACTACCGGTTACCGTTTTGCTAATCTTGACACTGTCTGACGCAGGGTTGGAAGAACCGCCGCGTTGGGTTTATCGTTACTAAATGCTGACTGCAGAACCGTTTGCCGTAATTATGTTATTAGAATCGGCATTAAACACAATTTGTATAGAAGTCAGCGATTAAATCATAATTTTTTTTTCGAATGATTTACGTTTTTGTTTGTACCGTTGCTGAAATCGCCAGTCGCCGATTTCGACGGAATCATAGACGCCTTGCTTCAAACATAGTAAACTTTACTTTCATTAAGAGTAATTATTCATCCAGCTGTATAGGGAACCGTTATTGCATTTGCAGTTTTTGACCAACCGAAAAATGTTGATTCACTGTCTGTAATCG
>CALXAO010000119.1 GCA_944386295.1 uncultured Clostridia bacterium | reverse complement strand
TTTTGCAGGGATATCCATTCTTTTTACACAGTAACCGCTTCTTGAAACACTAAAAAATTATTGAATTATCCTTATACTTTACGCTTGTTCTCACTTCCTTTCGGTGAGCGAGAGAAAATCCCGCGTCTGTTCATTTTCCGTTTCGAATCCCTTGAAAGTTCATACTGTAATTGTGTAAGCTTGCTTAATTGCTGAACGGATGGTGGCAGTTCCGTGCCCCTTTTTTCTGCCTGTCTTTTGGTTTAATCGCTACTCCGGTAAAGAAATCGTGCATTTTTTCATAGGTGAACCCAAGCCGTTCCGCTATTTCTCTTTGTGTTATTTAATATCTTTTTTTCATATTGCTTTATTTCTCTTGGCATACAAAATCCCCCTTTACGGTAGTATTTTCATTCTACCATAAAGGGGGGGCTATTGTCCGTTTTTTACGGACTTGTTCACATTCAAAGGACGCGGTTTTTTATTTTTCCTGTTTGGCCATCAGTTCTTTCAGTGCGGCCTTCCGGGACAGATTGATTCTGCCCTGGTCATCAATTTCTGTGACCTTGACCCAGATTTCATCTCCCACATTTACCACATCTTCTACTCGAGGAACACGACATTCATCTAACTGGGAAATGTGCACCAAACCTTCCTTACCGGGAACAAATTCCACAAAGGCGCCAAACGACATCAAACGAGTAACTTTTCCTTTATAGATTGTACCGATGGATGGACCTTCTACAATGGTACGGATAATGCTTAGGGCTTCTTCTCCTGCAGCCTGGTCGATATAAAGGATAAAGGCTGTGCCATCATCTTCAATATCAATTTTCACGCCAGTATCGGCAGTAATTTTCTGAATAACCTTTCCGCCTGAGCCGATTACTTCCCGGATCTTATCCGTGGGAATGCTATAGGTCAGAATTTTCGGAGCATACTTGGACAGAGTTTTTCTGGGAGCAGGAATTGCCTTCAAAATAATTTCATCCAAAATATATTCTCGACCTGCTTTGGTTTGTTCAAAAGCCTTTTTAATAATGTCGTAAGACAGCCCTTCCACTTTGATATCCATCTGAATAGAAGTAATACCTTTTTTTGTTCCTGCTACTTTGAAGTCCATATCACCAAAGAAATCTTCCAATCCCTGAATATCTACCATGGTGATCCAATCCTCACCTTGGGTAATCAAACCGCAGGAGATTCCAGCGACCGGTGCTTTGATGGGAACGCCTGCGTCCATCAATGCCAGTGTGCTGCCGCACACAGATCCTTGTGATGTGGAACCGTTGGAGGAAAGCACTTCCGAAACCAAGCGAATGGCATAAGGGAATTCTTCCACAGAAGGCAGTACTGGTTCCAAGGACCGTTCTGCCAATGCACCGTGCCCAATTTCCCGTCGTCCGGGGCCGCGAGAGCTTTTTGCTTCACCTACAGAATAACCAGGCATATTGTAATGATGCATATACCGTTTGGTTTCGGCTTCGTCCACACCGTCTAGTAGCTGGCTATCCTTAATAGCTCCCAGAGTGGCAATTGTCAAAACTTGAGTTTGTCCGCGACTAAACAGTCCGGAGCCGTGTACCCGGGGAATCAGACCGGCTTCTGCGTAAAGTGGACGAATTTCTTCTAGAGAGCGGCCATCCACCCGACGATGTTCTTCAAAAATCATTTTACGAACCAAATATTTCTCTAACTTGTAAATGGCTTCTCCAAAAGCTTCTTTGGAATCTGGATATTTTTCGCCCAATTCCGTTTCTACCTCCGCTGTCACTTTAGACAGGCGGGCATCCCGAATATCTTTGTCGTCAGTGTCTAAGGCATGGGCGATTTTATTCAAAGCAAAGGCTTTGACATCTTCATAAATTGCTTCGTCAAGTACCTGTGCAGGATAGGTAAACTTTGGTTTTCCGATCTGTGCCTTAATATCTTCAATAAAAGCTACAATTGGTTTAATAACTTCATGCGCTGCGACAATTCCATTATACATTACGTCATCCGAAATCTCGTTTGCGCCAGCTTCAATCATAACAATTTTGTCGGCAGAGGCTGCTACAGTCACCGCCATTTGGGATACCAACCGCTGCTCGGCGGTGGGGTTGAACACGTATTCCCCGTCCACATAACCCAACAGTACTGCGGCAATGGGGCCTTTCCAGGGAATGTCTGAAATGGACAGAGCTACTGATGCTCCGATCAGACCAGCGATTTCCGGGGAGCAATCGGGATCCACCGAAAGAAGCGTAATGCTAACAACCACATCGTTCCGCATATCTTTCGGGAAAAGAGGGCGGATGGGACGATCAATCTGGCGTCCAGCCAGAACTGCTTTTTCCGAAGGCTTTCCTTCTCTTTTTAGGAAGCTGCCAGGAATTTTTCCTACGCTATAAAGTTTTTCTTCGTAGTCTACCGCAAGAGGGAAGAAGTCAATGCCGTCTCGAGGTTTTTCCGAGGCAGTTGCGGTAGCGAGTATCGTTGTTTCTCCGTAACGAACAATACAGGACCCGTTGGCCAAACCAGCAAATTTTCCGGTTTCCACCGTCAAAGGCCGTTCAGCTAACGTGGTGGAAAATGTTTTGTAGTTCTGATAAATATCCATGCTGTCGTTTTCCTTTCTGTTTGGAAAACCACCCGTCTGTTTCGGCAGTTACAGCAGCACCCGAAGAGGTCGGATGTTGGTATAACTGCTGAACCAAAAGGAAGGGCGGTTATCCGGTTCTTTTGTGTTTGGCGGCATAAAGCAATGTCATTTGCCGGTCCTGAGCCGAATGGCCAAGCCGGGCAAATGACATTGAATACCCGTCCTGTGTTCCAATGCAATAGAAAACATCAGATACAGGGTGCAATCACTTTCTGAGATTCAGCTTTTCAATAATCGCACGGTAGCGTTCGATATCTTTCTTCTTCAAATAATTGAGAAGATTTCTGCGCTGACCGACCATTTTCAATAGACCGCGACGAGAATGAAAATCCTTTTTGTTTGTTTTCAAATGTTCTGTCAGGGTAAGAATACGCTCGGTAAGAAGCGCGATCTGGACTTCCGGAGATCCGGTGTCTTTCTCATTTCTGCGATTGGCTTCAATGATCTGTGCTTTAACTTCCTTCTGCATGTACATTCACCTCCATAATTACCGCAATCGGGTGCAGTTCCCAAATTCACCGGAAAAGTAAGTGACGGTTTGGAGAAATCCGTTCACTGACTTTCGGTACGGCCGGAAAAAAACAATCCAATTCCGACAGAATTATTATACCACATTTTTCCCTTGATGTAAAGAGAAAAATACGAATTTTTTCTTACTTTTTCTATGGGAATTATCCACGGAGGATCAGAAGCATTTCGGATTCCTCCATAACTTCTCCCTCAATGTGATTGGTTTCTCGGAGCTTTTCGTAACGGCAGGTATATTTTTTTGCAATCTGCCAGACTGACTCTCCCTTTTCGGCATAATAAAGTACCATTTCCGCTTGCGAAGAGACCCTTTCTTCCTTTTGACAAAGGTCGGTTACAATACAGTAAGGATTGACAATAAACAGCATTCCGTTCAGGCGGTAGTCTACACGGAATTCCAGATGGGTTGCGTCGGACGGAGAAAAAGACAAACTGATGACGGACAGAGTGCATTCATTCCGAATTTGTGTTACCGGATCGGAAATTTTGGTGCAGATGGAAAATGGAATACTTTTTTCTACACATACCGTATCGCCGTTGGCATCTCGGATTAATGCGGTGCAGTTCCATGTTCCTTCTGTTCGAACTTCTCGGGATTCGGGGTCTGCTTCTGTACTGAGAATGACTGGCGTTACATTAACGTCGTAAACCGAATCGTAGTATCCAATTTCCATGGATTCTTTTGCTGTACCGTCTTCCCGAATCCGGAGTGCCTGTTCAAAGGAAATCTGTCGAACTGTGCATTCCGATTTGTTTTTCAGGGAATAGGCATCCGTAATTAAAGAAGTTTGTTCTGTTCGGTATCCTTCTGCGCGAACATTGACTTCCACATCGTAAGCCAGTATTTTCGTCTCCCCATCAATGGTTTCTTTGGGGGTGACAGAACAGGAAAGCGGTTGAAAACGGATGGCACAGATGGTTTCTTCATCCAATCCTGTCAGATCTAGAATCTGAGATACGGGAATGGTCTGTTCTGCTGTATGCAGAACGTCTGCGGAGTCTGCGTACAGGATACGGAAACACATGTCGGCTTTGACAATCAGTTTTTCCGTTAGAGGTTTTTGTTCTGTTTCCAAGAAGCATAGCTCGGTACGGAGAATGTTTACTGCTGCCGGAAGAGTTCCCAATTCAAATTCATCAGAGATTCGCAGCGGTTTTGTACCTTCACAACACCTTTTGGAATAACATATGTTCCGAGTTAGATATTCGCAGTCCTCTTTGGGATTCGGCAGGCAAAGGGCAGAGGTTGCGGTAACTCGCAGTGGGATCCGGAGGACAACCTTAACATGCATACGCTGCGGACTGAGGGCTCTGGCGGTAACTTGTTCCGGCTGTACAGAGTAGGATACCTGGGCAGTGTTTCCTTCTTTTAGTTCAAAGCTTTGGGTAAATGAGGATTGTTGCGTCACCGTGTAGATTTTTGTTCCATTTTCTGCAAGATACATAACGCGGAAGTCGATATTTCCTTCCAGTGTAATTCGGTCGGGCCTTCTGGATTCTGCACAAATGGAAGGAAAGGCCTGGGCGCTGAGAATGCGAAGAATGTTTGGGCAATAGTCCGGCAATACAATTTCGCATTCTGCGGCAGCGGAACCGAAGGTTTCCTGTACGGTTTCGTTCAATTCAAGGGTATTGATTTCCAAATTCATGACGGCACCTCGTTTTCGGTATGGATTTTCTATAGTAATCTTTATGCGGGGTTTTGTCCGCGTATGACATTCACTTCTGGACAGGGTGAAGATTATAATGAAAAGAGGTGATAATTGTGCATATTGGGATCCTGCTAGTTGCATTGAGCATCGATGCCTTTGCCGCCTGTATCGCTCTGGGGGCGGATGGCATCCGTGTTCCTCCGCTGTCCGCACTGACGGTGGGAGCTGTGGGGGCTGGCATTTTAGCCTTTTCAATTGTTTTTTCTTCAGTATTAACGCTTTGGGTTCCTTCAGAATTTTTTCGGTGGACAGGATTCGGTGTGTTTTTGGTACTTGGATTGACCAATTTATTTGAAAATTGGATTAAATCCTTGCTCCGTAAACGGGAAAGCCGAATTCGACAGGTTCGATTTTCCTTATTTGATATAAAATTTCTTATTCGGGTTTATTTGGATGAAACCTGTGCGGATGCTGACCGTTCCAAATGGCTTTCGGTCTCTGAGGCTGTAGTTTTTTCTCTGGGATTGTCAGCCGATTCCTTTTTGACAGGACTTAGCGCCGGCGCGACGCTGTCGGAAGGATGTTTTTTTGTGATTGGGTCACTGTTCCTTGGTACGGCGGCCGCTGGACTTGGGTCGTTTCTGGGGCGAAAAGTTTGGGAAAAAGCTCCCGTAAACCTGTCCTGGATTACGGGAGCTTTATTTTGTATTCTTGCTGTAGAAAAATTATTTTGACGTAGGTTCTTCCTCTTCCGGTCTCTGTTCTTTTTGGACTTTGATTTCCAGTACCTTTCGGGAATCCGTTTGGGTAATGGTTACGGTCAGCCCCTGATATTGGAACATGTCGCCTACTTCCGGCAGCTTGCCAATTTCCTGAATTACCCAGCCGCTGATGGTCACTGCGTCTGATTCTTCCTGAGGTTCCACTTCAAACAGTTCAAACAGTTCCTGAAGGTCGGCTTCACAGAAAATCAGGTATGTATTTTTATCCACTTGCTTAAAATATTCAACCACTTCATCATGTTCGTCCCAGATATCCCCGACCAACTCTTCCAGAATATCTTCTAAAGTAACAATCCCCTCTGTACCGCCGAATTCGTCCACCACGATAGCCAAATGAGACTGTTCTTTCTGGAGTTTTCGCATAAGGTCAGATATTTTCATGTGTGGAGATACGCATAGTGTGGGCGACATGATCTGGGAAATCGATTTTTGACCAGCAAACTTGAAAAAGTCTTTTTCGTGGAGAATTCCAATAATATTGTCAATGGTTTCGGAATACACCGGAAGCCGGGAAAGACCAGTTTCTGCAAACAGGCGGCTGATTTCTTCATTGCTGTCGCTTTCGTCTACGGCCACAACATTGACCCTGGGCGTCAAAATATCTTGTACTTCCCGATCGTTGAATTCAATGGCTGAGCGAATCAGATCCCCTGCCTGCTTGGTCAGTTCTCCTTCTTCCTCTGCTTCGTCTACCAACGTGATCAGCTCGTCTTCCGCAGACTCGTCTTCTGTTTTCACTGCCTGAAAGCTCCTGCGGATGACTTGCTTGATTTTTTCGGCCGGAATTGTCAGAGGTGTTGCAAGCCAAAGGCGGATGCGCAAAGGCCAAAAGGCAGACCGGATTACTTTGTCCGCTTTTGCCTGACCAATAGCCCGAGGAAGAAGTTCTCCGAACAAAAGAATTGCAACAACATCTGCTACAATGGAAATCGGTAAACCAAACCGAGGCAACCATTGTAAAAATAAATGCTCAGACAGTGCTGCCAAAATCAGTATGGAAATGGTTTTTCCAATCCGGGTTGCCGACAGCAACTGTTCCGGTGCTTCATCCCACGAAAGAATCTGTGTTGTCTTTTTGTCATTTTCCGCCAGATTTTTAAATTTTGATCGGCTGAAACTTTCAAATGCTGCTTTTGTGTAGGTGTACCAGCTGTAGAGTGCCAGCAAAAGCAGACAGCAAAGAGCTGTTAATGTTGTGTTCATAACGGTATATAATCCTTTCCCTCTCAGTTAGAATTCCATCTGGAACTTTCCCAAAAAATACAAAAACGCATAAGGCGGAGCTTGAGCCGCCTTATGCGTTTTTATTTAAGGGTGCCGTTTTGGCATCCTAAATTTACTTCGGGGAATCTCATCCACGGAGGAATTCACATCCCTTTTTTTGATTTCTTCAATTTTAGCACGTTTTTTTTTAAATGTCAAGGGCATTTACAGAAAATTAACAATTCTTTCTTCCGGTATAGTCGGCGTGAAAAAAGGAAACACTGAAACTTGCGGGAATATTTTTTGCGGGAAACTGTTGTAAAAGAAAGGAATATCAAAATGATTTGCAGAATGGTGGCCTGTTTTCATGATACCGAGTCTGCACAGGCTGCGGCACGGCGAATTCGGGAATCTGCGGACGGGATTTGGGAAATCCGGATGTTGTATCGCTCGGAAGATTATGGGGAATTCGATGAAGAGAAAGAATTGAGGAACAACGTGGTATATTCAGACCAACCAGGAGCTATGCTTTCTCATTTTTATGCTCAGCAAGTTCCTTTTCCCGAAACCTATAACCGTTTTGGCCGGATGCGGCGAGAGTGCCGTCTGTGTGTACTTGCAGAAGATCGCTCTAAGCCGGAAATAGAAAGAATTCTGGTCAATGCGGGAGGTTACGGACTCCAAGTGACACTTTCGACGGGCCAATTTTAACCGAGAGGCCGGACGCCTTGCTTTTTCAAAGCAAAATGTCCGGCTTTTCGGCTTTTTTTTTACTTTTCCGGGTAAACGGCTTGATTTTTTTAGCTTACTGTGTTATAATAAAAAAAATTATTTATTAATAAAGGAGTTTTCCCAACCATGTACGAGGGTCTGATTCGAAAGTATCGTAATTATCTCGATGTACAGGACGATTCCAAAATCGTTACACTCAACGAGGGCAATACTCTGTTTTTGAGGTTGAAAAATCTGCCGTCTGCTATCGGACTGAAAAATGTCAATGTCTATGTGAAATTTGAGGGACTCAACCCTACTGGGTCTTTTAAGGACAGGGGGATGACTATGGCGGTGACCAAGGCCAACGAAAACGGGTCGAAAGCTGTTATCTGCGCATCCACTGGAAATACCTCTGCTTCCGCCGCTGCGTATGCGGCTGTTTCCGGTATGAAGGCTTTTGTTTTGATTCCTGATCGAAAAATTGCCTTGGGCAAGCTTGCTCAGGCGATTGTTTACGGTGCGCGGGTTATTGCCATTGATGGCAATTTTGACGATGCTCTGAACATGGTGGTTCGACTTTCCGAAACTGAAGATGTGACGCTGGTCAATTCCATTAATCCTTTTCGGCTGCAGGGGCAGAAGACCGCTGCGTTTGAGATCTGTGATGCCTTGCACCGTGCACCCGATTATCTGATGCTTCCGGTCGGAAATGCTGGAAATATTTCGGCATATTGGATGGGCTTTAAAGAATATTATGAAAACAGAGAAATTGCGAATCTTCCTAAAATGACTGGTTTTCAGGCCGCAGGGGCAGCTCCGATTGTGGAAAATCGCGTGATTTCCAATCCTGAAACAGTTGCAACGGCCATTCGGATCGGAAACCCCGCCAGTTGGAAATTGGCTGTGGCTGCTCGGGATGAATCCAAAGGCAGTATTTCTGCAGTTACCGACGAGGAGATTTTGGTAGCACAGCAGCTTTTGGCTTCTCAGGAGGGTATTTTTGCGGAACCTGCCTCTTGTGCTTCTGTTGCCGGTCTGATTAAAAAAGCTTCTGCCGGTGACTTAGAAACCGATCGTCCATTGGATATTGTCTGTGTTTTGACCGGAAATGGTTTGAAAGACACCTCGGTTGTACTGAAGGATGAACTGAAAATAGACGTATTTCGTCCTGACTTGGAACAGCTGCGGACTTTATTTCACTGATGTTTACCGTTAAAATTCCTGCGACAAGCGCTAATTTGGGCCCCTGCTTTGATTGTGCAGGACTGGCGCTGTCTCTATATAATGAAATTACAGTCTTTTCCGGGGAAGAATGCGAATTCTCTGAACTGTTCCGGATTGAAAGTCGGAATGAAATTGACTTGCGGATCGCGTGCGGTCAGAAAATTCCTTTGGATGAAACTAATTTGATTTATCAGACAATGCTTTGGTTTTCCCGGCGGACCGGTCGAATGTTGCCTCGGTTTTTACTGCAGCAAACAGACCGAATTCCTTTGGCGCGAGGGCTGGGGAGCAGTGCTGCCTGTATTGTGGGCGGTCTGTTGATTGCCGACTTGTTGCTGAATACGGGATATTCCCGGGCAGAACTTCTAAATATGGCGGTAGAAATTGAAGGACATCCTGACAATGTGGCCCCGGCATTTTTAGGAGATATGGTGGTAGGTGTAGTTCAGGATTCCCGGTTTGAATATGTTTCGGTTCCTTTGTCTGAAGCGTTGGAGTTTACGGTTTTGATTCCCGATTTCCCTCTATCTACCAGTGAGGCCCGCCAGGTTCTTCCAGGCTCCTATACCCGGGCCCAGGCCGTGTTTAACGCATCCCGCTCCGCATTGCTTGTGGGGTGTCTGATGAGCGGTAAATTTGATGCTCTATCGGTAGCGGTACAGGATCAGATCCATCAGCCTTACCGAAGTCGTTTGATTCCCGGGATGTCGGAAATTCTTCAAAAGGCTTCTGAATTCGGCGCTTACGGTGGTTGTCTGAGCGGTGCTGGACCAACGTTGATGGTAATTGGGAAACAGGGCGGAGGAATAGCGGATGCGTTGTGTGCTTTTTGTGAAACATTGCCGCATTTTTGGCTAGTACAAACTTTGGAGCCGGATCGCACCGGTGCTGTTATTTCGGAGAAAATATGAGAAAAAAGAAAAACATTATTTTAATGGTTTTTATTGGTGTTCTTCTGATTGCGGTAATTGCTGCGGTACTGGTTCCGAAAGAGAACACCACTGTGTCCTGGGACTGCTTTTCCGCCCGTTTTCGTTTGGAACAGTTTCTGCGTGCCATAGAAAAAGGAAATTATGAAAAAGCATTTTCTTCCGTTTATTGTTATCGCGAGACCTTAGATTCTCCCTTGTCTTCTAATGATTTGCTGCAGGAAATCTGGGTTTCTCGGGTGGAAGCGCTGCGGGATGGAATTAAGCAGACTTATCTGGCTGCTCATTCGGACGTGAAGATTTATACCGAAAATGGTGTAATGAAGGGTAGTGTAAAGCTTTCCGTTATGGAGCAGGGCTATCCTCGGAATTACGAAACAAAAATTGTTTTTATTTCAGATCACAGCTGGAAAATTGCCGGAATTTCAGAGGAAACGTATCTGACGATGTTTGAAGAAGTTGTCAGCGGCAGGTTTACAGTGGAGGAGCTGTCTCAGGAAGAAGCGTAAGTTTATGGACCGGGTAATTCTCCATTGTGATTGTAATAATTTTTATGCTTCGGTGGAATGTTTGTTTCATCCGGAGCTGAAGCTGGTTCCTATGGCGGTTGCCGGGTTGCCGGAGCAGCGTCATGGAATTGTTCTTGCAAAAAATGAATTGGCAAGGTCATTTGGTGTCAAGACGGCAGAAACTGTTAACAGTGCTCTTCGGAAGTGTCCGCAGTTGGTTTTGGTTCGCCCCCATCGGAAAATATATTTAGATTATTCTGAACGGGTCAATCAAATTTATCTGCAATATACGGATCAGGTGGAGCCGTTTGGAATTGATGAATCCTGGTTGGATGTTACTGGCAGTGTGTCCCTGTTTGGCAATGGTGTTTCCATTGCTGACAAAATTCGTAATCAGGTCCGGCAGGAACTGGGCATTTCTGTTTCGGTGGGTGTTTCATTTAATAAAGTTTTTGCAAAATTGGGCAGCGATTACAAAAAGCCGGATGCCACAACTTTGATTTCTCGGGGAAAAATGCAGCAGATTGTTTGGCCTTTGCCTGTGGATCGTCTTTTAGGTGTAGGAAGAAACACCTTTTCTCAGTTGTCTATTTTGGGCATTCATACAATTGGTCAACTGGCGACTGCAGATCCGAGTATTCTGCAAAAATACTTGGGAAAGCCAGGAAAACAACTTTTTTCTTATGCTAGAGGAGATGATGATTCTCCGGTGCGAAAATGGGATGAACCGGAAAATGTAAAATCTGTGGGAAACGGCCAGACATTTGATCATGATTTGATTTCTGAAACGGAGATTCGAGCCCGGTTGTTGGAACTGGCCGATATTGTAGCTTTTCGGCTTCGGAAATGTAACCGAAAATGCCGGACTCTTCATCTGACGGTGAAATCTCCCTCTTTTTCGGTAATACAACGGCAGATTCCTTTGCCGTTTCCCACATATTTTGCGGCAGATTTGGCCGAGTGTGCTTTGAGACTTCTTCGGAAACATTGGGCAAAAGATGTGCCGATCCGGGCCCTGACGTTGACAGCCTCTTCGTTGATTGCGCCGGAAGATATTCCGGTTCAGTTTCGTCTGGATACGGACCCGGAAGACCAATTGGAAGTTCGCAAAGAGCGCATGGCGGCTGCATTGGATGGCTTATGGGAAAAATATGGCCGAAAGATTATTTCTTATGGTTCATTGATGCAAAATGAATTGAATGCATCTGAAAATCAGTGAAAGGAATTGTAATATGAGCGAGCAAACAGAGAATAAACTGCACGAGGTTTTTACTTTTTTTGGAAAAGACGGTCCCTTTACTGAAGTGACACAAATTAAAACCGGACATATTAATCAAACATTTTTGGTACGGGTCGAGGGAAAACCGTATATTGTGCAGGAGATCAATACTTATGTGTTTCAGAAGCCTGTTGAATTGATGGATAATATTCTTCGGGTGACATCTCATATTCGCCGGAAGATTCAGGCGCAGGGGGGAGACACGAACCGGGAAGTTTTGAATTTTCTGACCAATGCCGAAGGAAAGGCCTTTTATCTGGACGGGGACGGGCATTATTGGCGGAGCTATGAGTATGTCGACGATGCAGTCAGTTTTAACAGCACGGAAGACCTTTCGGTTATTACCGACGCCGGGCGAGCATTTGGACGGTTTCAGAAACAGTTGGCAGATTTCCCCGGGGAAACGCTGTATGAGACAATCCCAGATTTCCATAATACAAAAAAACGGATGCAGAACTTGATGGAAGGCGTGCGTACGGATACTGCCGGTCGAGCCGTTTTGGTGCAGAATGAAATCAAATTCTTTTTTGACCGAACCCAGGATGCCTCCTATTTGGTGGACCGTATCGGCGTAGATTTGCCTCTGCGTGTAACGCACAACGATACAAAATTCAATAATATTTTAATTGACAATCAGACAGGGAAGGCTCTTTGCGTAATTGATCTGGACACTATTATGCCTGGGCTTGCTGCCTATGATTTTGGTGATTTTATTCGGTTTGCGGCATCTTCGGCCGCTGAGGACGAAGCTGATTTGGATCGGGTAAGTCTTTGTATGGATCGGTACGATGCTTTTGCCAAAGGGTTTGTTGGGGCTTCTGATGGATTCTTTACTGAAGCGGAAATTGAAAGCATGCCTTGGGGTGCTCGGATTATTACACTGGAAACTGGAAGCCGTTTTCTGTTGGATTATCTGAATGGTGATAAATATTTTCATATTTCAGATCCAGAACAGAATTTGCGTCGGGCTAGAACCCAGATGAAGCTGGTAACTGAAATGGAACGGCAATTTGCAGAAATGCAGAAAATTATCCGGAACTACGCCAAATAAAAGGTCCGAACAAGATGGAACGGGCAAGAACATCCTGTCTAACAGAAATGTCAGACAGGATGTTTTATTTGCTTTGGCTATATGGAAAACAGGAAAAAGGTATAAAAATCGATAAATTCGGATTTGAAATTCTACAAATTATGACCTTTTAACAGCGGTTATAGACTATCAACAAAATCCTCCAAACTCCTTGTAAGTAAAGGATTTTTCACAGTTTGCTTGCTTTATCCCTTTATACGATTTCACAACATTTTATGCTTCCCTCGTGACATCATAAGGGAAAAACCAAGGGAAGAAAAATCTCATAACAAGCTATAACAGGTTGTGGCAATTGGGAAACTGTGATGTATGTGCGAATATATTTACTGGAGGACTTATTATATGGACAAGTACATTTTTGATGAAAGCAACGGCCTATGGTATGAATTGCAGGGCGATTATTACATCCTTTGCCTGACACTTTCCGAAGAAGAAAGCAAGCCTATCGGCATTTGGGGATAGCGACACAAGACATATCTGAAAGAACACAGGAAAGCCATCTACACAACAATGCTGATGGAGGGCAAGCTGAACAGCTACCTTGCCGATATTGACAAACAGGCTCAGGAGCGTTTGGAAACGCTTGTAGAGCAGATGAAACAGGCAAAGGGTGTCACGGAACAACTCAAAGCAGAAAATGCCTTAAATTGGGTGCAAAAAATGAATAATATCCGCCATAGAGCCGAAGAAATTGTTTACAGCGAGATCATCTACGCCTAACCCATAAAACCCGCATACAGACGATAAAAGAGGACAATACCGCCATAAAACGGTGTTGCCCTCGCTTGATTTTATGAATGGTTTGGGATCTTTTGAACTTTAACGAAACGGCGCAGCCCTGATAAACGGCGTTGCGCTACTAAGCAAAGCTACATTATCGAGAACACATCAGAAGTTAACGCAATGTTTCCTTCTGAAATGATTATAGAAGGAGCCTTAAATGCGCCGTTAACCCTCAACGAAAAGGACTGAGTTTTATTCTCTGGCATATTGATCGTATCCCAAAATATATTATCAATGTCTCCTGATCTTATTGGTCGAACTTTAATCGTTCTTGCTCTATTGCCAAGCATTCTTTGATTAGTTCTTCGGGAACTTCATTTGATTACCTGCCTTGCTCGTGAGTATTATTGTATCATGTGTATCTGTAAGCTTACCAAGATAATTACAGTAATCCCATTCGTCTGGTGCACAAGACGCAATAAGTAAAGATCTTAAAACCAACGAATTTGTATCAAGATAATCAAGAAATAATTTTACATTTCCGCAATCATGCAAAACCCTTACTCGTGCATAGCCCGCATTCGTTTTTCGTGTTTCCTTCCAAATCCACTCGTTTTTATAATTATTTTGAGCAATTCTTGCACAAGCACTCAGAATTTCATCAATGTGAAACGGCAAGTGCCCTTGGTATTTGGTTAATGAATCTACAATTGCTTGTACTATCATTTGTTTTTTCTGATGCGCATTGCCTGCATCGAAAACAGATAATTCAAGCATAACTGGAATATGAAGAAAACCTGAAATGTTTTTGATGGTTGAGTCATCCGTTGGAGAAGTATAGCATTCAAAAATAACCTTCTTACAGGCATCATTTTTAATAGGTTTTAGAAGTCGCTCCAACATTGAAGTGATGCAACGTGTTTGATACCTAAAGGAATTCCTCTTTGTTTTCCAATTGTTCTGATAATCCATTCTTTGCGCTTCTTCAAAAGTCACAGAAAAAGTTTTTTGATATTGTTGTATTAAAACTAAATTTTTCTGATAAGGCAAATCGAATTCAAACTCACGTAAGTACATAATTCACCTCCAAGGTTGGGGCCGTTTGTGGAATATTAGAGAATTTTCAAGATCATGCAATTGTTGAGCATTTTGAATTTCCCATGTTTTGGCTCATAAGGGCAAAAACAAGGGAAAATACATAAGGTCAGAGCATTTATCGGATGAAAAGCCTTGAAAATACAGGGTTATTAAAGGATTAGAAAGATAAAGGGAAGATGATTGATGAGTGGAAGCATGACCAAGAAGTAAATCATACGAATCACTCTCCATGGGCAATATTTAAGGATGAAAGAACCTATTAGGGGAGTAAATATTTGCCATTATCTAAACGAGTACCTTTTGCAATATGGCGGTCATATTGGTGATGGTATTCGTCCAGTGAGAGAAAAAAAGGATATGTAACAAAGGTGTACTTAAAAATGAGATTACTGATGAAGATGGTACAATAAAGCAGAGATATTGGATTGACTTGACTTAATATTTACAACTTTAAATTTGTAAAGGCTTGGATTATCCAAACAAGCAAAAATGTAGTGCATTTTTACGGAAAAAGTACCTTTTTCTATGTAAGGGCAAAAATCGAGATTTTAAGCCCTTGCATGACTATCGTATGGGGTGCAGATACAGTTTCTGTGGCGCCAAAATAGTACCGAACTTTACAAAACAACTTGTAGCGGTAAATAGAAATATACGAAAAATCCTTGATTTTAGGTGCTTTCAAGCATTTTATATAAATATTTACAAAGACGTAGAAGATGGTTTTCGTCTGTAAAATCAATAAATATTATCCTTCCTCGTTTGCCCGAAATTGTAACCGGTAAAGCTGTTCGTACATTCCGTGCTTTTCTATAAGTTTGGCGTGGGTGCCTTGTTCAACAATTTTTCCCTGTGCAATTACTGCAATTTCATCGGCATTTTTAATTGTGGATAGGCGGTGGGCTACTACCAACGTGGTGCGTCCTCGGCAGAGCTTATCCAGGGCTTGCTGAATTAGGATTTCTGTTGTATTGTCCAGCGCGCTTGTCGCTTCGTCTAAAATGAGAATGGGAGGATTTTTTAAAAAGACCCGGGCAATGCTCAGTCGTTGCTTTTGGCCTCCGGACAGTCGAACGCCCCGCTCTCCAATTTGTGTGTCGTAACCTTTTTCCAAAGATAAAATGTAGTCGTGGATATTGGCCTGTTTTGCGGCTTCTATGACTTCTTCTTCTGTTGCATTTAGCCTTCCGTAAAGAATATTGTCCCGGATGCTGGCGTTAAACAAATAAATGTCCTGCTGTACAATCCCAATATTTTGTCGCAGTGATTCCCGGGTTAGCGTTTGAATATCTTGTCCATCAATTAGAATTTGTCCCGCAGTAACTTCGTAAAAATTGGGAATCAGATGACAGATTGTTGTTTTTCCACCCCCAGATGGCCCCACCAGCGCAAAGATTTTGCCCGCATCAATGGTCAAATTGATGCGGTCGAGAACTTCCTTTTCTTTGTCATAAGCATAGCTTACGTTCCGAAATTCAATTTTTCCGTGAAGTTTTCCTGCGTCCCGGGCTTTCGGCGAGTTTTGTTCCGGCGGTGTGTCCATAATTTCCAGAAATCGTTCAAACCCAGTAACGCCGTTCTGATATTGCTCCATAAAGTTGATCATGGTCATAACTGGTGTAATAAACATTCCGACTGAAACAATAAACGCTGAGTAATCTCCAAGAAGAATTTTTCCATTGTAAAGAAATAGGCCACCGGCAATAAGGACGATTACATTAAATACGTCTGTAATAAAAGATGTGGAAGAATGAAACTGGCCCATGGCCTTGTAGGCATCTCGGCGTGCCTCAGTAAACTCTTTGTTTCCATCTTCAAATTTTTCTCGCTCTTTTTCGGCGTTATTGAAGGCTTTGGTTACTCGAATTCCGGAAATACTGTTTTCCAGTGATGCATTAATCCGGGCAATGGCTTGCCGACTTTTCAGAAACGCTGTGCGCATTTTTTTACGCAGGAACAGTGAAATCGCTAGCAAAAAAGGAACACAGATGAAAATAATCAGGGTTAGCCACAGATTAATACTGGATAAGTATATGAAGGATGCAATTACTGAAATGGCTGAAATTAAGAGATTTTCCGGACCATGATGAGCCAGCTCGCTAATATCCATCAGATCATTGGTCATACGAGACATGATTTTTCCGGTTTCATGGTTGTCATAAAAACGGTACGGCAATTTTTCCAAATGATTAAACATGTCACTTCGCATCTGTGCCTGCATACGGACTCCCATGACATGGCCGTAATATTGGATAAAATAATTCAGCAGCATACGTACCAGATAAAGACCCAGCAAAAGCAAACCAAATAAGATAATCATTCGGTAGTTCCGGTTTGGAATCAAATGATTGAGCATTTGGCGGGTGATCATAGGATAGACAATTCCGATTAGGGATACAAACAATGCTGCCAGCATGTCTAAAGCGAAAATCAGCTTGTGCGGCTTGTAATAGATCAGAAAACGTTTGAGCACGAAAAAATCCCCCTTTATAATTGGTCCATTATATTATATCATATTTTGAAAAAATGTCAAGAGATTCCAATAAGAAAATCAGCCTCTCTTTTTAGGGATAGCTAGATTAGTTTTTTTATTTCCGTTCTAAAAATCTTAAAATTGCAGTGTTTTTCCTGGGGCTACGTCAGTACTACGTTTCGACTTTTTTCTGTCAATACAACGTTATCTGCCGAAAAAAACATCCTTCCAGTAGCAGAATCGAAATAGGGTTTCTACCGCTCTGTATCGCGTCATGCCGAGTTTGTAATAAGGTAATGATATCCGGTTTGGGTAATGGCCTGTACCATCTGGCATCCGTATGGTGTTTTTTAATGATCATTGCGTGAAATTAATCGCTTATCCTCGGAATGCAAATTTCTTTTGTGGAAAAATGCAATACTGTCCGTGGTTTGCCCAAAAATGCGCTGAAAGCGACTGTGCGGCTTTTCAGAAGGTCCGCAAAGGTGTAATGCGCAAATTTATACCTGTCATGCTGGTTTGGTCGAAATTGGTTATTTGCTGTTCGGCCAGGCAACTGACCGAAAGGATCGACCTGCATTTGTTGCGAACATTCTTTGGAATTGCAGTTGGAAACCAGTGCCTGTTTCTGAAATAAAGGAGGCCGCGGAAACCGTAAAATACAAAAGCCATCTTCAGATTCAGACCGCGGGAAAATTTTAGACGCCTGTACAAACTATGTGTTTCTGAAATTTCTGAGGAAATTTTCGTGAAAAATTTGTACCGTGCTCCGGGAATCAGTCGCACACGTTTATATGGACTCACTGCTCCGTATACCAAAACAGGCATTGCTGGGTATATCCGAGAAAAGCGAATGCTTAAAGCCAAAGATCTTCTGCAAAATTCTGGGCTATCGGTTGAGGAAATTTCCGATACTGTTGAATTTTGCGATTGCAATTCCTTTTGCCGGGCTTTAAGTTGGTATATGGCCTTTCGCCAAAAAAATATTGGGGGATCCTGTAACCGAAGATAGGGAAAAGCCTTGACAGGTGTATAATTTTTTGTTATAATAAAACAAAATCGGAAATTGGGAGGAACAAAAATGAAAGACGGCTTTTTCAAAGTGGCGGCAGCAACGCCTCAGATTCGGGTTGCAGATTGTTCTTACAATATGGCTTCTGTACAGGCGCTGCTTGAAAAAGGAGCGGAGCAAGGAATTGAGGCAATGGTGTTTCCGGAACTTTGTATAACCGGGTATACTTGCGGAGACCTTTTTGGAAATCAAACGCTTCTTTGTGGAGCGGAAACCGCCCTGTCGGAATTGATTGCTGAAACGGCAGATATTCCCCTGGTTGCAGTGATCGGTGTTCCTGTGTCCGTAAATGGCGCATTGTATAATTGCGGTGCTGTATTTTGTCAAGGCCGGCTACTGGGATTAGCGGCAAAAAGTTCCCTGCCCAATTACAGTGAATTTTATGAATTGCGTCATTTTACACCGGCACCGGAACATCCCCTTTGGGTGGACTATTGCGGATATAGAGTGCCTTTGGGACGCAATTTGCTTTTTTGTCGGGAAGAAGATCCTGTCTGCCGTTTTGGTGTGGAAATCTGTGAAGATTTGTGGACACGTACCCCTCCTAGTGTGGATCTGGCTGCTTCGGGGGCTACGTTGATTTTTAATCTTTCCGCTAGTGATGAAATTGTAGGCAAGGCCGAATACCGCCGGGATCTGGTGCGGATGCATTCTGCCCGGATTTTGAGCGGATATGTATACGCCGATGCCGGTTCCGGGGAATCTACGACCGATATGGTATTTTCCGGCCACAATTTGATTGCGGAAAACGGGGTTGTTTTGGCGGAAAATGTTCCATTTGATCGGAGGGGAAATGGTATCCTTTGGACTGATATTGATTTGGAGCGAATGCAGATAGAACGTCGGCGAACCAATACCTGGACCAATCTTTGCAGTTGTACGGAAGTTTCTTTTTCGCTTCCACTCCAGGAAGGAGTCTCGGAGCGGGCTATTTCCCCGCTTCCCTTTGTTCCTTCTGATTCTGCGGACTTGGATCAGCGTTGTTTTCGGATTTTGACTATGCAGGCTGAAGGATTGCGAAGCCGTTTGGCGCACACCGGCTGCCGTACAGCCGTGATTGGTCTTTCCGGCGGATTGGATTCTACGCTAGCTTTGCTGGTTACTGCGCGGGCATTTGCTCTACAGCAACTTCCCTTAGATGGAATTGTAGCGGTTTCCATGCCCGGATTTGGGACGACCTCCCGGACGAAAGGGAATGCCCAGATTTTAGCGGAAAAAATTGGGGCTCGATTCCTGGAAATTCCCATTGGAGAAGCCGTTTATCTTCATTTTCGAGATATCGGACATCCTCAGGATGTCCAAGATGTCACCTATGAAAATGCGCAGGCTCGGGAACGGACTCAAATATTGATGGATATTGCCAATCAGGAAAACGGTATGGTGATTGGTACCGGAGATCTATCAGAGCTTGCGTTGGGTTGGGCCACCTACAACGGAGATCATATGAGTATGTATGGAGTGAATTCTTCGATTCCAAAGACGCTTGTACGTCATTTGGTTTGCTATGTAGCCCGTACCGAAGCGACTTATCGGGATGTCTTAGAAGATATTCTTGCAACGCCTGTCAGTCCGGAACTTCTTCCGCCGGTGGACGGGGAAATTGCGCAGAAAACCGAAGATATTGTAGGGCCTTATGAACTGCACGACTTCTTTTTATATTATTTACTTCGGTTTGGATTCGGTCCCGGAAAAATTTTCCGTATGGCTCTGCGTGCCTTTGCTGATCAATATAGTAGGGAAGAGATTCTAAAATGGCAGCGTATCTTTTTCCGTCGGTTCTTTGCACAGCAATTTAAGCGTTCCTGTTTGCCGGATGGTCCAAAGGTTGGGACCGTAGCGGTTTCGCCTCGGGGGGACTGGCGAATGCCCAGTGATGCCAGTGCTGCAATGTGGTTGAAAGAAATCGACAAACTGTAATTATAAAACGAAATTCTGCACTGCTCCAAATTGTACGGACGCCCCTTTATGGTAGTAAAAAATTAAATTTCAAGCAACATACTGACTTCGCGTTTCATGCGGAGTCAGTTTTGTTTTAAGTTGAATTTGCTCGTTATTGTAGAAACGGATGTATGGCTCGTCTCCTCATAGGTTTGAAGCTTGGCTCTGTAAATACTATTGAGAAAAAATTTTCAGCTAAAGCATCGTCATACGGATTTCCACGTCTTGACATTTGAGCGGTGACCTTCTCTTTTCTCTCAGCTGCTCGTACGGTTGAAAGCACAAGGTTAATAACCGGTCTTGTACGCAACATAAATTTTGGATAATTGAAAGATACAGTACGCCTTGCTTTGTGTGTCCGTAACCCACTTTTGATTTGGTCTGAAGTCTCCCGAAGTACTGTCTTTGGATTACGATAAATGCTGTTGCGTGTACATCCGTAGGCCGCAACGATCCTGACATTCTCTTATCTTTTCGGCAAGAGGGAGGTCTTTTGCAGGAATATCCATTCTTTTTTACACAGTAACCGCTTCTTGAAACACTAAAAAATTATTGAATTATCCTTATCTTTACGCTTGTTCTCACTTCCTTTCGGTGAGCGAGAGAAAATCCCGCATTAGTTCATTTTCCATTTCTAATCTTTTGATATATCTTTCTTTGCTTGCAAGTTCATATTGTTTTATGTGCCTATGTTCTCTCAGCATAAAAATTCCTCCTATGGTAGTTTCTTTTATTCTACCATAGGAGGATCTTTTTTTTCTATTGTCCGTTTTTTACGGACTTGTGCAATTCTTTTCAGGGCTTTCTATTTTTAGGGTCAGATACGTGCAACGCCGGTTTCTTTTGCAGCCTTCGCAACTGCTTCGGCAACCACCTGTGCAACCCGTTTGTCCAATGCGGGGGCAATAATGTTTTCCTCATTCAGTTCTTCGTCAGAAATCAGAGATGCCAGTGCGTGGGATGTTGCGACTTTCATCTCTTCATTGATGCAGGACGCACGACAGTCCAAAGCACCGCGGAAAATTCCGGGGAAAGCCAGAACGTTATTGATCTGATTGGGAAAGTCTGAACGGCCGGTCCCAACAATCCTGGCTCCAGCAGCTTTGGCTTTGTCCGGCATGATTTCCGGTGTCGGATTGGCCATGGGGAAGACAATGGAGTCTTTTGACATAGATGCCACCATTTCTTCACTGACAATATTTGGTGCAGATACACCGATAAATACGTCTGCGCCTTTCATTGCATCAGACAGCGTACCTGTTTTATGCTCTAAATTGGTGATTTCTGCAATTTCCGCATGAGCAGAATTCAGATCCGGCATTCCTTTGCAGATAATTCCGAACCTGTCAACCATGGTCAGATGTTTAACCCCCATGTTCAGCAGATGCTTTCCAATGGCAATTCCGGCAGATCCAGCGCCGTTAATAACAACTTTCACTTTTCCAATGTCTTTGTGTACAACACGCAGTGCGTTAAGGAGAGCCGCAGCGACAACAATAGCGGTACCATGCTGGTCATCATGAAACACTGGAATATCACAGATTTCCTTGAGCTTCTTTTCTACTTCAAAGCAGCGGGGCGCGGAAATATCTTCCAGGTTAATTCCGCCAAAGCTGCCTGAAATCAGATAAATGGTCCGAACCAGTTCATCTACATCCTTGGAACGGATGCAAATAGGAAAGGCGTCGACGTCGGCAAACGTTTTGAACAGGGCACACTTTCCTTCCATAACCGGCATGCCAGCCTCCGGGCCAATATCACCCAGTCCCAAAATTGCAGTTCCGTCGGTAATAACTGCTACCAAATTGTTTCGGCGGGTCAACTCGTAAGATTTGTTGATATCCTTATTAATTACAAGACATGCTTCTGCTACGCCTGGAGTGTAGGCAAGAGAAAGATCTTCCCGGTTATTTACGGGACAACGAGCCACAACTTCGATTTTTCCGTTCCATTCATAATGTTTTTTCAAAGATTCCTGTTTAATATCCAATTATAAAAATCCTTTCAAGCGTATTGTTGCATAATATGAATCAGGCCTCCTGAAAAAGAGGAGACCTGAAGCAATAGGATCAGTCTTCAAAGGGGAATTTATACTGAGTCAGGCCAAGTTCATCTCGTACAGCAAGCATTTCTTTTTGAACAGCATCGTTAATTTTAACACCCGTGACTTTTCTTTCCTGCCAAATAAGGTATTCTTTTTCACCGGCGGTGTAAATCTGTTTCTGCCCTGGTGCCAGCGTCGAACCACGCAGATCACGAAGAATATCGCCAGCGGTTTTCTTGAAGTTTTCCAGCCCCATAAAAGCTTCCGGATCAATAGCAATGAAGAAGTGACCCAGGTGGAAGGGAACTTTTTCC
>CALXAO010000118.1 GCA_944386295.1 uncultured Clostridia bacterium | reverse complement strand
GGGTCATTCCCCGCAATTTGGCGCGCTTCCGCAGGATGCTTCGCACATTCTCGAATATCTCTTGTTCCGCGTCCTGCCGGATCTGAGCCTTTAATTTCGGCATTTTTTTACCTCCTTTCTGTCGTTTATTCGCTGCTCACCAGTTTAAGTCCCTTATAAAATTACACTACTCTCAAACTCGTCGGTAGATCGGACAACCCAAATTCGCATAAGTCGTTTTGAATTATTTCCCGAACAGCTCCTCGACGGTGCTGTTCAATGCTTGAGCAATCAGGATTGCGTGAATAGCGTCTGGTACTCGCTTTCCGCTTTCATAGCGCTGATAACTCATAATTGAAATTCCGACTTTTTTTGCAACCTCTGTTTGCATAAGGCCTTTTTCTTTTCGCTTCTTTTTCAATCTACCCTCTGCCACATCACTCTCCCCTTTCTATTTCTCACAACATGACCATTCGGTCATATTGTACTCTTATTATAGCATGTCCAAACGGTCATGTCAAGACTTGTTTTGCAAACTTTTCTTGAATTTGCGGAGGCTTACATGTCGAATTTAAACAAACGCTTACAGCAATTGAAAATAGAAAAGAATTTGCGCCAGAAAGATATTGCAGCCTCTGTCGGCTTATCTCTTCGCTCATATCAACGATACGAAAGCGGAGAAAGAGAACCGACTTCAGACATTTTAATTGCCATCGCCGAATATTTCGACGTCTCTCTTGACTATCTCGTCGGCCGAACCGACAACCCCAACTCGCACAGAAGCTAATTGGAGCGTTGGGATCTGCCCCGGTCTGTGCACTGCAAAAATCTGTTGACAAAAAACACCTGTCCGGATCCCGTAACCTTCGTTGTTTTCGTAACACGGATTGAGCCGTCCGGGTTGTTGATCGTGCTTTCCCGCACCTCAAACAGTCCCCGATCCATAGACCGTTGGGTCGGCATATTCCGACTGTCTCCGGATTTCATCAGATACCCGTTTTCACGCATCCACTGAAACAAACGCTGCTGCCCGATATTCACACCGTTCTGCCGCAGAATCTTCGCCAGATCGCCGATCAGAATGGACGTGCTGGAGGCACTGACCGCATCTGCAAACAATGTCTTTGGCCGGTCCGCCTCAATTTTATCATTCAGCTTCCGTACTGCCTGTAATGTCTGCGCGAACATGGCACGCGTCTGCTCGTCCGCGTATGGCAAATATGTATTAATAAACATCGTATCGTCCGCCACATATCCGCCCGTGCGACGAATAGTCGGGAGGACTTCGTGGGTGATCCAACGCTTAAACCGTTTCGCCGTCGGCAGCTTGCTTCCGAGCACAAGACTATAAAGCCCGCTTTCGTTAATTACAGTCAACCCTCTGTGCGGAATTTCTAAGGTCGTATTTTCCGACCTTTGGATTACCGTACGATCTTCAACATCAACATGTGTCGCAATAGCATCTTTCGTATTGCTATAGCCAAGAGCCTCGGCCACGTCTTTTCCAATGAAATACGGTTCCTTCTCAATCATCATAGTCCGAACCTGTCCAAACTCTGGGTTGTTAAATACCTGTAAGTCTTTCATTCTTACACCTTCATCATATTAAATCATTCAAGCTACATCCTAAAACATTGGCAATTTGTACAGCCAACGGTAACGTGGGAACCTTCGTTCCACGTTCCAGCTGACACAGCATGGATTGTGAAATTCCTACTTTTTCCGCAAAAACACTTTGATTCATTCCACTTTTTTTCCGCAAAGTACGAATCCGTTCAGCGCTCACTATACCACCTCCAAACCAAACCAACCAGCAAAATACTAACAGCAACATCTATGCAAGATAAAATCAAATTCAATATTTGCATAAAAACCTCCTTGACAAAACAAATTATTTATTGTATAATGAAAATGTGCCTCAGAAGGGCATCCCCTCTCTTATCCAGAGAGGATTTTGATCAGGTCGATGACGGCCCGGATCAAGTTTAGAAGAGCGGTTGCGAGAAGGATTCCTTTTGCGAGAGTGGAGGCCTTCTCGTCTCCGTCTTTTGCGTTTTTTAACTTCATCGTGCACACCTCCTTTCACTATAATAATCATACCGCATACGTCAACCGGGAATTTGATCATTTTACATTTTTTCATATTTCCCGGATTTATCATTCTTGCGTGGTTCACCGTGCTTATATTATAACATACTTTTGTATGTTTGTCAATACAAAAACCTACTTTTGTATGAATACATGAATTTTGAGGTTTTACATGGAAACTATTGATAAAATTAAACAAACTGCAAAGGAAAAAGGCATTTCGATATCGTTTTTATGCGATAAAGTTGGCATGCAAAGAACGTATTTAAATGACGTACAAAAAAGAAATGGAACGATTCCTGAGGATAGGCTTAAAACTATAGCCGAATGTCTAAATGTTTCCACCGATTACCTCTTGGGAAACACGGATGACCCGACACCGCCGGGATCTCAGCACGAAGTAAACATTGTGCGCGTGTACTTGGAAGATGGACCGCAAGACTTCCGCCTATCCGCGGGAGATATTAAGACCGTTCTTCGGATGCTTCAAGCACTTGACGGCAAAGAATGATTCGTTTGCATCTGATAATTGCATTCTCTCACTGCTATAGGATTTTCCTAAGTTTGTGGGTAAAAAAATAAGTAGGAATAGACTCATGGCTTAATTCTAATATCTCGCAAATTTGAGCAATCTCGTTTTGGGTAAAATAACTGTAGCCATTCAATTTAGCGTTAATTGTAGCTACATTCTTTCTCATGGCTGCTGCGAGTTGCATTTGAGTTATGCCTTTTTCTTTCAGGGTTCCCAATAATTTGCTATAATCATACATTATTGCATTATCACCTCTTGTCCTTTTGAAAATAGGTTTTTCCTAAGTGATTTTATTATAGCATAATCAAGATGCTTTGTCAATAGGTTTTTGCAAAGTTTTTATGGATTTTTTTGAAAAGGTATTGCCTTTTCCTAATATTGTGGTATAATACATATAGATCACCGAAAGGACAAGTAAAAAATGAGAGTTAATACATTCGCCGAACGATTGCAACAGAGAATGCTTGAATTGGGCATAACCGCTGCTGAATTAAGTAGAAAAATGGATTTGAACGAGGCTGTAATCAGTCAATATAAAAGTGGTAGATATGAGCCTAAACAAGACAGACTTGAAAAATTTGCAAAGATATTAGAGGTGAACGAAGCTTGGTTAATGGGGTACGATGTTGACAAGCAGTCATACGAAACTCACACAACGCTTGTACTCCCTTCTAATATTGTCCAGATTTCAACCCGTAAATTCCCCCTGCTCGGTGAAATCGCCTGTGGTGAGCCGATATTTGCTGACGAACAACATGAAACCTATATTGAATCAAGTAAGGATATACACGCTGATTTCTGTCTCATCGCAAAAGGAGACAGCATGATAAACGCGCGTATACATGATGGTGATGTGGTCTTTATCCGTCAGCAGTCAATTGTAGATAACGGTGATATCGCAGCCGTAATAATCAACGACGAGGCTACATTGAAACGCTGGTATTACTATCCTGAGCAAAACAAGTTGGTATTAAGTCCCGAAAACTCCAAATACCCTCCGTTTGTCTTCACGGAAGACGAACTTAACACGATACGCTGTCTGGGGAAAGCGGTTTGTTTCATGAGTAATCTCTGACGAAAGTAACATATGGAAAAAATTGTGCGCCAGTGATAAAGTACGTATGGGGGGGGGTTGTTTTGTTCAAAAGAATAAAAAAAATATGCGATCAAAAAAATATATCGATATCCGTTCTCGCAAAAAGCACAAATATCAGCCCGAGTCTTTTTACTGAATTGAAATCCGGACGAACAAAAACAATATCGTCCAAAAAACTAAATTCCATTGCGGCTTTCTTGTGCGTATCCGTCGACTACCTTATGGGGAACACCGATGACCCGACCCCGCCGAGCGCAAAAAAAGGGCCATCCGAAGATGACCCGAAAGAAAGGGAGCTGCTAACAGCGTTCCGGCGGTTAAATGAATTTGGGAAGAACAAAGCAATCGAAAACATTGAAGACATTTCCGCAATTAATAAATACACGGAACCGCTTGTTCTGATCCGCAGCGCAGCCAGAGGCGGGGACTATCAGGAAAAGTGGGTAACACAGGCCGAAGCGGATAGAATCCAAGAAAAAATCAATCAATTGCCGGACGCGGACAATTTCTGAAAAAAAATCCCCCACAGCCAAAGCCGTGGGGGATACCGGAAGAATTTGAAAATTAAGTCTTATTCGATAATTTATAAATCATATACTGATTTAAACTAACACCTTCAATTTCTGCTGTTTCTTTTAATGCCTTGTGTAAACTCCGGGGTATTCTCAACACCAGCCTTCCACTGTACTCCTCCAAAGATTTCTTAAATTCTTCTAAACTAATCTCATCATTTGGATTCTCTTTTTTTGCAGCCGCGATTGCCTGTAAATCTTCCGGTGTGGGATCTTCTGCAACTCTTGCATTAATTTCAGCAAATTTTTCTTCTATTTGTGAACGTGACAATTCTTTTTTCATAACTTTATCACTCCTCAGTATTTTATATTTGTTCTTGTATTGATTTCTATTACTGTTATTATTATATTTCCTTTTATCCACTCAAATATAATGCGAAAATGATTTATTTTATACCGATACATATTAGGGCTGCTTTTTAAGGGAACAATATCGCCCTCTAAACGAGAAAGCTGATCCAATGCTTTATATAATTTTTTCCTTGTATTTTCATCTACACAAGAAAGATATTTTTGTGCTTGTTTCTTTAGTTTTATTTCCATACAGTTTTACCCTCCGCTTTTTCTTTATGATATCATATTTAGTATCAAAAGTCAATAGGTATTTTGAAATAATAGCATTTTGACACAAATTTGTTAAAAATAATATCCCTCACAAAATATCCCGTGTTTCCCGGATATAGGCCTGAAAATTTCGAAACACTTGTCGCTCTAAGTCCGAAGTTAGAAACCGATTCCGTTTGTACAGTAGGTTCATGCGCTCCATCCTGTATTCCGCTGCTGCTTGGCTGATATCGCACAAACGCATGATCTGTTCGTGTGTATGTACTTCCAGTGCCCACAAAACACAAGACGGCGCGAGAAGCCTTGCGGCAAATGCGTTTGCAGCCTGCTCTATGGGGTTGTCGCTGGGCGACGGTTCCCGGTTTACCAGGCGGTACATTCCGACATGGCCAAGTAGAATGTGCCCGATCTCATGCGCTATCGTAAACCTTGCCCGAGGCCGAAACAGTCCGTTTCGTATGATGATCACCGGAGACCCGTTGATGATTTGGCTGCTTCCGTCGGCATCCTGATCGTAACATTTTACAGAGATGCGCAAATGTCGGCAAATTTTTTTCAGATCTACCGGCAGCCTGTCAATTCCCGCATCAAGCAGTATATGCCATGCCGCGTTTCTCGATTTCTGATACGTATAATAATCCATGGAATCACCTCGGAATTATTATAGCATATTTCGACACTCTGCGACAGGCCCAGAAATTTCCAAAATTGGGAAAAAATTGTGCTCCAGTAATAAAGTGCGTATAAACAAAAGTCGGAGGGAAGAAAATGGCAACCGCGAAAAAAACAAAAGAAGGGAACTGGCGCGTTCTGGCATATGTAGGGAAGGGTGTCACAAAGAGCGGCTATAAGTCATTCACGGCCGCCACAAAGCGTGATGCCGAGGCGATGGCTTCAAAATTTCTATTAGATAACAAGCATTCCACAGCGGAGGACCTCACTGTCCGTGAGGCAGTTCGACGCTATATCGATTCCAAGTCAAACGTTCTATCGCCAGCAACAATTCGTGGATACGAAACAATCTACAGAAATTCATTCAGTGGCATAATGTCTGTAAAACTCAAGAATTTAACGGTTGAAAATATCCAAAGCGAAATCAACCGTGAAGCAACTACAAAAGGGCGTAAAACAATACAAAACGCTTGTGCGCTCCTTCACTCTTCCCTTGCGGCGCAAGACATATCACTTCCGGGGAAACTGACTTTGCCCCAAAAAGAAAAAAAGGAAATTGTGATCCCAACAGCGGAAGAAATCGACCAACTCATGCAAACAGCCGATGAAGACATGAAAATAGTCATTTTACTTGCCTCTGCCGCCGGTCTGCGCCGTTCTGAGATATGCGCATTGCAATGGAGTGATTTTGATTCGGAGACCGAAACACTACGTATCGACAGAGCAATTGTCCCAGACAAAAACGGCGTATTCATTACGAAGGCTCCAAAATCCACAGCAGGCAAGCGCGCGATTCACATCCCGCCATCATTGCTGCTTGCATTAAATAATTACAAGATTCGTCCCAGTGTAACAGATCGCCCCGCGAAAGACGAGGATTCCATCATTCCGCTCACGCCAAACATGCTTACATCCAGGTTCTCTCATATCGTACACGGAGCAAATATTGATAGACGTGTCACCTTGCATAGTCTTCGCCATTATTACGCGTCTGTTATGTTGGCATTAAACATCCCAGATAAGTATGCCATGGAAAACATGGGGCACGCCACAAACATTATGCTTAAAAACGTTTATCAGCATCTTATGGACGACGCGAGAAAAAGATTCAACGATTCTATTGACGATTATTACAAATAAAATCTGTTTTCCCGTTGCATTTTCCGTTGTATTTTGTGTAAAATCAGTTGTATTTCACGATAATACGTTGTATCTTTGTGTTGCCATTTTGCGATTTAAAGACCTGAAAAACGTGATAAAATCAATAAAAATCCCCGCATCCATTGAAGATACGGGGTTTCCTTTTTGGAGCTGGTGGAGGGGATTGAACCCTCGACCTGCTGATTACGAATCAGCTGCACTACCACTGTGCTACACCAGCAAACCTATAATAAATTTATTATAACACATTTAAACAAAGAATGCAAGAGTAAAATTGTTAATTTTTTTTTACCATATTCTGACTTTAAAAATAGATTCCGTCGTATTAATTGCAGCGGAATAGTATTGGATTTGTTTAGTTGTTATTTGACAATTGTTTTCCATTACGGACGATGCATCTTGCTTCGGTTTCCAAACCGCAAACTGCGGTCTGGCTTCATGTGAACGCTTTCCACAAATCCGATAGCAAGATAAACGCTGAGTGCGGAGGAACCGCCGTAACTGATAAAAGGAAGGGTAATTCCGATCACAGGAGAAACACCTAAGCACATACCGATATTAATTAAAATCTGGGTTCCCAGCATGGCTGCAATTCCAATGCAAATCATCCGTCCTAAAAAATCTTTTGCCAAGCGGGCATTACGAATAATCAAAAACAGCAAAAGTAACAAACCAGCAATTAAAAACAAACACCCGAAAAAGCCAAATTCTTCCCCTACAATTGCAAAAATAAAATCTGTATGACTGGCAGGCAAAAGTTCATTCTGCGTCTGAATCCCCTGCCCATATCCCATACCAAATAACTGTCCAGAACCCAACGCAATTTTAGAAAGCAATGGTTGATATCCAAATCCCAAGGGATCTAGTTCCGGATAAAGACTGAATAAAATACGTTGTCTGTGATAATCTTTCAAACATTTCCATAAAATAGGTGCAGCACCAACTGTAAGTACTGAAGCAATTATAATATAACGGTATTTTAATCCCGCAAGAAACAACATTACGATAAAAATACCAATATATACCAACGCCGAACCCAATTCTCCTTGAAAAAATACGGGAATCAAATATGCACAAAAATGTACAATCAGAAAACACAAGTGTTTCGGCTGATTCATTTGCTCCCGAATACAAGATAAATGATAGGATAACGTAAGAATTAGAGCAAGTTTCATAAACTCCGCCGGCTGAATATTGACAGGCCCAAAGTTCAACCAACTTTTATTTCCCGACTGATCTTCAGCGACTACAGAAGTCACCAATAAAAGCAAAAAAGAGCCCACCACAATTGCCGGCGAAAATCGGCAGAAAAAATCATACCGGACTTTTGATAAAATAAAAATAAAAATTAACCCAAGCCCAATAGCGATTGACTGAATCAAAATACATCGGTCATGTTTTGCGCTACTGTAGGTCGCAGTATGAATCATAACCAATCCAAAAGAAGAAAGGAGAAGAGAAACAACCAAAAGTAATTTATCCAGAGAACGAAAATATTCCGAAACGGAATAGCCTAATGCCTGAAATACTTGTTTCATAACGATCCCC
Source organism: uncultured Clostridia bacterium (assembly GCA_944386295.1). GTDB lineage: Bacteria > Bacillota > Clostridia > Oscillospirales > UBA644 > CALXAO01. The sequence continues at coordinate 4,164 of CALXAO010000118.1, read as the reverse complement.
TTTCTTTTTAGAATAAATTTATTATACGAAAAAAAAACTCTTTTGTCAAGTTGTTCGCTGTATATTCAATAATTAGTTCAAATATAATTTAAAGAGCAACAAATAAAAAGGGGAATTTCCGATGAAAAAAAACGATAATATATTATTTTGCGTTCTTTCTATCTGTGCATTTCTTGCAGTTACTTTTATTTTCCAATTGGTAACTCAAAGTACAAAGGAACTGCAGGAAATACCTTCCCACAACGAAGAAGAAATCATTTTAACGGATGACAGTATTCTTTCAGTTTTTGATCCAATTTTTTCGGAACAAAATACGCCCGATGAGGAAATTGTATCGGTATTTTCGGGTTTTCAGGCTCCCCTTTCCGGGCGGATTACATCCCCATTTGGATATCGATGTGACCCGTTTACAAATACTGCAGCCCTGCACCGAGGTGTGGATATTGCTGCAGAGGAAGGAACTCAAGTCGCAGCGACAGCATCTGGAACCGTAATCGCGTCAGCCTACGATTCCATCGGTGGAAATTATATTAAGATAGACCATGGAGATGGCCGTGTCAGTTATTACGGACATTTGAAAACACGCTTAGTCTCAAAAGGAGATTCTATACATCAGGGAGATATCATTGCTCTATCCGGAAACACAGGAAACACAACGGGACCACATCTACATTTTCAGCTTTATTATCAGGAAAAACCAGTGGATCCCTTGATTTATGTTGAGATTCCCTCATGACAAAAATCCGAATTAGTATTTCAGCCATTCTTGTCTGGCTGCTTCTGCCACTGCTTTTCCAAAGCGAAGGAATTTTCCTGTTACTAACATTAATGTGTTCCATACTGCATGAATTGTTCCATTTAGCGGCTTTTCATTGCTGCGGAGCAAAGGCCCAGGAGATTACTATTTTTCCATTCGGCATATCCGTACAAAGATCGGCTCTACTGGAAATTAGTGGGAAACAGGAAATTTTTTGTGCACTAGCGGGACCTTTGTGTAATTTTTTTCTAGCTGGCGGCGCTTGGCTTTTTCCAACTGCGACAGAACCGTTACGCTCATTTCTTCTATACTGTAATCTCAGTCTAGCAATAATTAATTTGCTTCCAGTACTTCCTTTGGATGGTGGCAGAATTTTTTATTTTATTTTAACAGCGCGGTTTGATGTAATAAAATCCGAACAGATCTGTACAGTCACAGGTTGGATTTTATCTGCTGCATTATTCATCTTCGGATTCTGGTATTTACTTGATACCGGAAACAATTTTTCACTTCTAATGATTAGTAGTTATCTGGTTCTCTGCGCATTTTTCAAAAAAAATATGATATGAACTTTTTTTAAATTTTTCAACTTTCTTTTTTTGTGTGCTTGATAATTTCCAGGAACTATGATATAATGTAAAATAAAAACTATTTCTGAACGAAAGGATTTAGCTGCATGAGTATTTCCCTGTCCCGGCATCAACTGAAGGTCTTAATTTTATATACGCTTTCCGCAGCCTTCTCTCCCATGCCTCGGCTTACACTGGAAAATATTCTTGCAATTTGCGATGCGAACTTGTTTGAAATTCAGCTTGCAATTGCAGACTTAATTTCAATGGAGAACATTAAAGAAGAAATTGACGGACAAGACGCTTATCTTCTGATTACTGAAAAAGGAAAATTAGCTGTTGAACCTCTGAAAAAAGACGTACCATCTTCCGTTCGGGAAACCGCGATCACTAGAGCCTTGGTAGAAATGGCACAGCTACGGCAAGCAATTGCTGTAGAAGCGGAAGTTGTTCCTGTAACGACTCCTTACGAACAGTATTATACCTGTAAATTGGCATTAAAGGAAGATAATCGGACTATGCTGCGACTTGAATTGTTTACGCCTACGAAAATTCACGCAGAGCGAATTGCAAAAAATTTCCGAGGAAATCCAAATGATATTTACACACAGATTATAAAAATTCTTACTCAGAAATATTAAAGGGGAAAATAATGAGCGAAAAGACAAAATTGTTTAAACATACTCCGTTTCATGGTTATCGCCGTGAAGATGTGTTGGAATATATCAAAGCTCAGGACGCAAAAGCAAAAGAGCAGGCGGAGTTGGCTCAACAAAAAATTACAGACCTGGAAGCGGAACTGTACGACTGCCGTCAATTGATGAAACAAATGCAGGAAGAACGGGATAACGCACAGGAAAAATTAGCCAATGCTGAAATAAATAAAGCGGAAATGCAGAAAAATATAAACCAATTGAAAGAACAGCTTGCGCATTGGGAAGAACTTTCCCAAAAAGGATTTCACTGCGCCCAATTAGAAGGTAACATTTGTTTTCCCGTTAGTGTACAGGCAGAAAAAATCTTATCCGATGCCCGTGTAAAAGGAGAACAAATTCTTACCCAAGCAAAGAAGGAAGCAGAAAAAATTTTGAATATAGCCGAAGACAAAACCTCGGATATTGCAGAAAAAGTTGCGCAGGAATCCCATGAAATGATCGCCAATTCTGTCCTGGAAGCCAAACGAATTTTATCCGGCGCAAAGGAAAAAAGCGAAACACTTTTGGATTCATCCAATCACTCTTTGAGGAAAATCAAGGAACGGCTGACCTCAATGCAGTTTGTTTTAAAAAATATCGAAAGTGAAATTGAAGCGGCAAAAAATAACATTTCCAACGGGGGGAAATAGACATGCTTCATTTAACAACAAACAACATCTCCCCTTTTTTGTTGTTAAAAGCAGGAGATGTCTTGACTCTTTCCGGAACAGTTTATACGGCTCGAGATGCAGCACATAAGCGGCTTATACAGGCCATAGCAAAAAATGAACCGTTGCCTTTTCCTCTGCAGAAAACTTTTATCTATTTTGCCGGTCCCACTCCGGCAAAACCTGGACAACCTATCGGTTCTTGCGGGCCAACCACTTCTTCACGAATGGACAGCTTCTCCCCAGCATTGTATGATCAAGGTTTGTTTTGCACTATCGGAAAGGGTGAACGTGCCGAAGTAGTACGTAGCGCCTGTAAAAGAAACCGGAGTCTGTACTTATGTGCTATTGGTGGCGCTGGGGCCTTGGCTGCAAAACACATTATTGATGCAACTGTGATTGCATATGAAGACTTGGGCTGTGAGTCAATAAAAAAACTAACATTTTTAGATTTTCCCTTAACCGTTGCCATTGACAGCGAGGGAAATGATCTGTTTGAAAGAAGGTGTAAATTTGAATAAAAAACTAAAAACAGTAATGTCTGCACTCTGTTTGCTTTTGGCTGGCGCACTTGTATTTTCGATTATGTATCAATTTATTTACACTATATTTTTCTCTTAACTGACTGCACAATACAGTTAGTATTTTTAGTATTCAGGAAGCACCCCTAGATTACATATTCCGGAACTTATAGAAAATTTCTTCCTTGTTAAAATTTTTTTATCTATAGAAAACAGCTGTCGGACATTGACAGCTGTTTTACTTTTGATTATCAATACATACCAATTTTTCTCAAGAGCCTATCTTACGGAGCTGTTTTTTAATACTACCAACACTTAAATCCGAGGGACAATATAATATTTGACGGGCCCAAATCATGTATTATCTGCTCAAAAATATTCAAAAGAAAAAACGACCACACAATTCTCACGAATAAGGTGGTCGTTTTTTCTAATATTAAATCATTTCGCTATGCTTCACTTCGATTACTGCATTTCACTAATGGCAGCCTGTGTTTCTCTAATTCGGTTAGTGATGAGGAAGAGTCCCCGAAGATCACCTCGGGGTTTGCATCTTTCTTGCCGTTTACACGGCATTTAAGCAGGTCATTTCCGCCGAATCGCAGATACCATTCAAAATGGTCTTCAAAAACAACGATTTTCTCAACATAGGCATCAATAACGCTTTCGGGGATTCCGTTTTCAAAGTATTCTGGAGCATTGTACTGAGAAAGAGCAAAACGGAGCATTTCCAGCTTCTCGCTGTAATTTATGACGGTTTCTTCCTTCTTCGGCATCAATGCTTCGATTTCATCTTTTAAGGAGTCAATCTTCATCTGCGTTTCGGCGCTTTGCTTCATGAACACATCTGCGGTAATTTCTCCGTCCATTCGCATATCCATTAGTCGGTCAATTCGCTTTTGCATTTTATCAAGCTCGGCTTGCTTTGACTCCAAAGCATATCTCGTCATACTG
>CALXAO010000117.1 GCA_944386295.1 uncultured Clostridia bacterium | reverse complement strand
ATCAATGTGTTTGTTCGACATTTTGATTATATCCATTGGTTAAACTCGCTTTCTTTTTCTCGTTTATATTATACCACAATTCCGAGAGCGCGGAAATAGCCTGTTTTTTAAGTCGATTTCCCACCTTAATAAGGGGCTTTGCCCCGTCATTCAACGCAGTTATATGATTTTAAATTTTTTAGTCTTTGCATTGCAGATTTTAATGATAAGCTCATCAACAGCATCGGTATATCTGCCTTCCGCAATTAAGCGGTTTCGCATTTCATTGAGTGCGTTTATCATTATGCCTTGCTCATATCTGTCAAATGCTATGTAATATTTTGTTTCTTTCATAGGCTGAACCTCCTTGTTGTTTCTGCCTACATTTTAAGAAAAAGCATTTAAAAAGACAAATGTGCGGATAAAATATGCATGTTATCAGCCGGATTTTCAATGTATTTTTAAGATTGGTTATGAACACCCGCACCACGGGCAAGTCCTATAGGACTTGCCCGTTTCTTTTTTACGATTCAACAAAGTCCTCATTTATGTAAATTTGTTTGGCTTATAATTCCCAATTTATAGTCTGGTCGGGAAAAAATAATAGAACTGTCAACAGCACAGCTGTAAACAAGACCACACGAATTGTATGACAGATGAAATACCACCTGCCCATCATTATCCAACCTAAGACAAGTATCTATCGCAAACGGATAATTAAGGATAATTTTTTGCTACACTATCATCTATAGCACTACAAATTAGGGGTTTTATCAAAAAAAACTTGTTTTGAATCTGCACCGCCTAAATAAAAAATTGTATGTTAACTCTCTAGAAAAAAGACAAACTCTTTGTTTTCAAATACAATATTCTATCAATCGAACATTCTGTTCATCCCGGAGCAGAAGTTTTCCTTTGGAATCAAAGCAATAGATAACCTCTTTCACCCATAAATCTACCCAATACTCTTCGGTCATATCCACATTCTTCGCATTTTCCGCCAAAAATACAGTCCAGCGAAGCTCTCCTTGGTAGGAAAACAACTGACCACAGGATGCATTCCGCACCTCATAGGCTTTCATAACTCCGCTCATCGGATCGCACAGCAGTAATGCAGCTGAAAAACGGGAGGAAAACAGTGAACAAAGAACTTTGTCATAGGCTTCGGGCATTTCTGTAAAAGTAGAAGATGCTTTTTCACAGGCAGCATAATATTCTTCCCGCAGTTCAGTCAAATTACGAAGAAATTCTTCCTCTGAGTAAGCGGAAATACAAACACTTAAATAAACAACATTCCGGTAAGGCAACAGATCTTTTACAAGACAGCATTTTCCGTCCAGCCAATACTGCAAATTTTCAGACCAATCGCCAGAAGAAGAAACCGAAATCAGGCGTTCAGAGGCATCCGCATTTTCCCGCAACTTCAAAAAAAATTGATTCTCCGCAACCACTCCTTCTAAAACTTCAAACTGCCCCCCCCATAGATGTTCCCGATAGTTCAACAGTGTTCCATTCAAGTCATATTCCGAAAAACAAAAATACCAGCGCTTTTTTCTGGATCCTCCCACCAGCGTATCCTCATAGCGACTGCCGAACACAATAACACGATCCGCCCATACAAGAACCTTGTCATAGGTTACGTTTGGACCGGACTGCTGTTCCCATAGCACCGATCCTTGGCTATCCAGCGCCACAAGTACACCTAAGGAAACCGATGATGATTCCTGAGCGGTTCCGGCCAAAATCAGGCCTCCGTTCCAAGCAACATCATCTGTCCGTCCCTGGAAATCGTACTTTAGAACAGAAGTCCAAAGAATCTCTCCGTTTTTATATTTGGAAATTTCGGTCTGAAAATTGGAACTCTGGGGAATAGCCGTCCGAAGAATGGAAAACCACATATCTGGCGCAGAACTAATATCTCCAAAATTCTTCAGCAAATATTTCCGATATTCCCAAAGAGAAAGCAGGTCTTCCTTTTGTGAAGACAACAGAGGTGCACCATAAACCTCTTCAGACAAAGATTCAAATAGGCGAAGGGTTTCCGGACGGGCAAACGTACCTGAAACAATATCCTGCCAAATCAGGTAGATTTCTCGACGGGAAAAGTCCGTTTCCGATAACTGATTTTCACGAAAAAATCCCAAAGCTTCTTGGTATTCTCGGGTTGTAAGAACAAAGAAATAACCGACAGCACACAAAAAAAGAATACAGACACATAAGAGAATCGATATTAACGGCATCAGCCGTCGGTGTTTCGGAAATTCCTGCTCACGGTCTGCCTGTTCCAAAACCGTTTGTAAAATCGAATTCTCGTCCGCCTGGTGCCCATGGTACAACTGACGAAGTTTCCGCTCCAGCATGTCCTTACCCCTTCCTGCGAATTTCCGCTAATGTCCCGTACAGCTGTTGGAGTACAAAGGGCAACGCAAGCTTTAGTTCTTTTGCAATTTCTACCGGAGACATATCCTCACCGTAGCAAAGATAAAAAAGCTTCCGTGTCCGGGCAGGATAAGACCGTAAGGCTTGCCAAAGCCGTTCCTCAGACATCTGAAGTAATGGATCTCCGTTCTCTGGTAGCCACTCCTCCCGATTTTCTGCGTGCAAGGGAAATGAGCAATTTCGGGGACGCGTCCGTTCCGAATCAAAGTGAAAAATCATTCGATCTGCAATTTTACATAAGACAGCATAATTTCCGGTGCCGCATTTTTCCTTTTTTAAGCGGCGATAATACTCTAAATAAATTTTTTTCAGCAATCCGGGAATTAGGTCAGGATCTGAGCAATGAAGCGCAACATAGCGGCGTAGGTCCCGAAACGTTTGTCGGTAAATCTGCTGAAACCGTTCGCTCAGCATAGCCTGTTCCTCTTGTGTCAATTGATGCTCGTCTCCTCTGCTTTATTTGTTGCATTATAGCATAAAATATTGAATAAAAAAAGGCAAAAGAAGCAATTTCCCGTTGGAAATTGCTTCTCAATCTGTCAAACAACCCTGAATTTCAAGTGAAATTCAGGGGAATAATTTTTATTTTGACCCAAAACGGATAAAACTGAATTAAGCCGCTGTATAAACGAGCTCTTTTCCACCTATGCAGTGCTCATGGTAGGGAATTGAATTGTTGTCTCGGTATGGGGGATATCGCGTTGCGTACTTTTCTTTCGCATCCGTCAACACTTTTTCGATTCTCTCTTTTCGTCGTTCATACAAAGCCTTGTACAATTATTCTCTTATTTATCCACAGTGTTTTGTGCCCACATCGGCTACCACTGCCTTTATCTCGGGATTTTTCTCTGCAAGTCCGTCAATCAGGTACCGTCACATCCGTTTTTATCACAGCCTGTTTGTGTGGCCGTTCTGTTCTTCGTTCATTTCTTCCATTAACTGTTTCGCGATTATTTATTTCACTCAATATCCCATAAAATATTTCTTTTATTGTTTTTTTCGGTGTATCTATGCTTGGATAAATCTTCAGTCTATCGCACTGTCAATTTTCCTCAGTAAATACTCCTCCGGGACAAATTCCTCTATGCTGAAACGCTCCGCTTGCGCTCGGTTTTCTCTTTGTTTTACGATCCTTCCTTCTATTTATACCATATGCAAAAAGTAATTTTCCGTTGGAAATTGCTTCTTTGTTTTATGGAAGAAATCGACAGACTGTCACAGCAAATAATACAGTAAACACATCAGTACAAAGTGCACAGAATAAAATTTTTCCGGTGTTTTTACGGACATTTCCCAAATACAGGCTGAGTGTATATAGCGTCGTTTCGGTCGACGCAGTCAGGACAGAAGCCAGCTTTCCAATGGCACTGTCCGCGCCATACTGTGCCAAAAGATCCTCCAGCAACGCAATGGCCCCCGACCCGGACATCGGCCGCAATAATGCCAAAGGCAAAACTGGAGGCGGAACATGAAGCCAACTGCATAAGGGAACTAAAAATTCCACAATTCGGTCCATTCCTCCCGACGCACGAAATGCTCCAATGGCAGAAAGCATGAAAATTAGAATTGGCAGAATTCGAAGAGCCACCTGCAAACCCTCTTTTACCCCTTCCGCAAATGCGGACATTAGGTCGGTTTTCCGAAAAACACCGACCAACAAGATACCCAACGTCAGCAAAGGTAAAACCAGACTCATTACAGTCTCCGTTCCGACCGGCGGAAAACCAGCCAAGTTAAGGTTAGACCAAACATACAAGAACCAATTTGGGTTAGTAAAACCTGAGGCAAAATATCAAATGGTGCCGCCGCTCCATGTGAAGCCCGAAGCGCGGCAGCAGTAGTGGGAAGTAACTGCACCGAACAGGTATTCAAAATTACCAGCATTGCGGCAGAACGGTTTGCTGCACCATTCCGACACAGGCCCTGACAGGCCTTCATTCCAAAAGGAGTCGCAGCATTGCCCAGCCCCAGAAAATTAGAAGCGATATTGGAAGCAATCGCATCTTCTGTATTCTGATCGCCGACACACCCCGGCATCAATCGCCGAATCAGAGGACGAAGCAGACGGGATAAAAAAGAAACAGCACCCGCCTGCTGGGCAACCTTCATTAATCCGCAAAAAAAACAAATAGTCCCTCCAATGGAAAGCACCAATTTCACACACTCTCCTGGTGCAGCAAGCAGCGCCGAGGAAACTGCCGCCATGGTTCCATTCCACACCCCAAACAAAACAGCAGCAAACAGAAGAAAAATTCCTACAATTCCAAGCATTTTCTTACGCCTCCTCTCTTTTTATTCATATGGCGTGTCCTGTGGTTTATTCCGGTCATTTTTAAAAAACATATGGCATAGGATAGAAAAGAGGTGATAAAAATGATCCGCAGACGTCTCCTCTCTGGAGCGATTATTCTGTGTCTTTCGGCCTGCTTATGCCTGGGAGCAATCCAATATCGGGCGGTCCGTGCATGGGAAGAATGTGCCGTCAAACTACCAATAATTATGTATCACAGCATTCTCAAGGATCCCAAATACACCGGAAAATATGTTATCACTCCTGATCAACTGGAACAGGACCTAATTTATCTAACTGAAAACGGATATACCACAGTAACTGTTCAGGATCTGATCAATCATGTGCAAGGGACAGCGTCCCTTCCGGAAAAGCCAATTATGCTGACCTTTGACGACGGCTATTACAACAATTATCTATATGCTTATCCGTTGATGAAAAAATACCAATGTAAGATGGTACTGGCGGTCATCGGAATTCAAAGTGAGAAATATTCTAAAACCCAGGAAACTAATGCTTATTATTCTCATATTACCTGGGAACAAATGAAAGAAATGACGGATTCGGGACTGGTAGAAATTCAAAATCATTCTTATGATATGCACTCACTCAACAAAGGAAGAAACGGCTCCAAGCGGAAACAGGGAGAAAGTTCTGCCGCATATGAAGCAAGTCTAACCAATGACCTTTCTTCCCTGCAAAAATTATTTCAGGAAAATCTGGATTACGTCCCTTCTGCTTATGTATACCCATTCGGAGCCATCAGCGCCGATTCGAAAAGCATCATTAAAAAACTGGGGTTTCTTGCTTCATTTTCCTGTGAAGCTCGTATTAATGTTATTACTCAGGATCCGGAATGTCTATATCTCCTGGGCAGGTATCTTCGTCCCTCAGGAACAACAAGTGATGCTTATTTCAAGAAAATTCTTAAGGAGGCCGCTTCATGAAAAAAAATTTGGATTCTCTGCTGACATTCCTTAGTCGCCTCTGGCAAGAAATAACCTTGGCAATCCTTTGCTTTTGCTTTATTTTGCTGACCATATCCATTTTACAAACATCCCCCGCAGTCTCCGCTTTTAAAGTTTCGGATTGGGGCCTAGGCTTCGGCCCTTCCGGAACCACTCCAAGCGGAAATGTAAGCAGTCAGGAACTGGCCGCATACAATGCATACTATGTCGGAGACACCTCGCAAAAAATCATTTATCTGACCTTTGATGCAGGTTATGAAAATGGATATACAGCGGGTATTTTGGATATTCTCAAAAAACACCAAGTTCCAGCAACCTTCTTCTTGGTCAAACATTATCTGGACACCCAGCCCGACCTAGTGCGCAGAATGGCTCAAGAAGGTCATATCGTAGCCAATCATACCGCAACGCATCCCGATATGAGCAAGCTGACTTCCGCACGACAGCTGGAAGCTGAACTGACGCCGGTGAAAGAACTCTATAAAGAATTAACCGGCCAGGAAATGCTGCCACTTTACCGACCTCCCCAGGGAAAATTTAGTGAAAAAAATCTGCAAGATGCGAAAGACCTGGGATATACCACGGTTTTCTGGAGCCTGGCCTATGCGGATTGGGATAACAATAAGCAGCCCGACCCGGCGGCATCCATCCAAAAGCTTACATCCCGTTTACACCCTGGCGCGATTGTACTACTTCACAGCACCTCTGCCACCAATGCAACTATTCTGGAAGAATTAATTACCACCTGGAAAGCGTTGGGATACGAGTTTCGCCCCCTATCTGATTTGTTACTCTCATAATCCAACCGGCATTGGAAGAGGGACTTCTTCCAATGCCATTTGCAAATTTTATGTGAACCCCCTTGACAAGATATGAAAAATGTGCTATAATAATTCGGCAAACAAAAGGAAAATGCCTTAATAGCTCAGTTGGCAGAGCATGCGGCTGTTAACCGCAGGGTCGTAGGTTCGAGCCCTACTTAAGGCGCCATAATTGGCGTATAATTTTGCGCCCAACATAAAAAGCCTTGATTTTCAAGGTTTTTTGTTTTTTATGGCAAAAAATCATCCTTTTTCTATTACACCCTTTTACGGGCTTTGCAGGACTTGAACCTGCGATATTCATCCAATATTGGTATTTTTCTTCTTTTCGTGTATAAATTTAACTATTAAAAGTCAAGTCCTAAAATGAAAAAGTACAAAAAATGCACCACCCTTGACAAACAGCATTGAGATTCTGAAAAAAATCAGCGAGAGGCAACGGAGAGAAAAACACAATAAAACCTTTTGCTGCCATAAGCACCTCACACACATGAATGGCGCCATCCGGGCTCTCGCAGTTTCGTCTTGAACTCCTCCAGCGTAATGGTTCCCGGCTGAGCTGTCCGTGACCAAAAGTACTTGCCGTAGCTTCGCTCGGAAAACGCAACCATATTCTCTTTCCGAAGCAGAACGCTGAATCTGCTGTATTCCTCATATTCTTTGATCTCCACTACACACAACACAAATGCTGTCAATGGATTGTTTTTCTCCGGGGTGTCCGATGTGACTACCCAATTGCCTCTTAACATAGTGATTCTCCTTTTCGTTGTTAAATTCGCCACTGCAGCCCGATGGCAATGCATCTGCGGATACATTCCGCATGGATTGACTGCCAGTCAGGCTACAGTATTTTGTTTGGAACTCTATTCATCTGCATTTTCGTCATCAGAATAACCGTTGATATAAAATCGCTCCTGCTGCGAGTGTGGCATTCTTGCGATCATATCCTCAAGGACTTGGCGTGATGTGCAGGCACATATCTGCCTTTCTCGCCATGTCTGATGTGTTCGGTTTTTCGTCAGCGGCTCTTTGACGATATAGAGTTCTTTTCTGCACAGGAAGAACATTACTTGTATTCACAAACCTCCTGGATGAAGATGATGCCTTTGTACCGTTCGTACCTATCCTTGCCACCGAGAATTGCGACAAGCCGTTCAACAGCCTCATCCTCATTCTCCGCCGGCACGGATATTTCTGTAAGAGCAACTTCTTCTTTTTCGTTTACAAAATTGTAGTTGACTGCGAAAGTCATTTTTATCATCCTTGTTATCCTCCGTTCTTCATTTTTAAAATGACTGTGACTTAGCCACCTGCGGTGGCATTCCCATAAGCCAGGAAGGTGACCTTACCCTGCCCGAATGGTAACTGTGCCTTTCGCACCGACCAACTGCATTGTGCAAACAAATTTGTCTGTTTTCATTTGAACTACCTCCTTCATCGTTTTTAACTGTTGGTACTAACAATTTGGGAAGTATTTAATTGCCGTTTCAAGAAAACTTGCTTTCATAACGAAAAGAGTTTTGCCCGGATGGCACGCGTGGATTAATTACCGTCAGCTGAATTCTCAAAAGGATTTTCGTCACGGAAGTTTGCCTGTCGGCGAGCTCATTGGACAGACATCGTAACGAAAATATATTTAACGCCCTTCGGAGTAAGCGTATACTTAAGTAGGTACCCTCCAGGAAGTATACGCTGACGAAAACCTGTAGTGGCGTCTTTGGGTTGATCAGGGCAGGATGGAAAACCGATTTTTCGTTATTAAACTCATATGGTATCTTAAGGCAATGCCCAATCATCTCGGTGGTTAAGAACGAAAGTAAGTGCGATACACAAGTCGGTTACCACGGAGTGGCCATGGTCCATTGGCTCTCTACTTGATTTGCTGACGAAAACAGTTGCAATACTGCCCGTATACCTAGTCATGACCCGGGTGGTGGCCAAACAGTTCTGGGAAAACTTGTTTTTGGTTACGAAAAGGCAGGCGTTGACACACCTGTCCACTCGAATGCCGGATGCGGACGACCTCCCTGCACAAAGTTCATAACGAAAAGATTATTTATCAGAACATGTTCCTCGTGTCGACGCGCATGGATTCCAAGAGTTTTTTCCTGACGAAAATGAACTGTACGGTTAGCATCTGACTGCAGTGCACTCTGTGCTGCGGCTTTCACATCTTACTGTTTTTCGTTTGCGGAAACTTGGGTTCCACAGGTAACCGGCAGGAACTCTATCGATGAGCCCCGTGAACATTCAACTTGTGTTTTGGTCACGAAAAACTTACGAAATATTCGATGCAGCAGATTGCTGAGCGTCATCAAAAAGATGCTCACAACGAAAATGTCGCTAACAACTCTAATGAGAATCTGATATCTCAAGTTTTCGGGATACAGCACTCACAATTTCGTCAGCAACCGATACTTTAGAAGTAACCTCTTCCGGAAGCACCTCACCTCCTCAAAGTCGAAACTGAATTTTTGCTGACGAAAATTGTGGCAGAGTCGGTCTCCTGAATTCACCTGCAGACATCAATTGGTATCACCTGTCGGCTTTCGTTCTCGATACTTACCTGCCCGAAGCTACAGTGTGATGCTCATCGCAGGCAAATTGATGCCATATCCGTTTTGGTCACGAAGTTTGTCCCTCTCCCGCTCGAGAGGCATCGAAGACGGCGTCATCCCGTCGGACAGGAAAAATCTTGCTGACGAAAATAGAGTTACCCGCCACCCGATGGCGGACGAACGCCTCAGGCGTTGACGGGTATCGAAGTGTCAGTTTGGTTATTAACATCTGACATCTCGGAACCAGGCTGGGATGCACCCCTCTCCGCAGATGAATGATTTCGTGACGAAAACGGGCTGTGATGCCACCCGACTCTTCAGTCAGGATCTATCTTAAGGCGAAGCTGTTCATACGAAACATTTTCGTCATCAAGCCCAAGCCGTGCCCGCACCTCGCTGAGGGACTTGCGTATCGACTTCAGTTCTCTCTCGATTTCTCGAATACGCTTGTTCGACTCCACCTTAGTAACATACTCGTCGACAAGCTTCTTGCCGAGGTACAGCTCCACCCATCTACCGCCCTCTCGGTGACGAAAATACTTATTTGGTCCGTGAGGGTATCCGTAGTGGCAGATGCAGTTCGGTCGTTTGCAGGTTACATACTTCTCGATGATTTCGCCGTCGAAGCCTTTGTAGTAGGTCATACCCACTCGCTCATCTTCAAGCTCCGCAATATTCTCGGTGTAGGTTTCAAGCAATATCTCATCGTAGGTCATAAGGTTTTCCACTCCTTTGTTGATTTCTGTTGATAACAATATGGTTGTGGAAAAACAGCCGTTTCAAGAAAACTTCACCGCAGGGGCAGGTTGACCTTCCGTTCTTATGGGAATATTTGCGCAGTCATTTCGATATGAAAGCCCTTGCAGATTAATTGCGGATTTTCGTTTTGAGATTTATCGGCGGCGTGTTCATTTCGAAATGAAAGACCGCTCTCTTTTCGATATGAGGGGATTGCCTTTCCTTCCGATATGATTGATGTGTGTCATTTCGATATGAAAGATGATTTCTCATTTCGAAAGGATTTCCGGATTTATTTCAGATTTATCGGGGCACACACCTGTCTTTTCGATATGATGATTTTTCAGATTAATTTCGGATTTTCTTTTCAGATTAATGATTGGCGAAACTTCGTTTCGAAATGATGTCGTGCTCTCATTTTGAAATAATGGGATGCCCCTCTCTTCGAGATAATGATGAGGTTCTCTATGAAATGATAAGGGATTTCTCACCCTCTGTTGCGTTTCTTAAAGACAGTCATTTTTTCTGTCATAAATGACAAGGAAAGTATGGCGGTCATAAAATCATTTGAAAAGGTAAAATCATAAAAAAGATGACCGCTCATTTTTGGCAAATGAAAGTCATCTCAAACCGCAAATCATAATCGCCAAAAAACTCTCGAAACTCTATCATTTCAAAAAGACAGACGATTTTTAAAGAATATTTATTGAACTCATTTAGAAGCGATTGTCATTGATTGGAACGATTTATCTCGGGTTAGGAACGATTAGATGTCGATTATGTATCGATTTTCATCATAAATAAACGATTTTCAAGTATATTCAATAATTACCCTTTAAGGGGGATTCCGTATTTCAAAATCGTCCGGAGAATGTATTATGCATCTCTAAAGGTACTGTCTATTATCTCCAATGGGATATCCCATTGCCTTCTTGAGAATACCGCTCCAATGGGATATCCCATTGGAACCGCACTTTTGAGTACTGAATGGGATATCCCATTAGAAAGCAAATACTTCCTCATTTAACCGCTCGCTTTCCGAAACAACCTTTTGTCCCATTGCAGTTTTCTTGAAACGCAAATTAAATCACTCCTATACTGTTAGTACCTAAGATTCATACACGAAGGAGATGATTCAAATGAAAACCGCAAAGCGAAAAAGACCGGATATGCCGATATCCAAAGAGAAGCTCAAGGACCATATTCCTATCCTTGAAGTAGCACGAAAATACTCGCCGAAGATACGGGAAAGCACTCGGCTTCCCCTCATAATCTGTCCGTTTCATCAAGACAAAAACCTTGGCTCCTGTCGGATTTACCCCGACACAAATACCTTCAAATGCGAATCCTGCGGTGCTCACGGCGACACTCTGAGACTTGCATCGGGGTATCTGGACATTCCGCTTTCGGATTTGAATCGGCTTTTGGAAGCTCTGATTGTAGAGTTCGGAATACCCAAGGATGCCGTCTCGGTGGACTACAATCCGAAGGGATATGTGCAGCCGAAACCGATTGAAAGACTGTCTCCCGATGAATACAAAGAGCTGCTACATGACGACCATTATACCGTCCCGACTAAGTTTGAGCTTGTTGAATATGAGCGCGGAGAATATGACTATGTGCCCTGTGAGCATACAAAAATCTACTACCGCACACTGGCTACAAAGGATCCCGAATTTCACGATTGGGTGATCTGTACGGTATCCAGAATCTACTGGCTCAGATATGCCCATATGCTGGATTACTGTCAAAAGCAGGGTTATGAACTTCTCGGTTGGGCAGTCGAAGAACACCTGAAGGAAGCGAGAAAACTACTTTATAAAGCACTGACAGATAAGAGCTTATACCGCCCGGAGCTGCGACTTCGCAACGAACTTCTCGGTGAAGAACTGTCAAATATTCCGATATCGGCATGACAATGGGGAGGCAAATTTTCCTCCCCATACATATAATTTTCATCCCGTTCACAACTTTTTATATTTGGTTTATTGACATTTTGATTTTATTATGCTATAATAGAAAATGTAAGGAGATGAACCAAATGAAGATATATAAATACATCACTCTCGCTTTGATTTTTGCTTTGTCGGCATTCTGCGGCTATGAATGCTTGACCTCGCTTTCTGTTGATTCCACCGTTTACTTTATCCTGACCTTGTGCTGTGCATTCTTTGTTTTATTAAACAAAGAGACTCCCAAAAACAAAAAGAGGGCACAAAATGCGAAAGTTTAAAATGAGCTTAGACGAGTATGCACGGACGAATAATCAGCCGAAATTGCTTGATGAATATGCCGATACAAACACTAATTCGCCGTCTGAAATCGGATGCAATTCAACCGTTACCGTGACATGGATCTGTGCTCACGGACATACCGAAACCGAATCGGTCCAGAAGCGGATTCGTCGCGGTTATTGCTCCGTATGCGGTCCGAAAAGCAGCGGCTCCTTCGCTCAGCTACACCCCGATATGCTGAAATATTGGAGCAAAAAGAATACTGTATCTCCCTATGAAATCCCTCCAAACTACTCACAACCGGTATTGTGGGAATGCCCCGAAGGACACTCCTGGGAAAGAAAAATAACCATTCAGTTGAGTGTGAAAAGCTGTCCGCTTTGCAAGTCTTCGCTGTTTGTTCAGCTTCCCGATTTACTTGATGAGTGGGATGCAGAAGCAAATAAAGGCATTGATCCGAATAGCGTTTATGCTTATTCAAATACAGCATATATGTGGAAATGCAAAAACGGTCACAGTTATTCTGCTACCCCTGCACAACTAATGCGCAGAAGCTACCGTTGCCCTGTCTGCGAGTCGTTCGGATACCTGTTCCCCGATGCTGCAGCAGAGTGGAATTATGATAAAAACGAGGCTAAAACTCCGTTTGATTTTACTGCCAATTCTCAAAAAAATGCATGGTTTATATGCGCTGAATGCGGCAGTGAATACACCTCAAAAATTGCCAACCGAGCACGCAGGAAGTCATCAAAATGTCCCTGCTGTTCTAAATAACATATCTCGAAAGGAACCCCATTATGAGCAGAAAATTAGTTGCATATTTCTCGGCAAGCGGTGTTACAGCCAAGGTTGCCGAAGTCTTAGCTGAGCTTGCCGGTGCGGATGTTTATGCCATTGAGCCGACGATTCATATCGGTATGCCTTAAAGCAGGGAAAAACGGTAGTAAATATAGCAGATATGACAGACTGAAAATCCGACCTTCACCTAAAAAGTGAGGTCGGATTTTTAAGTCATCTGGAAAAGTATGAATCAAGCCTCATACATTTAGGCTGTTGAGCCATGCAGTAAGCTCGGCTTTTGCAGAACCGGGATGAATGATTTTGCCCTCAAAAAGTGTAGAGCTCGGACAGCTCGGCTGAAGCATTTCATTGGTCTTGCCCATACCGCTTCCGCCGGAGGTGGCAAAGGGAATGACAGTTTTGCCACTGAGATTGTAGCTCTCAAGGAAGGTGTTGATGATTGTAGGAGCCACATACCACCATATCGGGAAGCCGACGAAAATGACATCGTACTCATCCATATTGTCACGCTTTTCCGCAATCTCGGGACGAGATGTGGGATCCTTCATTTCAATCGAACTACGGGAGTTTTTGTCTCTCCAATTAAGGTCTGCATCGGTGATATGTCTGATAGGCTCCGCCGCTCTCATGGTCGATATAGAAATAGATAATCTCCGAGCGGTCTACCATATAGCGGTTCCTTTGTTGAAATGCAGATTTGAAATGTGTATTCTCGAACATATCCGAGGCGATCTCCACCTCATCATAATAATCATAGAAGGACTCTTGATTGTCCCGAAACTCCGCAGTCATATAGGGTAGCACCAGGGTGTGAGCACAGTTGTGAGTGCCGCACTTCTCTTTTGCTCTTCTTATAGTCGAAGACACAATCTGATCGAAATCTCCGTCCCGCCCTACAAGGAACTCCACATAAGGTTTTGTTCTGATTAGATTCTCAATAATCTCTGCTAATTTGTCTTCCGCAAATGAAAATCTGTCTATATATCGGTGCCCGAAAAAGCTTACGGTTGTTATATCAAGCGGTGAATAATTCATCTCGTGGCTCACTTTCGTTACTGTTGAGATATGTTATGTCCTATCTTGTGCAAAGTTAAACACCTACTGTCCTATAAATCGAGTGCGTGTAGCATATAATATCTTATAGGAAACAGAATAGGTGGTGAAATACTCTATGTATGAAAAATTGATCGCAACCCGTCTTGCTCAGCTCCGTACAGAAAAGGGCGTTTCCGCAAGAGAAATGTCCCTTGATATCGGTCAGAATCCCAGTTATATCAATAGAATCGAGAACGGGAATTCTATGCCGTCTATGCAAGGCTTTCTATATATTTGCGAATATCTTGGAGTAACACCCAGTGAGTTCTTTGCATCCGACACGGCATCAAGCAGTGCCGCTCTCTTGCTTGCGAAGGAGCTTGAGGGACTCAAGCCTGAACAAATGGAAATTGTTCGCGGAATCATTGCGGACTTGAAGAAGTTGCGAAAATAAGACTTTGTATGTCCTATTATAGCACACATTTATGAAAATGTAAACCGAGATAAAACGAGGAGTGCAACAAACACACTCCTCGTTTTTACTATAAAAGTTATTAGTATTCCCTAAAATCCGAAAAATATTCAAAACCCGTCGTAAATTTCTTGATTTACGGCGGGTTTTATGGTATAATATAATCCCTTCAAACGAGGGTTTACAGCTGAATACGATGTAAGATTGAGATGTGGCAAAGCCACCCAATGCCGGCGGTATGCTAAGAGAAAATACCGTCACCCACCACTCTATGCGTTTTGGTACTGTTAGCGAGTGAATGGGTGCGACAACAGTCCCGTCTTTCATTTTCAAAGCCGCTACATAGAACATCATTTTGAAGCGAGAGCAAAGCTCCCGCCGATTCTTGGTGTCTGTGTAGCGGCTTTTTGTTTTGCCTTTTTTCAAAAAACTATGCATAAAATCGAAGTTTTTTGACGTTAGGTAGAAAAAGATTTTTGAAATGGTTATATTTTTGCCCTTCTCGGTGGCTACTTATTGAGGGGCAATAAAAAGCCGCTTGTACTTAACAACTGAATGACCGTATGAATGGGATATGATTTTGCGATGATATGAGCGAAACAACGCCGCTGAAAATCAGGGGCAGGAACGACATTCGGGTAGAACGGCAAAATGGCTCTTGAACTGTAAAAGTCGGTGCTTTTACAAACAGAAAATGTTTTGACGATGTTCGCATCGTTCGGGGTGTTTCTATTAAAAAATCCGTATTTTTTACAAGTCTTGAACTGTGAAAAATCGCTCAAAAATGCCCTGCTTAAAAAACACAAGAAAAATCAAGCCAATTTTTGAAAGGAGCGTGAAATGATGAAAACAGGACTTAAAAAATCGCAGAAAACAACGGAGATATTCTTCGATGAAGCAAGTCGATGGATAACGGTGAACACATATAACACCGATCTCAAAAACAGATTGACCGCCTATGCTAAAAAACATCCCAATCTGTGCAGGCTTACCGATGATACAGAGGATGGCGGTCTTTTCTTTGAGGTTGCGAAAGGTCGGTTTTGTTTTCGGTTGACCGAGCCGTATAGCGATGAGCGACAGGCGGCGGCAAGCGAATTTGCCAAGAAGCAAAACAACCGACTTCGCAACCGTAAAGTTTAGGCGGGGTGCAGGGTGCCCTTTTCAAAGGGCGGCACTGCGGGGGTGTTATCCGCAGATAACGGGGTAACGCCCCACTCCCCCTCGGAGAGCCCACTGACATCTTTGCACGGAGTATCCGTGAAAGTGTCATAGTGGGTTAGAATCGTTTAAAATTAATATTATATGGACACCGATACTTCTGCGGAATTTACACATGCTATAATACAAAATATGTTTTGAATATATCGGAATTAACCTTGATAGCAGAAGGAACCAAAGATAATTTGATAAAACCTGTACCCGGAGCGACTACTTTCATTTGTGAGCCTTCAACTCATGATACTATTTTAGATAATATCACAATGAAAAGAATTCTATTTTTCATTAAACACAATATTTATATTAACATAGACCGTGAAAAAAATTTAATTTTTATGTTTGAAAAAACGGATGGAGTTTTCGATAAGCAAACTTAAAAAAATTCAAACAAGCACTATGGTATTACAGAAGCACTGTTTGCTGATATGCGGCAGATGACCGCATCTACACACCCCTCATAGCCACCGCTTACGACAAAGAAGGTAGCTCCTTTCAGTCCTTATGCTTATAACATCCTTGACAATCTTACAGAAATCAAGTATAATAATACTGTCATGTAAGACACTAGTAAAATCTTAAAAATTCATAAGATTTTCTGAAAAACATAAAAAGCAGAAAAGAAAGGACCACTGTTCTATGAAAAAGAAATTTGGCAGGATCAACAGGGAAGATGAATTTGTCCAAATTATAAATGGACAAAAATTTGTTTATTGCATTACTATTATTGATAATATTGTTTACGGTCTTTCTGATTACATGGAATACAGAGCAAAATGCAATGCCATTAAAAACAACTGGAAAGAAGACGACGACAATTAAACAGTAAACAAGACTATAATCCCGTCAATGTACCGAATTTGTACAACCTCCTTGTTTTTAGGAGGTTTTTTTTGTTTTTTAATAGGATAAGGCCGCGTTGCAAAAGTAAAAGCGCTTTCCCCGAAAATTTTCATAAAAATAACACAATTAGATATATTATTTATGGTATTATAAAATCAGATCATGGAAAGGAGATGTTCTTATCATGAAAACGATTTACTTGGTTACGGGAGCGGCCGGACATCTGGGAAGTACCATTGTACGACAACTATTGGCCTTGGGAAAGCGCGTACGGGCATTGGTGTTGCCCACAGAACGCAATATACAGGATTTGGAAGGAACAGAACTTTTCCGAGGCGATATCTGTCAAAAGGATACCTTAGTCCCCTTTTTTATTTTATTACCAGAAACCGAACGAAAGGTTATTCACTGCGCAGGAATCGTCAGTATTGCATCCAAATTTCAAAAAAAAGTCTACGAAGTCAATGTAAACGGAACTGGGAATATTTTGGACGCCTGTATTCGGACCGAGGTGTCTAAATTGGTGTACGTCAGTTCAGTTCATGCCATACCGGAATTACCCAAAAACCAAACCATAACTGAAATCCGCCATTTTTCTCCAGACAAGGTTGTTGGGATGTATGCAAAAACCAAAGCGGAAGCAACACAACTAGTTCTGGACGCGGCGGAACAGGGGCTGAACGCTTCGGTAGTACACCCTTCCGGCATTTGCGGTCCTTTTGACCGTGGCAGAGGGCACATTACACAGTTATTCAAGGATTACTACAACGGTTCCCTGACTGCGGGCGTTCGAGGAGGCTATGATTTTTGCGATGTACGAGACGTCGCGGAAGGAATTTTGTCCTGTGCAGAACATGGAAAACCGGGAGAATGTTATATTCTGTCCGGAAAATACTATACCATTCCACAGATGTTGGAATATTTTCAAAAAGTCACTAAAAAGAAACCAATCCGAACCTTTCTTCCCATGTGGTTTGCAAAGCTGACCGCACCGTTATCTGAAATTTATTACAAAATCCGCAAAGCTCCCCCGCTTTATACTCCTTATTCCCTTTACACGCTGACCAGTAACGCGCTTTTTTCCAATGAAAAGGCAAAAAAAGAGCTTTCTTATCATGTCCGTCCCATGCAAGAAACAATTGCAGATATGATGCAGTGGATGAAAAAAGAAAAACTGGTATAAGCACGAATTCAACAAATTTCATAAACCGCAGGCAAGTTTTTTTGTGCCTGCGGTCATTTTTTACCAATAAAGAAGCGTTGACTTTTATCGCAATATCTGTTATAATAAAAAAAACCTTAAAACAATTTTAAAGGTTTTGCAGATTGATTCTTAAACGTTTTTCCTGTATAATAAAACCACGGAGGAGAAAAGGATGTACAACATACTGGTCTGTGACGATGAAAAGGACATTGTAACCGCACTTCGGATTTATCTGGAAGCAGAAGGTTATCAGGTGAGGGAAGCATTCAATGGAAAACAGGCGCTTTCAGTTTTAGCAGAACAGGAAATACATCTGGTTCTCATGGACATCATGATGCCGGAAATGGACGGAATTACCGCAACGGCAAACCTTCGAAAGGAGAGTAACGTTCCGGTAATTTTTCTAACGGCCAAAGGAGAAGACACCGACAAGATTCTCGGTCTGAATATGGGTGCGGACGACTACATTACCAAGCCTTTCAACCCTGTGGAAGTCCTGGCCAGAGTTCGTGCCAATCTTCGCCGTTACCTGCAGCTGGGAGGAACCGTCCTGCAGGCTCCGGATCGCTATCGCTGCGGCGGAATCCAGATGGATGACAACGCAAAGCAGGTAACACTGGACGGCGACCTCATTAATCTCACACCTACAGAATATGAAATTCTGCGGCTGTTCCTGCGGAATCCGGGCAAAGTTCTTTCTCCCGCAGATATTTACCGCCAAGTTTGGGGAAATACCCCTTACGGTGCGGAAAGTACCGTAGCCGTTCACATCCGGCACCTCCGTGAAAAAATTGAAATCAATCCCTCGGAACCCCGCTGTTTAAAGGTGGTCTGGGGCCAAGGATACAAATTGGAACAAGGGAGACAATCCTCATGAATAAAATTACACACAGTCTTCCGGCAAAAATCGCCGCACTGATTCTGCTAACAATTTCTGCAATTACCGCAGTTTTTTCTCCGGTAGGCATTTATCTCATGGCAGAAAATAATTTTTACACACAATCGGAAGCTGCGGTGCAGCAAAATACTATGCAGACATTGATTGCAAGTGATCTGTATTCTGTGGGAAATTACTATAAAAATTATGGTAAATGGAATACTGAACAGTATTTTGCAAATATGAATTTTCTTTTTACAGTCACAGATGCAGCCGGAATGGTTCTTGCTGACAACCGGAACGGTCAAACGGTTCTCTGGGAAACCGAAGTTCAGTTCAGCCTGCCCGGAGCATCTTCTATCATAACGATAACCGGAGGTCCGGGAGAAGGACAGCCCCTTAGTGACAGATATGCTGTTGCAAACTTTCTTGTCAGTAATGGATATCGTCTCCGCCATTGGATAATCGGTTTTGCAGTAATCAGCCTTTTGTCCACCATTCTTTTGCTGATTTTCCTGTGTTGTGCCGCTGGGCGAAAACGAGGATGCGAACAACCGGAATTGAACAGGTTCGACCGATCTGTTCCCTTTGATGTAATGACCGCAGGATTTATTCTGATTATTGTATTGCTGTTTTCCATGCTGCAAGCCTTTGCCTCGGCAGGCGCATGGCTTGCGCTGATTGCCGCAGGAATATGCATTATAACCGGCTTTTTGATAATCATCTGGTATCTAATGAGCTTTGCTGCCCGTGTTAAAACCGGGAAGCTGATTAAAGGAACGCTGACGTATTTTCTGCTTTCTGCGCTATTTCGCGGGTTGGGAAAACTGCTGCGCGGATTGGCATATTTATTTCGGAACCTCTCACTGACCTGGAAAACCGCACTGTCGCTGATTGCATATTTTTCACTGGATTTGTTTATGATGCTACTCTCTGAAAACTCCGGCTCTTTCTTTTTCTGGTGGTTTTTGAAAACCGTAACCTTGATCCCTCTGATTCTCCTGATCGCCGTTTCCCTGCGCAAACTGCAAAAAGGCGGTGAAACCATTGCGGCGGGGGATTTGAATTACAAAGTCGACACACAATATTTGTACGGAGATTTCAAACGGTTTGGAGACCGGCTTAACAGCATTCGCGCCGGCATGTCTCACGCTGTGGAGGAACGGATGCGAAGCGAACGGTTCAAAACCGAATTAATCACCAACGTTTCTCACGATATCAAAACGCCTCTGACCTCTATTATAAATTATGTAGACTTGATTAAAAAAGAGGAGCCGGAAAATGAAGCCATAAAAAACTATTTGGAAGTTCTTGACCGGCAATCCGCCCGATTAAAAAAACTGATTGAAGACTTAGTGGAGGCTTCCAAAGCTTCTACCGGAAATCTGAAAACCACGCTGGAGCCCTGTGAAGTTGGAGTGCTGCTGTCACAGGCTGTGGGAGAATATAACGACAAGCTTCGGGCTAGAAACCTGGAACCGGTTCTGACGCTGCCTTCTGTCCCCGTCCGGATTTTGGCAGACGGACAACATTTGTGGCGAGTTTTGGATAATTTAATGAACAACATCTGCAAATACGCACTGCCCTCCAGCCGCGTATATCTTTCCCTGGAGGAACTTGCTGGGCAAGCAATCATTACGTTCCGGAACATCTCCTCTGCCCCACTGAATATTTCAGGAGAAGAACTGATGGAGCGATTTGTCCGAGGTGACGCTTCCCGGCATACAGAGGGAAGTGGATTGGGGCTGTCCATTGCCCGCAGCCTGACTGAACTCCAACAAGGGACATTAACACTCACGGTAGACGGCGACCTGTTTAAGGTTATTCTTACCTTCCACACTATCTCGGAAAAGGAGATTTCTCATGGAATTAATTCAAATCATTAATCTGATTCTTGGCATTGTTTTCACTCTATGCTATGCCTATCAGTCACTCTATCTTGCCGTTCCCTGGTTGAAACAGTGTCCGAAACCAAAGAATCCCTGCCGAATTTCCGGAAACCGCTATGCCATTCTGATCGCCGCCCGAAATGAAGAACCGGTAATTTCAGAATTGATTAACAGTCTCTGCCGACAAACTTATCCTAAAGAAAAAATTACCGTGTTTGTCGTTGCTGATAACTGCACCGACAGCACTGCAGAGAAAGCTCGCAGGGCGGGCGCTGTAGTGTATGAGCGTTTTCACCGAACGCAAATCGGAAAAGGATACGCATTGAAATACTTGCTGGACAGAATCCGGAATGACTGTCCTAGCGATCCCTTTGATGGATATTTTGTCTTTGACGCCGACAATATTGTAGAAGAAACCTACATAGAAGAAATGGATAAAACCTTTCAGGAAGGCTATAGTATTCTGACTTCCTATCGCAATTCTAAAAACTACGGTGATAACTGGATTTCCGCCGGGCATTCTCTTTGGTTTTTGAGGGAATCCAAATATCTGAATCAAGCAAGAATGCAGTTGCATGTCAATTGTCTTGTTTCCGGCACCGGGTTTCTTTTCAGTCGGGAAGTCATGTGGAAGAATGACGGGTGGAACTGCTTTTTCTTAACAGAGGATACAGAATTCACCATACAAAACATGTTGGCAGGAGAAAGAATCGGTTATTGTCCTACCGCTGTATTTTACGATGAACAACCCTCTGTGTTACGTCAGTCCTTCCGGCAGAGAATGCGCTGGGCAAAGGGGTGGCTTCAGGTGATCCGCCGTTACGGTTCCCAAATGGCAGTCGGCTGCGTAAAAGGGAATTTTTCCTGCTACGATCATTTAATGTCAGTTCTTCCAGCCGCAGTTCTTACTCTGACCGGAGCCGCAGTGAACTTGATCGGTCTACTTTTGCTGCTACTGACCGGACAAAGTCCTCTTCCTATCCTGGAGTTTCTGGGAACGATAATTGCAGGGGCTTACCTGCCCCTTTGGTTCCTGGGAACGCTAACGACAATCAGCGAATGGAAAAAAATCTGTGCACCTCCATGGAAAAAAATTCTTTATACTTTTACTTTTCCGCTATATATGTTTACCTATATTCCCATTGCCGTTGCATCTCTGTTCTGTAAGGTGGACTGGAAACCCATAAAGCACACAAAATCTTTAAACGCAGAACAAATCCGGGGGCAATTGGAAAAGAAGATAACTAAGTAAATCGACAGCAGCTGAAAATAGTCGCAGAAATTTTACTTCTGTTTTTTTCTTTTGGGCACAGGCTCTTTACTGTCCTATATTAAATTAAATACATGAAACCCCTTTTCTGCCCCTGAACAGACTTATTTTGATTCTGTTTACCGATACAGAGTTCAGTTCAAAGGCGCACCTCAGGTCATTTTGGCTAAACCGGGAGTTTCCTTGGATGATTATATGGAAAAACGGGGCTATATACGCGAGGAAAACGAACAATTGGAGCGCTTTGTGTTTTTCAAAAAGAGGACAGCACAGAACAAATTATGTATTCGATAAATCGATACTTTTCCCTTTGGAGTTGGCAAAAATAAAAAATCTCCGAAAACATTGTTTTCGGAGATTCAGTCTGTCGAACAACCCTGAATTCAAGAGAGATTCAGGATAATAATTTTTATTTTGAGGTGAATTATACTATCAAGTGCAACACTT
>CALXAO010000116.1 GCA_944386295.1 uncultured Clostridia bacterium | reverse complement strand
TGATACCTCCGAAATAAGCGTCTTTTCTGTCGTTAATCAAGTCCAAGGTACAGCGGGCAGTGCTCAGAATGACGGTCATGGGATAAATGGCCGAACCATGCATTGGATCAAAGAGAATTCGCATATCGTGTTCCCGGATAGCATCGGTATCAATTACTTTCAAGATGTCGTCAATAAATGCGTTAAAAGGGTTTTTGAGAAAAGTGATTTTTCCTTGTTTTACGGCGTCCTCAAAGGAAATCCACGGGATTTCCTTTCCTTCCTGGGCGGAGATATCCTGCTCCAGCTGTTCGGTTAGTTCTATCGGAGCGTCCCGTCCTTCTTCCACAATCAATTTGATTCCGTTGTAATTGGAGGGATTGTGGGATGCTGTTACTTCAATTCCGTAATATAGGCGGTTTTTGAGAACAGTATGCATGATCAGGGGCGTCGGCGCGCTTCTCCGGAGAAAAAGCACGGGGATTTCCGCTGCCGCAAAAACCTCCGCAATCCAGCGGGCCGCCGCATCTGACAAAAAGCGACGGTCGTAGCCGATAATAACTGGCGTATCTTTTTTTTGTTCTTTTTCGATGCGGCAGGCCACGGCATAAGCGATCCGGCGGATATTGGGACAAATAAAGTCATATCCGATTACCGCTCTCCACCCGCCGGTGCCGAAGCGGATCGGCGGAGTATTGTTTTGAACAGAAACTGCAGTTTGATTCAAAGGGGAAACCTCCTTTAGACTTTAAAATTTACCGAAGTGTCGCCCTGCGCGTCGACTCCAAATTTATAATCTTTTCCAGGAAGAACGGCGTTCAGTACGATACCTACAATGGCTGCAATAGCCAGACCGGACAGGTTAATCGTCATTGTTCCGATGTGGAAGACAATGCCTGCCGCTGCGCCCGTGCCATATTTAATTCCAATGGCCAGAACCAGAATCAGTGCTGCGATCAGCACATTTCGGCTTTTGGAGAAGTCTACTTTATTTTCTACAATATTCCGGACGCCCACAGCGGAAATCATTCCGTACAGTACCAGGCTCACACCTCCCATTGTCGCCTGGGGCATAGCGGCCACCACGGCCGCAAATTTGGGGCAAAAGGACAGCAAAACCGCAAAGCCTGCGGCCAGACGAATGACCCGAGGATCATAGACCTTAGACAGTGCCAGAACACCGGTATTTTCTCCGTACGTAGTATTTGCGGGCGCGCCGAACAACGCTGCGATGCTGGTCGCCATTCCGTCGCCCAGCAGGGTACGGTGTAGTCCGGGGTCGGAAATGTAGTTGCGTTTGGTCGTGGAAGAAATGGCACAGATATCCCCGATATGCTCAACCATGGTGGCCAGAGCGATGGGCATAATTGTAATAATGGCGGAGATCAGCATTCCGGTATCCAGACTTTCCCCAAAAATAGAAAACGCGGTTTCTCCCCATTGGAAGGGTAGACCGATCCAGTCAGCTTCCGCAACCCGTTCTACCATAGCGGTACGGGAGGCGGGATCAAGAATCATAGACGAAGCATAGCTAACAATAACTCCCAGCAAAATAGGGATAATTTTCAGCATACCTTTGCCCCAGATATTGAAGATAATGACCGTCAGAATGGCAATCAGTGCGACCCACCAGTTGCTTTGACTGCTTTGAATTGCGGTTCCGGAAAGGGTCAGACCGATGGCAATGATGACTGGGCCCGTAACGATGGGCGGAAAGAATTTCATAACCCGCTGTGCGCCAAACAGCTTAAACAGCAATGCCAGCACTAAATACAACAGTCCCGCGCAGGCAACGCCGAAGCTGGAATAAGTCAGTGGAATATCGGTGCCCGATGCTGTCACGAGTCCATAAGCGCCCAGAAATGCAAAGGATGATCCCAGAAACGCCGGAACCTTTCGGCCAGTAATCAGGTGAAATAGCAGGGTTCCTAGCCCGGCAAACAGCAGGGTTGATGAAACGGACAGACCGGTAATGGCCGGAACGAGCACTGTGGCGCCGAACATAGCGAACATGTGCTGAACTCCGAGAATCAGCATGCGGGGCGCGCCTAATGTTCTGGCGTCATAGATACCTTCCTCGCCGATCGCGATTTTTTCTTTTTTCATTTTTACAGTTTCCTCCTTTTATATCATAAGCATTTGCTTAAACGCAAAAAAAATCCCGTTCACAATAGAACGGGAAAAGGAGAACAAGCCGTCTGAGTAGACGGCAGACACAAAGGATTGTTTTGAATCCGTTTCATGGAGAATCTCCTTTTTTATTGTTTTACATGAACATCTAGTTGTGGGAAGGGAATTTCCACACCTTCTTTGTCGAATAGTTCTTTGATTTGCTCCTGCAGATCAAACTTGATCGGCCAGTACAGGCTGGACTCACACCAGACACGCACGGTCAGAATCAAAGAAGAATCGGCAGCCTCAGTCATGCGGACAAAGGGCTCCGGGTCTGTTAAAATACGGGGATCCTGCTGAATATGGTTTTGAATCAACGTTTTTGTCTTTTCCACATCGGTTCTGTAGGCGACCGAAAAGGCCAGGTCTACCCGGCGTGTTTTTTCTTTGGAATAGTTGATGATGGTTTTTCCGGTCAGGGAAGAATTGGGCAAGGTAATATGCTTATTGTCCGGGGTGCAAAGTATGGTATAAAATAACCCAACATCGATAACTGTGCCCGAAACGCTGTCTACTTCAATGTAGTGTCCGATTTCCAGAGGCTTAAAAATCAAAAGCATCAGTCCGCTAGCAAAATTGGACAGGGCCCCTTGAAGGGCAAGGGCTACGGCTGCTCCGGCCGAAACCGCTACGGCGAGAATCGAGGAAAGAGGGACTCCTAAAATGGAAATAATACTGATCAACAAAACCGCATAAAGCAAGATCCGAACCATACTTCGGATAAAGTTTGCCACGGTTTCGTCCAGTTTGTGGAGGCGGAGCCATTTTGGCATATGCTTAAGCAACCAACGGATTAGCGCTGAGCCAACGGCCAGGACAATCAGCGCCCCGACAATTTTTCCGGCATAACGGATACAAAGCGCTGCCAGCTCATTCCAGACGGAAGACCAGTCCACAATATTCCCTCACAGTCATTTTATTTTTAATCAGTATAACATATTTTTGTTTTTGACGCAAGAGAAAAAAAGTGAAAAATTTGGTTCTTTTTGCGGAATCGACGGAAGGTTTTGAAAAAAGAGCGACGGAACCCGACACCGTTTTGAATCGATTTCAGAAAAAGGGGAACGCTGAATTTGAGAGGTGGCGGACGAAAAAGGAAAGAATGGTAAACAATTGAAACGATTTTGCCGGGGCGATTGACAAACCCCGGGGAAGTGTGCTATAATAATTTAAAGAAAGGAAGCTCTGCGGTTTTCATATTTCCCATTTGGCCCGAATATGTTTTTAGTAACAGAAACGGGAGGCGCGTATATGAACGAACGGGAAATGAAAAACGGCGCAAACAGCGATCCGCAGATTGAATTTTGCGGAAACCGACAGGTTCTGGTGGAGGGCTGCCGCGGAATCCTAGAGTATGAGCCGGAGACAATCAAACTTAATACTGGAAAGTACAATATCCGTCTCAACGGCCGAGAGCTGCAATTAAAACATCTCGCTATGGGAACGGTTTTGGTAGAAGGATGCCTGACCGGATTGGAGTTCATGGCATGAAGCGGTTTATTGGACTGACCGCCTGGATGCTGGGCTGCGCGGTGTTTGAAATCCAAGGAGCCTACGGAGAGCGGTTTGTAACCGAAGCGGCCCGGGCCGGAATTGAAATCTGGGGTTTGCGGCGGAAATGCCCGGGAATTCTGGAGGGAAAGGTCCGTCTGGGGCAATATCCGGATTTGGCGCCGGTGAGTCTGCGGTGTGGTGTGACATTGGAGCTGTGCGAAACCCGGGGGCTTCCAGTGCTTCTGCGCCGGTATCGGTATCGGATGGGACTGTTGGTCGGATTTTTGTTGTTTCTGATTGATCTGTTTGTTCTTTCCCTGTTTGTCTGGAAAATCGAGGTGCCGGGGGTAAGTGCGGCCCGGGCTGAAGAAATTGAAGCAGTTCTGGCAGAAAACGGCTTTGAAGTTGGAACGTTTGCACCCTCGGTAAATTTCCGTCAACTGAAATATGCTGTGATGCTTGCTTTTGATGATATTTCTTTTGTTTCGGTCAATTTGTCCGGAAGTCGAGCTGTGGTGGAGGTTGTTCTGGCGGACCCTGCGCCGGAGCATGTGCCTGCCGATGTGCCCTGCAATATCTATGCTTCCTCCGAGGGGCAGATTATTTCCATTGAAACTCTGGAGGGTGTGCCGTATGTGAAGGCTGGAGATGCGGTGGTGGAGGGACAGCTGTTGGTGGGCGGGATTATCGACAGTAAAATTATGGGATACCGGCTGGTGCACGCTATGGCTTCGGTCCGGGCCCGGACGTTTCGGACCCTGTCGGTAACGGTGCCTTATCGGCAGACGGAAACTGTGGATACCGGCCGGAGTCGTTCTTATTACAGTCTTGTGCTGTTTGGACATCGGTTTGACCTTACACTTCGTCCCGAGCCGGAATATGAGCAGTATCGGACGGAAGTTTCGGAGAGTACACTGCACATTGGAGACAATTTGGTGCTGCCCTTTTCCCTGATTCGTACCGAACAGACTGAACAGACTGAGATTGTGTACCGCTATACGGAGGAGCAGGCTCGGGAAGAAGCGCTGCGGCAGCTGAAAGAACGGGAGCGAATCTGGTTGCCTGGCCGGGAAATTGAAGATAAACGGGAAAATTGTGTGTCGGATGGAGAATGTGTTCGGTATGCGTATTTTTATACGACTATTGAGCAAATTGCTGTAAGTCGGGAGATTTACAGCGGTAAGGACGATAAATGAAGAAAAAGGTGAAAGATTGGAACAGATCGTAGAACTGGAAAACCTGGACCTGATACGTAACCTGTTTGGAAATTTTGATGAAAATATGAAACGGATTGAGACCGTATTCGGCGTGTCGGTGGTCAATCGGGGCGGTGAAGTCAAGCTTTCCGGAGAAGAGGCTGCGGTGGCGGGGGCAAAGCAGGTGCTGTTGTCCTTGGCGGAGCTTGCTATGAAGGGGGAGATTATTACCCCTCAGAATGTGGATTATTTTATTTCTGCCATTCAGGAGGGGGACATTGCGGCTCTTTCCGGTCTGGGAAGCGACTGTATCTGCATTACTTCGAAAGGAAAGCCCATCAAACCCAAGACGCTGGGACAGAAAAATTATGTGGAAGCGATCCGGGGAAATACGGTTACCCTGGGGGTAGGGCCTGCCGGTACCGGAAAAACCTATTTGGCGGTGGCCATGGCGGTGACGGTGCTGCGGGCCAAACAGATCAGCCGGATTGTGCTGACACGTCCCGCGGTGGAGGCCGGGGAAAAGCTGGGCTTTCTGCCTGGGGATTTGCAGGACAAGGTAGACCCCTATCTTCGTCCGTTGCACGACGCCCTGTTCGATCTACTGGGGGTGGAAACCTATCGGGGATATTTGGAGAAAGGCGTCATTGAAATTGCGCCCCTGGCTTATATGCGCGGCCGGACCCTGGACGATTCCTTTATTTTGCTGGACGAGGCACAGAATACCACCTGCGAGCAGATGAAAATGTTTCTGACCCGTTTGGGGTTCCGATCCAAAATTGTGATTACCGGGGATATTACGCAGATTGATCTGCCTGCCGGAAAACAGAGCGGACTGAAGCAGGCCATGGGGATTTTGAACGGGATTGAAGATATTGCAGTTTGCCGACTGACCGACCGGGATGTGGTCCGGCACAGTCTGGTGCAGAAGATTATCCGCGCCTACGATGCTGCCGCAGAAACGCCAACCGGTGGGAGAAAACGGAAAGAATACCGTCTTCACAGACGAAAGGATTGAGAAAATATGCCCTGTCAGGTACAGATTCGCAACGGACAGCGGATGCTTCCGGTGACGGACGAGCTTCGGACCTTGATTTGCCGGACTGCTGACGCGGTACTTGCTGAGGAGGGAATTGCAGACGATCGAGAGTTGTCGGTTTTGTTGGTCAGCAACCGAAAAATTCGGGAGCTGAATCGGCAGTTTCGGCAAATCGACCGAGTAACCGATGTACTGTCTTTTCCGGCGGAAGAAGATGGCTTTTTGGGGGATATTGCATTGTCCCTGGAAAAGGCCAGGACGCAGGCAGAGGACTATGGCCACAGCTTTGCCCGGGAGGTTGCTTTTTTGGTGGCCCATTCGGTGCTGCATTGCCTGGGGTATGATCATGAGCAGGGGGACCGGGAGGAAAGTGTGATGTTCTGCAAGCAAGAGCGAATTTTGCAGGCCATGGGACTTGCGCGGCCGGTATGAGGTGGGTTCGTGCTTTTTTGCGGGGATTCGGCTGTGCGTTTCGGGGGATTGGCCGGACGGTGCGGGAGGAGCGGAATTTCCGGATTCATTTGACGGCGGTGTCGTTTGTGATTCTGTTTGGAATCTGGTATGAGGTGACCGCCTTTCAGGCTGCGGTTTTGGCAATTGTCTGCGGAATTGTGCTTGTGGCGGAATTGCTGAACAGCGCCGTAGAGGCGGCTGTGGATTTTTGTTCCTGTCGGTTGGATCCGCTGGCGAAAAAAGCCAAGGACGCCGGGGCGGGGGCGGTGCTGGTTACCGCAATGCTGTCTGTGGCGGTGTTTGTGATTTTGTTCCGGGACCCGGCGCATTGGATGCTGGTATGGGACAAGCTGCGCTTTCCCGGTGGGTTGATTCCCGCGGCTCTCGCGGTAGGCGGGATACTGTTTGTGTGCTGGGGCGGAAACGGAAAAAGCTCCGGGGAGCGGCCGGAGGATACAGAAAGGAATGCGGAATCGGAATGAAAACAGGTTTTATTGCCATTGTGGGACGGACCAATGTGGGAAAGTCCACTTTGCTGAATGCGATTTTGGGAGAAAAGATTTCTATTGTATCGGATAAGCCTCAAACGACCCGCAGCCGGATTGCCGGCATTTATAATCGGGATGGAGTTCAGGCAGTATTTTTGGATACGCCCGGTCTGCATGCTCCCAAAAACAAATTGGGACAGGCTATGCTCCAGGCTGCCTGGGAATCTCTGGCGGAGGCCGACCTAATTTTGCTGACTGCCGAATGCCGCCGTCCGGGGGAAGAGGAGCGCCAGCTGATCGGCCGGATTACCCTGTCCGGCATTCCCTGCATTCTGGTACTGACAAAGATTGATAAAATTGAAAAAAACAAAATTCTGGAAGTGATTGACCAGTATGCCCACCTCCATTCCTTTGCGGCGGTTGTTCCGCTCTGCGCTCCCCGGCAGGATGGGGTGGATCTTCTGATGGACGAAATTCTGTCCCGTTTGCCAGAGTCGGATACGCTGTTCTATTCCACCGAGTCGGCGACCGACCGCAGTGAGCGTTATCTGGCTTCGGAGCTGGTGCGGGAAAAGCTGCTGCGGAATCTGCGGGAAGAGGTTCCGCACGGTACGGCGGTGGAAACCGTGCTGTTTGAAGACGGGCCGGAGGGCGGTGTGACCCGGATTTTTGTCAATATTATTTGTGAACGGGAGTCTCACAAGGGGATCATTATCGGACGGCAGGGGCAGACGCTGAAACGGATTGCGACACAAGCCCGGGAGGAAATCGAGGAACTGCTGGGACGGAAAGTATTCCTAGAGTGCCGGGTCAAGGTTCGGGAAGGCTGGCGGGACGATGAGCGGCTTATTGGGGAATACAACGAGTTCTGACGAAAGGAATTTGGCACAGGCATGAATAAAGCGGTGTCCGGTGTGGTTTTGAAGGCAAAGCCCTGCGGAGAGCGGGATATGGTGCTGACGCTGCTGACGGCGGAGGAGGGACGGATCCATGTCCTGGCGCGGGGTGTGGGACGGAACCGAAAGCAGTCGGCGCTTTATGCCCAAAATTTTGTTTATTCTCAATTTCAGCTGTTTCGGGGCCGGGGCATGTATGTGGTGGATGCCGCGGAGCCGGAAGCGGCTTTTTACAATCTGCGGCAGAACCTGTCTCGTTTGGCGTTGGCGCAATATTTTGCTGACGTAGCCGAGCGGATTGGCACTGGGCCGGAAGGGGGCGAGCTTCTGTCCCTGCTGTTGAATTCCCTGTATCTGCTCAGTGATACGGAACTGGATGAAACGCTTCTGAAGGTGGTCTATGAGGTCCGTGTCTGTCAGCTGGAGGGCAGCTTTCCTGATCTTGCCTGTGGTATCTGCGGGGCTCCGCCCCGGCGCTGGTCCTTCCGAGAGGGATTTTTCTGTGAATCTTGTCCCTGTCAGGAAGCGACAGATTTGACTCCCGGTATGGCGGCAGCATTGGCGCATATCTGTGCCGGCGAGGGAAAACGGATGTGGTCTTTTTTTTTGAACCGGGAATCCCTGACCTATCTGTCCCGACTGACCGGGGCTTATGTGGAATGGGTAACTGACACCCGGTTTGATTCTTTGAATTATTACAATTCTCTGGTGGAATTCAGTGCAGCCGTCGGAGATAAGGAGGATAATGCCCATGATTGACGGACAGAAGGCGCTGGAGCTGGACAAGGTTTTGGCGCGGCTGGCGGAGCACGCGGTTTCAGACCCTGGCCGGGAGATGTGCGTGTCTTTGGTTCCTTATACTTCTGCCGCTCAGGTCCGGCAGGCTTTGGCCGAAACCGACAGCGCGGTGGTTCTTCTCCGCCGGTACGGCGCGCCCGGTCTTGGGGCGTTAAAGCCTGTGGTTTCTTCTTGCCGGCGAGCGGCGGGGGGCGCTGTGTTGGGAATCCGGGAATTGATAGAAATTGCCGATCTTCTTCGGATTTCCGGTGCTCTTTCCCGGTATGGTGGCGAGGACAAGGGAGCATTGGCACCTTATTTTGCGCGGGTAACTCCTTTGCCTGAGCTGGAAACCCGTTTGAGCGGGGCGTTTCCTACGCCTGAAGAGGTGGCGGACCAGGCATCCCCAGCCCTGCGAGATATTCGGCGCAAGCAAGGGGCAGCCCGTGCCCGGATTCGGGCGGCACTGGATTCCTATCTGAAAAACGCTTCGAAATATTTGCAGGAAAGCTTGGTTACGGTGCGGAATGACCGTTATGTGATTCCGGTCAAAGTTGAGTACCGAAATGAAATTCCGGGACTGGTTCATGATACCTCTTCCAGCGGTGCGACGCTGTTTGTTGAACCGCTTCCGGTAGTAAACGCCAATAATGAGTTGGCGGTGCTGGCTGCCGAGGAACGACGGGAAATCGAGCGGATTTTGGCCGCGTTTTCCGAAGAGGTTGGACGATACAGCGCGCTTTTGCTGGAAAATTATCATGGAGCGGCCGCGCTGGATTTGGCCTTTGCCAAGGCACGGTATGCCGAAGATTTGCGGGCTTCCTGTCCGGAAGTGAATACCGAGGGCCGGATTCAATTGCGGGCAGCCCGGCATCCTCTGCTAAACCGGGAAACGGTAGTTCCCATTGATTTGACGCTGGGAACCGATTATACGGTGCTGGTGGTGACGGGGCCCAACACTGGCGGCAAGACGGTTTCCCTGAAAACCGCCGGACTGCTTTGTCTGATGGCGGCCTGCGGACTGTTTATTCCTGCGGCCGAGCGGTCAGAGGTCGCTTTTTTTCAAAAAATATTTGCGGACATCGGGGACGAGCAGAGCATTGAACAGTCGTTGTCTACTTTTTCGGCGCATATGAAAAATATTATTCAGATTCTTCGG
>CALXAO010000115.1 GCA_944386295.1 uncultured Clostridia bacterium | reverse complement strand
TAGAAGGTTTTTATATCTTCTAAACTGTGTCGTCTTTTCGTCATTCCTATGCAAGGGTTTATCTAACGTATGTTCGATAAACTCTTGTTCTCTTTTACTTCATAAAAAATCGGAATTTCCTATTAATGAACAAAGCAGCTAGTGCTGTTTTGAAAAAACACGGGTTTTCACTGATTGAAGACGATAACCACGACATAATCATTTTTTCGGAATATACGCCGTTGCCATGCAGCAAATCCATACGAAAGATTGACGCTGATAACTTTGATGATTTTCGCAGGCTGCATCAAGTAGATAATACTGTGTATTGGAACAGCGATAGGATTTATGAAAACCTCAGCAAATGGAATATCTATGCTTGTTATGAGAATGAAGAAGCGGTTGCAGCCGTTTTTGAAACTTACGGCGAGATTTTCGGCATTGATTTCAAAGACAAAATTTTTCGGGAAGACATCTTCAAAAACCTTGTTATCAAGGTGCTGAATGAATTGAAATCAAGCGGACATAAATATATGACATTCTTTAACGATGACGAATCGCAGCAGGCGGTATTAGATATTGGTTTCCGCTGTGCCGGAAGGTATCATCTATATCATAAAGTGCTCGCATGAACTTGGCTTTTGAGTAGTATACATGGAAGGAAAACAACGCTCCTGCGCAGACCAATGTCATTAAGTTAACATTGTTGAGGACGACTCAGACAAAACCAGTGGTAAAAGATTTATCTTTTCGTCTGTCTAAAACTGGATATGCAATTTGATAATTCTATGCTACGCTATAGAGAAATCTATGAAATGCTTTGAGTGTAAGATTTCGTTCTTGATGTCGGTCCGTTCTTATGGGAATTATATTTCTTGCAATTAAGATTTACCTAATTACAAGTCGCCTTAACTTAATGACATTGCCCCTTCCATTCGTACTCTCATTTTCACCTTGCATATCGAGTGTTCATAACCAACCTAAAGCTAAAAGATATTGGGTCCATAAACGCAAAAAATCCCCAAAGAAAGTAATTAATCCTGCTTTTCCTTCGGGGATTCTAATTCCTCTATTTCTGTGACAGTTCCTCTGTCAATTTCAAAATCTGCGGAGCAACCTTTTTGCGTTCTCTTTTCAACACCCACTGATAAAGCGGATAGGCGGCGATTACGCCCACCATACCGACAATACTGCAGATAAGCCCGATTGTCCACTCTAATGTTGTACCAAGCGAATCACCAAACTCGCTCATAATCAGACTCATACCAAGCCCCATAATCAAGGCAAAAACAATGCCGACACAGAGTGAAACGGTTGTTGCCTTGTTGGTAACACCAGCATCAAGCTTACGCAGAATTGCCATTTTATCAGTTGTATCGTTCGTATCTGCCGCATATTTTTTTCTGATTGCTTCAATTTCGCTTTGTTCCTTTGCGGAGTAGGTATAGTTGAAGCTGTTATTCTGTTCACTCATTTTCATTCTCCTGTTTCAAGGCTTTGGACCCCCGTACTATCATATAAATTGCCATTGCGATAATGAATACTGAAATCACGCCGCCGCTGATGCCCAAAAACAATCTGCGTGTCAGTAAATCCATTGTGCCGTCGTCAAATGTGGTCAGCATTGTAGATTCAAGCGTCAGCATAGACACACAAGCGGCAGCAAGGCTGATCGCTTTTGATGCCGAATAAACGGGACTTTTATATTTCCTGTACTTCACAATGTTGACAATCGCAAAGGTAAAGGTCGTGAAGGTATATGCCGCCATTGTTATGGTGGTAATCTCGTGATGGCGGAAGGTTCTGTTCCAATACACCATAAAGAAAATCATCACGGTAATCGCCACATTCATCAAAAGGAATATGATGCCGCAGGCACGGTATTTGATAAGTTCCGTCTGCATCTTCTCACCGGGCTTGTGCTTGCATGTGTATCCGGCAAGAGAAAAGCGCATAGCAGCCAGCAAAATGTAGTAGCCAGCCATAGAGTAATACCAAAAAGACTGATGATAAAATCCCAGACAAAGATAAAACACCGAGTATGCCGCATTCCAAAAAAATGTTCCATACAGCGACACATTCATACGAAGCCGTACATCTTCGCCCCAGCGGACGGCATACGGATTGGTTCTTTTGAAATCCGTTACAAGCTTAATTAAGTCGGGGATTCTCACGCACCATACGGTCAGCGTGTAAAATGACAATACATACGAAACATAGGACTGTACAGATTCCGTTCCCAAGAACATCATTGAATACACAAGAAATACCGTTGCTATCGGAAGCAGTACTATTATTACGGCAATATGAGGAAAGAGCAGCGCTTTACCGATTTTCTTCCAAGTCTGCATTGCCTGTCCCCCTAAGTGTAACGGTGAATGTACTTCCTTTGCCTACCTCACTGCTAACCGCAATATCACCGCCCATAATGTTTACCACACGCTTCACAAGGGCTAGTCCAAGCCCGTTCCCTTGCGTTGCATGGGAAGTATCCCCTTGATAGAATTTATCAAAAATATGCCTGCCAACTTCTGGAGATATGCCGCATCCGGTGTCTGCAACGGAAACGGATATGGTATTGCCTTTTTTCCTTAAAGTTACGCCAACTTTGCCACCCTCATCTGTAAACTTGAACGCATTGGAAAGCAGATTGTTCCAAACAAGCGAGAGCAGTTCGGGATCTGCCGTAATAAAAATATCCTCCGCCATATCAGTTTCAATGTCGATGCCCTTTTCTTCCCACACATGTTCAAAAGCAAGCAGACACTCGCAAATCTGTGAAGTCAGATTGTAATTCTGCGCTTGTGGATATATTTGCTGACTCTCCAGCTTATTCAGTTTGAGAATATTGGTTACAAGGCCACTGAGCCGTCTTGTAGCTTCGCCTATGGATTTGGCATATTTGAGCCTGTCTTCTTCCGAAAGTTCAGGATGCTGCAAAAGCGTTGCATAGTTCTGTATAACCGCAATGGGAGTTTTCAGCTCGTGGGACACATTGGCAACAAAGTCCGTTTGCAGGGTTTCCACACCGGACAGTTCTTCCGCCATCTTGTTGACAGAGTCTACGATTTCGTCCAGACCGTCGTGTTCGAGCGCACCTTTCAGCGGCGGTATTCTCACAGAATAATCGCCCTTTGCAATTTGCTCTGCGGCGGAAACGATTTTCTGAACCGGACGATCCACCATAAATTTTCTGCGAATCCCATCAATCAAGGTGCATACAAAGCTTAAAAATACCACATTCCAAAAGGTGAGCTTGCTTGCCCTTTCAATCATTTCGTTTGTCAACGTAATTCCCATTGACCGACTCATCGTGCTGACAAACAGTGACATACAACAGGATATT
>CALXAO010000114.1 GCA_944386295.1 uncultured Clostridia bacterium | reverse complement strand
GCAAATTCTTCAAAGGACAGCAGCCGTTTTTTCATGGCATTCAGTTCGTGAATCAAATACTGATTTTCAGATTGCGTATCTTCCATACGGCGCACAGCGGCTTCCTGTTTTGCCAATTCGTTTGTTAGCTCTTTTATATCTTCTTGGATGAATCGTTTCAAAGCGTCATCCGCTTCCCGCAAGTTCTTTACCTGTGCGGCAATATCTGCATTAAGCCGTTTAATCGCCTTCTGCGTTTCCTGATACTCTTTTTCGCTCTGGTCTGTCCGGATCATATTTGCCACACGGTTTTCCAACAACTGCTGGTAATAATCAGGGCGCTGCTTCTGGAGCGCAGAAAGGGATTGCACTACGAACTCATCCAGTGACACGCCTTCAACGCCCCTGAAGGTACATTCTTTTGCTCTCACGCCGGGACAGGCATATTTGAAACGGGGTTTTCCATTTGTCCAGCGATTGGATTCCGGCAATACCCTTAACCGCTTCCCACATATCGGACAAAACATTAAACCAGATAAAAGGGCATTTGTCTTGCGGTGCGGCTGATTGTACCTTTCGGCAATCTCGTCCAGCATATTTTGTGTTTCTACCCATTTGCGGGAACTAATAAAACCTTCATGCCTCCCCACGGAAACAATCCATTCGCTGATCGGTTTCCGGGTAAGGAGTTGAGAAAACTTCGGATTAAAAAAGGTGGAATCTTCATCTTCAACCTTTATCTGATCGGTCTTATTGTACGCAGAAAGGCCATGCTGCCCGTCAAATTCAGATGGTTCTCCGAACAGGTTGCCACCATGCTCCAGAAAGTAGTTGTAGGAATATTCATCCGCTACACAGTAAATGGGGTTCCGTAAAATCAGCCGAATGGTAGAGGTGGTAAATTTTGCACCGTGTTTTGTTTCGTATTTCCCATTGATAAGAGTTGCAGTTTGCAGGAGAGAACGTGTTTCCCAAAAGGTGCGGTAGATTTCCAGAATGATTTCCCGTTCTTCCTGAACAGGCACAAGAAAACTGACAGCGCTCTTATTCTTTCCGCTTCCGGTTGTTACACGCTTTGAGGAAAAACCGGTCGGTGTTTTACCACCCAGCCAGCGTCCGTCTTTTGCCAGCTCCATTAAATTGTCCTGAATGCGTTCGGTAAGAATGTCACGCTCAAACTCCGCGATAATGGCCAACACCTGGATAATGATTTTGGACGTGCTGATTTGTGTATTGATGTTGTTGGAGCAGACCAAAAGCGTCACATCATGGCGTTCAAAGTATTCCAGAAGCCGCATGAGATCGGAAGTTTTTCGGCTGATACGGTCTAACTTGTAACAGGCCACGGCTTTGATCTTTCCCATTTCAATATCACGGAGAAGCCGTTGAAAATCCGGGCGGTCGGAATAGTACCCGCTTAATCCCTTATCCTCATATCTGGCAAAGTCATAATCTTCCGGCAAAGATAACTGGTTTATTGCATAATCCGCGCTTTGCTTGAACTGGACGCCGATACTGTCACCTTTATTGGTAATACGGGATTTTCTTGCATAGATAGCCACTAACCTGTCATCAACACCGGACTGGATTCTTGCTTTTCGTTTCATTATAAAATTTCCTCCTTTCCGAAGCAGGCGGGGATTGTTTGTCCGCCTGCTTTCGTGCTTCTATTATAGGAATCTTCTCATTTCGACTCAAAGGTGTGATTGTCCTCCGTCAGTGTACGAAGCAGCGCTTTTAACTCCTGCACCTTCATATTCCGAAGTTCACGCATAAGAAAGTCAGCACGCTTTTCATCAAATTCCCGAAGTGATTGATCGCTGCCTTTTCCGGTATGAAATATAATCTCCATAAGCCCCTCCGGTCATTTATCCCGATGTACAACTTCAAAGTCATAACCGGTACGCTGCCCGCAATAGGTGCAAACATCTTTTTCTTTTTTTCTGTCAATCCGCCGCAAATAATAAGAACCTGTGCCATAAAAGTTATTGGCACAGGCCGGGCAAAGTCACATGATTAAATTTTCAGGCGTTTTCTCAATCAAGCCAACGCTGACTGCAAGGGCATGATTGATCCCCTTTATCTGCTGGCTGTTCAGCCGTCCGAGATAGTTGTCCAGCCTCCGCTTGTCTATTGTCCGGATTTGCTCCAAAAGGACAATAGACGGGTCTTTTAGTCCAACTGTTCCGGCTTCCAGAAAAACATGGGTTGGCAGCTTCGGCTTTACCCCTACCTTACTGGTGACAGCAGCGACAATAACCGTTGGGCTGTACATATTGCCGACATCATTCTGGATAATCAGGACAGGCCGGTTTCCATACTGCTCCGATCCGATTCCCGGTTTCAAATCCGCATAATACATATCACCGCGCAAATATGTTGTATCCATTGTCTTTTAACCTCCCTCTGAATTTAGGCGGCAATCCGCCGCCTATGTAGGGCTAAGCAGCAGGACAGAATGAAGGCCGGGAAGTTCTAAAACAATCTCCGTTTTCACAGACCCGTCCTGTGCCTGGCCATATATCAAAGCAATCCCATTTGTCCTCGACACCCCGGATTGCTGCGGGAAGTCATCAAGCGGCTGGCAGCGTACCAGCTCCACGGGAATCTCACCCCCGGTAGGTTCTCTACCGGCTGCCCTCATTGGTTGCGGCGTTTTTCACGCTCGACCTGTGACTGGGCAGGAGTATCGTTAGCCCCATTGCCGGTTATCGCCATACCGGGAGCTGCCCGGTACTTATAGCCAACTGTTTCCCGCTCTCTGCCGGAAAGAACAAACCAAAGACCTGTATTCGGTGGCGTCCTGTTGTTTTCTTCTGGCAGATCGTCGCGCAGTCGCTAACGTGGCTTATGCTCATCACAAAAGCAATGGGAACGTACTTGATGAAT
>CALXAO010000113.1 GCA_944386295.1 uncultured Clostridia bacterium | reverse complement strand
GAGATTTCAACTGGAGCCACTGTTCGGCAAGGAAACGGGCCGAAACTGTCGCTTTTTTGCCGCAATCGGTTCGTGCGCCTGATATTTCGGTCCGAGACCTGATTTCTTTCGGCCGCGCGCCTTACCGTACCGGTTTGCGGTCTTTGTCCCACCGGGATTTGCAGCTGATTGAAACCGCTCTCCGCCGTACCGGATTGGAGCCGTTGGCGTGCCGCCAGGTTAGCTGCCTTTCGGGCGGGGAACGGCAACGGGCCTTTCTTGCTATGCTTCTGGCTCAGGATACGCCGCTGCTGTTTTTGGACGAGCCTACAGCATCCTTGGACCCGGAACACCGGGAACAGCTGCTGCAATTGCTGCGGCAATTGGCAGAAAAAGACGGAAAAACCGTGCTTGCGGTGCTGCACGATCTGCCCGCGGCAGTCCGGTACGCCCATCGGCTGCTGGTCTTGCAGGAAGGCCGTCTTTGTTTTGATGGTTCTCCCGGGGAATTTCTAGACCGGAAGGTGGCCGAAACGGTATTCCGGGTCCGTCAGCATGTGTTTTATGAACAGGGAAGACCCTATGCGCTTTTTTCCGATACGCTTTAAATCATGAAAAGGAGACCGTATTTATGAAACAGTTTGTTCTTGCCATTTCTTCTGCCGATCCCGTCTTGGAAAAAATTGGGGGCATTCTGCAAAAACGGATTGCCGATCGCGCCGGACGGACTTCGGTTCTTTTGCAGAAAAACGGGGAGCACTGTTTGCTTCGACTGACGGAAGAATCCGGAAATTTTGGCCGGATTCGGCATGAAGACGGAGTAATTTGTATTGAAGGCACTTCGTATCCCCGGCTTCTGGACGCCGTCGGGCGGTTTCTTCGCGCTTCGAAATATACCGATGGCGTTTTTTTTCCTTCGTCATTAAAAGGGACCTTTTCTCCCCGGAAAGATATTTGCGGCATGTATTTTGCAACCCATTTTTATAATTATTACCACTCCGCTCCGTTGCCTGAACTGATGGAATATATCGAGGACCTTGCTCTGTGGGGTATGGATGTGTTGGCCGTATGGTTTGATATGCATCATTATGAAGGGATGGGGGCGCCGGACGCGGAAG
The DNA here is from genome assembly GCA_944386295.1 of uncultured Clostridia bacterium. GTDB lineage: Bacteria > Bacillota > Clostridia > Oscillospirales > UBA644 > CALXAO01. The sequence goes on along the minus strand of CALXAO010000113.1, from coordinate 2,669 downwards.
CGATGGCGCACCGGCTGCGCGCGCTGCAAAAGCATGCCCGTTCCATCGGTCTTTCCACCTCTATGACCATGCTGGCCAACGAATCGTTCTGTAACAGTCCGGAATCTCTGCGGGCGGTGAATCGGCTGCAAAACGGATATTTCCGGAAAATGGACGGATTTTATGGTGTGGAAATCTGTCCTTCCTGCGAGGGGGGGATGGACCTGATTCTGGAGTACCGCCGGCAGATGCTGGAAGTGTTCCGGGACAGCGAACCCTCCTATGTTATGCTTTGGCCCTATGATCAGGGCGGGTGTACTTGTGATGGCTGCGCGCCTTGGGGGAGCAACGGATTCTTGCGTACGGCCACAGCTGTGGCCGGGTTGCTGAAGGAACAGTTTCCTAAGGTGAAAATTATTTTGTCCACCTGGTATTTTACTGCCTTTCATTCGGGGAACGCTGAATGGGAAGGGCTGTCCCGGGCTTTCGCCGAGGGGCGGCTGGATTTTGTGGATTATATTATGGCGGATTTCCCCGGACAGTATCCCCGGTATGTTTTGGAGCATCCGCTGCCCCGGCCCCTGCTTTCTTTCAATGAAATCAGTATGTACGGTGCGACTCCGTGGGGCGCGTTCGGGGCAAATCCTATGCCGGCGCATATTTGGGAACAGTGGAACGATGCCGGACAAAAACTGGCCGGCGGCATCCCCTATTCGGAAGGGATCTTTGAAGACCTGAACAAAGCAATTATCCTTCGGTTGTTTTACGACGGACAGGAACCCCGGCAGACAATTCGGGACTATCTGAGCTACGAGTGCCTGGTTCCGGATTCCCTTCTGGACCGTGGGGTTGCGATGGTTTTTCAGATGGAACAGACGCTTTTTCGGGATACCTTTGCCTTTCAGCAGTGGGAAGAATCGGTGCGGATCTGGAATCCGGAAGGGTGTCCTGCCATTGAAGCCACCGCCCAGGCGATTCAACAGGCTCTGCCGGAAGCCCATCAGACGCGGCTTCGCTGGCGGCAGATTTATCTTCGGGCGGTTCTGGACGGAGAGCTGTTCCGCAGCAAGGGGAAAATTACGGATAAAGTTATGGAAATTTCTTCGAAATTGGAACAGCTGTACCATCTGCAGCAAGCCGGCCGGATGGTGCATCCTTTGACCCCTGCGGCCATGGCGTTGAACCGGAAAAGGGTAGCCGATCCCGCGTGGCGCCCAACGCCGATTTTTTGGTGGGAAACTCTCCCGACGGAACATCTGGAACAGTGAACGAGGCAGTTTAAAAAGTGCATATAAGAAATAGCTTTGAATTTTTTGTAACACTACTTGACAATTAAAAGCAAATAATATATAATATCAATAAAGATGTATTCCGAGAGGAGCTTTCCTATGATAGGAACCCGTCATACACACCAAAAAGCAATCGTCCGTCAGACGGTATATCAAATGCACAATCATCCATCTGCGGAAGAAATCTATGAAAAAGTTATAGAACAGTGTCCAACGGTCAGCCGGGCCACTGTATATCGGATTTTAAATCAATTAGTGGATTGCAAAGAAATTCTCAGAGTTCCGATTCCCAACGGAGCCGATCGGTTTGATTATCAAACCGGAGAACATGTTCATATTCGTTGTATCTGCTGCGGACGGATCGACGACCTATGCGCGCCGGGAACGCCGGTTCAACTGCCGGAATTGCCGGAATCCCAGCATCAATACCGAATTACAGGATATACTATTCTTTATGAGGGAATCTGTAAAACTTGTCAACAAAAACAGGAGGAGTTATTATGGAATTAAAAGGATCCAGAACAGAAGCCAATTTGAAAGCTGCTTTCGCTGGAGAGTCCCAGGCAAGGAACAAGTACAATTATTACGCGTCGGCTGCCCGGAAAGAGGGGTACGTGCAAATTGCAAACCTGTTTGATGAAACCGCGGCAAACGAAAAGGAGCATGCCAAAATTTGGTTTAAACTTTTGAACGGAATTGGCTCTACCGCGGACAATTTGAAAGACGCCGCGGAAGGTGAAAATTTTGAATGGACCGATATGTACGCCCAGTTTGCCAAGGAAGCCCAGGAAGAAGGATTCGAGCAGATCGCGGCGCTGTTCCGCTCGGTTGCGGCCATTGAAAAGGAGCATGAGGAGCGGTATCGAAAACTGCTGAACAATGTTAATGAAAAAATTGTTTTTTCCAAAAACAATGATACCATCTGGCAGTGCTCCAACTGCGGACACATTCATATCGGCAAGCAGGCGCCTCAGGTTTGTCCCGTCTGTGCCCATCCCCAGGCCTATTTCCAAATCAAAGCGGAAAATTATTAAAATATGGGCGGTTGTTTTCAACCGCCCATATTACTCTGTCGAACAACCCTGAATTTCAAGCGAGATTCAGGGGAATAATTTTTATTTTAACAAAAAACGGATAAAACCGAATTAGCCGCCGTAATTATGAATTTTTCGCCTTAACCCGACATTATTTTCAAATATTTTAAAAATAAGTTGTTGACATATAGAGAAAAATATGCTATAATGCAGATTTTAAAAAATTCCTTTGAAAGGAGGGAATCGTTCCTATGGTAGAATTGAAGTTATTGAAGGAACCCGGTTTTGTTTATGATTTGATATATATTTTTTACTTCAAATTCAATTTCAATGGCAATTCTATGATGGATACTTTGTCTTAAGATCA
>CALXAO010000112.1 GCA_944386295.1 uncultured Clostridia bacterium | reverse complement strand
AAAAATCGGTCACGTTGACCGTGAAGTAGATACCGACCTGTTTTCGTCTGTGGTACATCACATTATCGGCCAGCAAATATCAACAAAGGCACAGGCAACAATATGGGCGAGGATAAAAGCGCAGTTTGGAGAAGTGAACGCGGAGAGCATTTCGACAACCGATATAGACACGTTGCAGTCTTTTGGAATGACATTCCGTAAGGCTGAATATATCAAAGATTTTGCTGAAAAAGTAAAGACCGGGGAATTTGCTTTACAGGAAATTTCCCAGTTGTCGGACAATGAAGCAATACGGGCGTTGGTTTCTTTGAAAGGGATCGGCGTGTGGACAGCGGAAATGATTTTGCTGTTCTGTTTGCAGCGGCCTAACATATTCAGCTTTGACGATCTGGCAATCCAGCGCGGGCTTCGCATGGTCTATCACCACAGGAAAATAGACCGAAAGCTCTTTGAAAAATACCGACGGCGATTCAGTCCTTATTGCAGCGTAGCAAGTTTGTATCTCTGGGCCGTGGCAGGCGGGGCAATCCCTGAAATGAAAGACTATGCGCCGAAAAAGAAAAGGGAGGAAAGATAATTGAATGATAAGATGGATTTTTTACAGCAGAATGCTCCCTGTTATCTCTATGAGAAAAATTTGATTAAAGAACGTTGTCATACTCTGTTGGATGCAATGCCGGAAGTGGATTTTCTGTATTCTGTCAAGACCAATCCGTTTGCGCCGGTATTGAAGACGGTCGCTGAACAGGGCTTTGGCGCGGACGTAGCCTCTGCAAACGAGGTGTTGCTGGCGCAACGGGCTGGTATTCCGTATGATAAAATTTATTATTCCGCGCCGGGCAAAACCTTACAGGATATACAGAAGGCGTGGGGCAAATGCACGATTATTGCGGACAGCCTTTCCGAACTTGAACGTCTGGAGCAGTGTGCGGCAGCGAAAAACGATCGGATCGCTGTCGGCGTTCGCGTTAATCCGGATTTCTCCATGAGCGGCACATCTGCCGTACCCGGCAAGTTTGGTATTGACGAAGAGCAGTTGAAAACAGCCAATCTATGCTTTCAACATCTGAAAATTACTGGCATTCATGTGCACCTGTGTTCACAGATCTTGGAGGCAAATATGTTGTGTGAATATTATCGCAACTGTTATCTGCTTGCGGAGCGCGTGAATGAATTGAACGGTGTGGAAATTCAGTTTATCAATTTTGGTAGCGGCATTGGTACGGTTTATGATAGCGCAACCGAAAAACCGCTCGCTCTGGAAAAGGTCGGTCAGACATTGCAGGTACTGAGAGTGAAAAATAACAGCAGCTTGCAGGCAAAGTTCATTCTGGAAACCGGACGATTTGTAGTTTGCAATGCTGGTACTTATTATACACGAATCGTAGACCGCAAGATATCCTGCGGAAAAACCTATCTCGTGGTACAAAATGCAATGAACGGCTTTCTCCGCCCGGCCATTGCAGAGTTGCTACGGTAAAATGTCGGAAAATTTCCAAACAATGGACAGGAGCCGTTGTATACCTGCGGTGCACAGAGTGAATTTCGTATCCCGGGGCGAAACGGGAATTTTGAAACGGTGGATATTGTCGGCAATCTCTGCACCGCATTGGATGTGATGGCGAGGGATATTACGCTTCCACATGCAGATATCGGAGATATTCTGGCGGTTTCCAACGCGGGTAGCTACGGATACACGCTGACACCTCTATTGTTCTCCAGACAGGAACAGCAGAAAGAATTTTTATGGACAGAAGGAGAATGAATCATGGCGAATATCATTGTTTTGTTTGAAGTGAACCCGACAAAGGCCGGAATGAAGAAATACCTTGACCTTGCGGCCATGTTGAAACCAATGCTTTCCGGATTTGAGGGCTTTATCCGGGCAGAACGGTTTTCCAGTCTAAACGAGGATGGCAAGCTGCTGTCCATGAATGTGTGGACGGACGAAACAGCTGTAGAACGCTGGCGAAATGTCATGCAACATCGCATGAGCCAAAAAGAGGGACGGGAAAAGCTATTTGAAAGCTATAAAATTACAGTCTGCTCGGAAATCCGTTCCTATACAGACACAGACCGGGCGCAGGATCCGCAGGACTCTAACAGATACTTTGGTACGGAGAAATGATATGCAGTACATCAGTCATTACCGCTCACCTATCGGGAATATATTATTGGCTGCCGATGAGATTGGCTTGACCGGTCTTTGGTTTGAGGGACAAAAATATTTTGCCCTTTATTTGGACAAGGAGCATGAAGAAAAAGAAATTCCCTTTTTTGAAAAAGTAAAAGAGTGGCTGGATATTTATTTTTCGGGAAAAGAGCCGGACTTTACTGTACCGCTTCATTTTACAGGAACAGACTTTCAAAATGAGATATGGGGAATCCTCTGTACCATTCCATACGGCCAGACGATGACATACGGGGAAATTGCAAAGCAGATCGCCATCAAAAAGGGATTACCGCGTATGTCAGCACAGGCCGTAGGCGGCGCGGTAGGGCACAATGAAATCTCAATCATTGTACCTTGTCACCGTGTCGTGGGGACAAATGGTAGCCTTACCGGATATGCAGGCGGTATAGAGAAAAAAGTGGAACTATTGAAGTTGGAAAATGTGGATATGAAACAATTTTCTATCCCCAAGAAAGGGACAGCATTATGAAACCAGCAACTTTAGAGGCAATCCAACATTCTTTTACCATACAAGCTCCCAATTCAGTCATTTGCGCCGCTGATACAGAGCATTGTATGTTTGGACGCAGCCCCTCGTGGATTTTCGCGAGGGGCTGTTGTTGATTTCTGACGGTTCTGGTTTTACAATAGAGAAAAATGTGTCGAGTGTGAAGTTTTATTGACGGAGGAGGGGGAAGATGACGCAGGTGGAAA
>CALXAO010000111.1 GCA_944386295.1 uncultured Clostridia bacterium | reverse complement strand
TGGTTTACCGATGAAACCCTGCCCCCCCCAAAATTACACAGCTAACCATAGATGAAGATAAAATTAAAACCCATGGATTGTTTTGCTGAACATTTGCAGCATAGGAATCCTTGGAACAATGATGCCTGTTTTGAAAAAAAAGATAAACTATTGTTCCACATACGCCTAAATGTTTATAAAATCAAGTTTTTTCCTTTTAATAAATAAGTACGGTTATCCTTTCCAAAATTCTTATAATTTTTTTTTGGAAAAAATTTCCTTTAACTTTATAACATTTCAAAAAATACTATTCGATCTTATATTTCTTTCTATTCCTTGACGGTTCTTTCATCGTATTTTTCTATAAAACCAGTTGAAGGATTTCTGTCAGGATATCTTAAAATTACCCTGCTGTCATCAATCATATTTAATCCCATTCTAAAATTTATTTCAATATTATAAATGTCTTCGTAATTGTTTATTATCATTACTCTAATTTCAAGCATTTTCTATTATTTTTATCAAACGCACCCGCCAATGGTCAATTACTCGCCATTGACAAGTGCGTATATCCTGAAAAAACAAGTGATTTTGCTCTCTTAAATTATATTATTTCCTTACCTCATAATTTTAAGTGCCTTAATATACAAAAAAGTTAAGAGTTTAATATCCATTAGTAAACGATATTTATCCAAGTTCAATTTCAGCCATAATTTCTAAATAACGCTTTTTATTCTTTTTTCGCAACGCCCGCAGTTGCCGAACAATAAATAAAAGCATGTCATTTTCATTGACAAAAGTAAAATAATGCGCCAATTCCCCATAGGCCAATCCGTAAGCATTGCAAAGTTTCAGCAGAACGTCAGGAGACGGTGTAAGGGGATTCCCAGTCCTGGGATCGCAATCCCGCTCCAAGGAAGCCAAGTAGGTATGGGAAATCCCAATTCGGGCAGCAGCCTCTCGCAGACTCAAATTTCGCCGAACCCGCTCAGTAAAGATTAATTCTCCGAAGGTGATCATTTTTTTTCTCTTTCTCGCAATTCTCGATAAATTTCCCAATCGGCAAAAAAAGGGGCCGCTGTCAGCTCCATCCCACGCAAATAATCCAGATGCTCTGCCGGCGTAGGAAATGCAAACCGAAGTCGACAGGCTGCCAGTGCCTGATACCGAAACGGAAACCCTCTGTTTTGGACGGATGTCCCGTATTTAGTATCCCCCAACAGCGGATGCCCAAGATAGGCCATGTGGGCCCGAATTTGATGTGTCCGACCGGTAAATAGCTCGACCTCCAGCAAGGATATCTGTCCATCGGTTGCTAACACCCGATACCCGGTTTTAATAGCCCGAAAACCGTTTCCCGGGACAGAACGAACCGTAACACGATTCGTCTCTCCGTCCTTTTTCAGCCAAGCTTCCTGGACACAACAGGGTGGAACAGGCAAACCAAAGACCAGGCAAAGATAAAATTTGTCAATTTCTCTGGCTCTAATTTTTTCATTCATCACCCGTAGCGTAGCAGCATCTTTAGCAGCAATCACCAATCCAGAAGTGTTTTTATCAATCCGGTTGCAAAGAGCCGGCGCAAAGGAATGCTCCCGAGACGGATCATACACCCCTTTTTCCATTAAATAAGCGGTAACATGAGCCGTCAATGTGTTAAAAGCCTCTGACGCGTCTGGCTGACAAAGCAGACCAGCTGGCTTATTCACCACCAATAAATGGGAATCCTCATACACGACACCGAAATTCGGCCGAATTCGGCTATAATCCAGAATCGCAGGCTCTGCCTCAAAAAATTCATCCCGGATAAAAAAACGTAGCACATCCCCCTCCCGCAGTAAAACGTCGGGAGAGGGATGTGTTCCGTTCAGGCGTACACATTTACGTCGCAGATATTTATACAACAATGGACGGGGCATAGTGCGGAAGGTTTTTTCCATAAACTTGTCCAGCCGTTGTCCCGCATCGTTTCGATTAACAATCAGTTCCCGTGCCACGCCCGGTCTCCTTCCGGCTTAGGCATGCATAAGAGCAGCACCAATAATACCGGCATCATTACCCAGTTTCGCAACCTCTAACCGCTGCTCCGGCAATAAACCTTCCCCATAAGAATTTGCCCGCAGATAGGCCCGCAAAGGATTTAGAAGCCTCTCCCCTTCATTGCAAATTCCGCCCCCGATAATAAGAACCTCAGGCCGAAAAATATTAATCAGGTCCAGCAACCCTTCAGCAATATAAAAAATATACCGATCCACCACCTGCTGTCCGGCAGCGTCCCCCTGCCGGGCCGCGTCAAAGGCCGTGCGGCCGCTAACCTTACCGGCCTCTTTAACAATCCGATGCATCAGCGATTCGGGATGGGACTCCATAGCCTCTTTGGTCTGCCGAACCAGTGCGGTAGCAGAAGCATATGCCTCCCAGCAACCCTTTCGCCCGCAACTGCAAGGTTCTCCACCGCAAATTAACACAATATGCCCAAATTCACCTGCAGCAGAATATTGTCCTTCGTACACCCTTCCATCAATAACAATCCCGCCTCCGACGCCGGTACCCAGCGTTACCATAACGGCGTTTTTCACACCTTTAGCAGCGCCGGCAATTACCTCTCCCAAAGCCGCAGCATTGGCGTCATTCCCCAAATAGACCGGCTTATTAATGTACTGCTGCATCAGACCGCGCATAGGAACATTTCGGCCGTACTTAAAATTATTAGCATACAGAAGTACGCCCTGATCTGGGTCTACAGTTCCCGGCGTTCCAATACCCACACAATCTACTTCATCTGCTAAAATCCCATTTTCATCCAACAGGGCAAGAGTACACTTCCCCATATCAGCAAAAATTTCCTCAAAAGGACGATCCGCACCGGTGGGAACTGACCGCTTGTTCACAATAGAACCCTCTCTGGTTACAAGCCCTACTGCAATATTCGTTCCACCCAAATCTACGCCAATATAATACATTTTACTCTCTCCTTTTTATCTCCGCGCAACGTTGACCGCCGCAATAGCATCTTCATATACCTGTAAAATCCGTTTCCCGAAGGTCTCCAAAGAATATTCCTTTGCCTTTTCCAAAGCAGCCTGAGACATCTGTTGTTTCTGGTCCTGAGAAAGAGCCGCATACGCGGTTACCTTCTGAACAAACTCCGTAACATCCCGGAAAAAAAAACCGTTTTCGCCGTCTGTCAGCAATCCCTGCAAACACTCATCATAGCGAGCAATCACCGGCAGCCCCGCCCCCATTGCTTCAACATAGGTAATTCCCTGAGTTTCAGAAGTGGAAGCGGAAACAAACACCTCCCCTAGGCCGTAAGCGTTCTGCACCTGGTCTGGGGAACACTTGCCTAAAAAAAACACATGGTCTTTCAAACCGAGAGAGTCAGACAGCCGTTTCCATGCCTCTTCGCAAGGACCATAACCGGTCACCAGTAAAACCACATTGGGAACCAGCTGTAGCAACCGTGGAAAGGCCCGGAGAATCAGATCCAGGCTTTTTTCATCCGCCAGCCGACCCACATAGCAAAGACGGAATGCATCCGGCGGAATTTTCAACCGCTCCAACGTCTGTTTTACTTCTCCCCAATCCAGCTTATCCGGCAAAAACCGTTCTATATCAATACCGGTAGGAATAACCGAAATCTGTTTTTTGATCCCGTAACGTTCCAATGCCTGTTTGGTTTTTTCCGAAGGAACCACCACCCGGGTCTGCCGGGAAGAAAGAATCTGCCGGGTATACCAAGCCACAAGCCGCTTGGAAGAATGTTTAAAATATCCGCGGGTAACATAATGAGTATAATCCTCATACATGGTATGATACGTGCAAACCACAGGAATCCGAAACAGCTTCGCAGCAGTTACCGCAAGAATACGAATACTGAATTCCGTATGAATATGAATCAAATCCAGTCGCATTTCCCGAATATATTCCATCCCATGCAAACTCATAGGCCGGGACAGACCATATCCATACAACTGCTTCATACGCACTGAAGGTACCCTAAGAACATTGCCGTCCATGACAGCACTTCCCACCAAGCGGGTTTCAAGGGACGAGGTAACCACATAGACCCGATGCCCCATAGCCTCCAGTTGACGGCGCAAAGTATCTACCGACACCGCAACACCATTCACATCCGGCAAATAGGTATCACTGAACAACCCAATATTCAATTTTCGCATTGGCATTTCCGGCACACGGTCCAGCTCCCCTCTCTCGCAGGATTCCTTTGTCATTATACTATATTTTCCAGTAAAAGTCAAGACGGCAATTTACATTTAGCGTAAAATACATCCGGAAAGGAACACGCTGCCCACATACAAAAGTACCACAAATAGCATTTGTAAAAAACGTCATGCTTAAAGCCGTTAATACCACGACACGTGAACCGCAAAAGCATTCCGGCAATCCCCGTCCCGAAATTGCCACTTACATAAACAACACAAACATTAAATAAAAAATCTTTCCAAATAGTAAAAATTGTTTTTAATTCCTATCCTGGCATTTGATCCTAACCTAGAGCAACCTTCCCCGTCTTGCTTTAAACAACCTACTATCCTGTTTCGAAGCCGCCATTTCTCCTAGTATACCTCTGAAAAATAAGAGCTCGCCTAGAGCAGTACCACCACTTCAATCACACAGTAAAAAAATTCCCAAAGAACCTGTGGTACCCCTCAGGTGGTTAACGCCTACTAAAGAGAAACACTGGTTTTCTTTTCTTCCAATAAGAAAGACCGTCCAGCTTTTTCCAAACAGCCAGACAAAAGAAAAGAATTACGGCAATTACTGCCTAAATTCCACCAACAATCTAGGATCCGCCCCGCCAACTGGAAGCTCAGTCAGAGCAACGCTCAAAATATAAGGGCTGATAATTGTCCTTAAGCCAAAAAAAAAGAAACCAGTTCATATACCGGGAAATAGTGTAACGCCACATAATTATTTAATTCAGCATCTACCGCACCAGCTCCCAGACCGTATGGAATAATAAACAGACATAGCATTCCAAAACTGTCCAAATAGGAAAACAATTCTAACGCTGTCAATAAAACACTCTATGCTGTTACCGTACCAGTCCCCAATTTTGCAGTCAGTCGGAACAAAAATAAACTGGACACAATTGTCCCACTGCTGATAAGCATAGTCAGAATTCCCGCATAGGACAGTGGCACCTGTATCTGAGCGCGCAGCAGGGGCTGCACCGCACCTAAAAACGGGTCAGGTAATCCTAAACCGATAAAAGCAAAATAAATTATGACTAAATAAAAACATGTACATAAAATTCCCTCCGCAAAAAGACCTTTTAAAGCTGCCCATTTCTCAGCTTTAAAAGGTCTTAATGTCCATGATGCTAGGTCAATCTACCAGGGAAATAACCGCCATTTCCGCAGCATCACCCTGCCGAGGCCCCATGCGGACAATCCGAGTGTAGCCACCCTGCCGTTCCGCATATTTGGGAGCAATTTCGTCAAACAGCTTTTTCACAACATCCTCTTTGGTAATAAAACTCATCGCCTGACGCTTTGCATGCAATGTATTGCTCTTTCCAAGCGTAATCATTTTTTCTGCAATAGAGCGAACTTCCTTTGCCCGGGTTACCGTTGTCTCGATGGAACCTTTCTCCAGCAGATAGGTTACCATACCACGGAGCATGGACATTCTATGATCAGTTGTTCTGCCAAGTTTACGAGTACCCATTGACAGCGTCCTCCTTCCGAATAATAATTGATTTTGGAATTTTCGTTATTCTTTTTCCGACATGAACGACAATCCGTAGGATTCCAACTTGACAATAACCTCTTCCAGAGATTTTTTGCCAAGGTTGCGCACACGCATCATCTCTTCCGGCGTTTTGCTGATCAATTCGTCCACGGTATTAATACCAGCACGCTTAAGGCAGTTGAAGGAACGAATAGAAAGATCCAGTTCTTCAATCGTCATAGAGAGAATTTTCTCCTTGCTTTCAGCGTCGTCACCCTTCCAGACCTCGTCAGAAACCTCTACGTCTTCAGCCAAATCCACAAAGAGCGTCAAATGCTCGCTCATGATCTTGGCCGCCAGAGAAACCGCCGAACGAGCGGAAATACTCCCATTAGTCCAAACTTCCAGCGTCAACTTGTCATAGTCGGTAATCTGACCCACACGAGTATTTTCAATCTGATAATTTACCTTGGTAATGGGAGAGTGGGACGAATCCATCACAATTAATCCAATGGGAGAGACCGGAGGCTTGTTACGTTCCGCCGGAACATATCCGCGGCCCATTCCAATGGTAATTTCCATATAAAAATGCGTGTCCTTGCCGATTGTGGCAATGTGCATATCGGGATTGAGAATTTCGATATCGGAGTCAGCCTTGATGTCAGCGGCAGTAATTTCTCCTGCTTCCTGAACATCAATATAGGCAAATTTTGAGGAAGTACCGTGAAGCCGGGCAATCAATCCCTTCATATTCAGAACAATTTCGGTCACGTCTTCCTTGACCCCGGGAATAGTGGAAAATTCATGCTGCACACCGTTGATTTTAATAGATGTTACAGCCGCACCCTGCAAAGAGGACAAAAGCATCCGACGCAGGGAATTTCCCAGCGTAATGCCATAGCCTCTTTCCAGAGGTTCTACCACAAATTTTCCGTATTTTCCATCATTGGTGATCTCTGCCACTTCAATCGTCGGCTTTTCGATCTCTATCATAACTTCAATGCACCCTTTCTTCCTGCATGAAATCCGCAAAAACAGATTCCATCACTGCTCTTCTGTCCGACCGCAATCCGGTTTTCCCGGCCCGACCGGCAAACTTACATAGGACTCTGTACACCATAGCATACAGAAGGATGATCATTACTTCGAATACAACTCGACAATCAGGTGAACCTCAATAGGCAGATCTACATCTTCCAACGTAGGAAGGGAGATCACAGTACCGGACATAGTATTCTTATCCAAACTCAGCCATTTTGCCAGGGGTTTGTTTTCGTTAATTTCCAGAATCGTTTTAACCTTAGCGGAATCCAGGCTGGAGGGCTTATAGGCAATCACATCGCCAACTTTAACCAAATAAGAAGGAATATCCACTTTTTTGCCGTTAACCGTAAAGTGTCCATGGGTCACCAGCTGACGGGCTTCCGGTCGGGACAGCGCAAAGCCCAAACGGGTCACCACGTTATCCAGACGGCTTTCACAAATCTGAATCAAATTATCACCAGTCACACCCTGCTTTTTGGTCGCCATGTCAAAGTACTTAGCAAACTGGCCTTCCAGAATGCCGTAATACCTTCTGACCTTCTGCTTCTCCCGCAACTGCACACCATAAGGGGTCAACTTCTTGCGGCGACCGCCATGCTGGCCGGGAACTTTAGGATCCCGAACCAGACCACATTTATCGGAATAGCATTTTTCGCCCTTCAAGAACAGCTTTGTATTTTCACGTCTGCAAAGTTTGCAAACAGGGCCTGTATATCTTGCCATCGTTCAATACCTCCGTTATACACGTCTTCTTTTCGGCGGACGGCAGCCGTTGTGAGGAATAGGGGTTACGTCTTTAATCATCGTAACATCCAATCCGGCGGTTTGAAGCGCACGAATGGCGGCTTCTCGACCGGTGCCCGGTCCCTTAACAAACACTTCCACAACCTTCAAGCCGTGATCCATGGCCGCTTTTGCTGCAGTCTCTGCAGCTACCTGCGCAGCAAACGGAGTAGATTTCTTAGAACCCTTAAAGCCCTGTCCGCCGGATGAAGCCCAGGAAAGGGCGTTTCCGTTCACATCAGTGATGGTCACGATGGTGTTGTTGAAGCTCGAATAGATATGGGCAGAACCTCTCTCGATGTTCTTTTTATCTCTGCGGCGCTTTACCGCTACTTTTTTTGTAGACTTTTGTGCCATTTATTCTATCCTCCTGCCTTATTTCTTTTTATTGGCCACGGTCTTGCTGGGACCTTTGCGTGTCCGAGCATTGGTCTTAGTACGCTGACCACGAACCGGCAGGCCTTTTCTGTGGCGGACACCTCTATAACAGCCGATTTCCACCAGACGCTTAATGTTCATGGCGTTTTCTCTGCGCAGGTCCCCCTCCACCGTCAGGTGTTTGTCGATGTATTCGCGCAACTTGGAAATATCATTTTCAGACAGATCCTTCACCCGAGTGTCAGGGTTAATGCCCGTCTCCTGCAGGATTTCTTTGGCCTTATTGATTCCAATTCCGTAAATGTAAGTCAGACCGACTTCCACACGTTTGGCATTGGGTAAATCTACACCAGCTATTCTTGCCATTAATTCTCCACCTCCTAATTTTATCAGCCTTGCTTCTGCTTATGCTTGGGTTCCTCACAGATTACCATGACTTTCCCTTTGCGCTTGATAACTTTACATTTTTCACACATAGGTTTGACGGAAGGACGTACCTTCATATGAATTACCTCCTGATTCGTTCGTATCGGCAGCCATTCAGCTGTCGCTTTTTCGGGGCGCAGCCAGCCGCCAAGTAATGCGGCCTTTGGTTAGATCATAGGGAGACATCTCCACTGTGACCCGATCGCCCAAAAGGATACGGATATTGTTATCTCTCAGTTTACCGGAAATATATGCTGTGATCTTATGGCCGTTGGTCAGTTGTACGATGAATTTCGTATTGGGCAAAGTTTCGAGAACCACGCCCTCTACTTCAATTACGCCGTCTTTTGCCATTCAATAACCTCCTGAATATATCATGATAGAGATGTGAGTATTAACGGCTCATTGGAAGTGACAGCAACAGTATGCTCGTAATGAGCAGACAGACTGCCGTCCTTAGTTACCACCGTCCAGCCGTTGCGGTCAATCTGGGCAACCTCCAAGCCTCCCTGATTGATCATAGGTTCAATTGCAATCGTTAAACCCTGCATCAAACGCTGGCCTTTTCCCCGAACGCCGTAATTCGGCACACTGGGGTCTTCATGCAACTGTGTCCCTACCCCATGTCCGACATATTCCTCGACCACCGAAAACCCGTGCCGATGGGCGTATTGACTGACGGAATATCCGATGTCACCCAAACGGTTTCCCTCGTATACCTGGGCAAGGCCCTCATAGAAGCATTGCCGCGTTACCTCAATCAACTCCATTGCCTTCGGACTCACATTCCCTGCCGGAAAGGTAGCCGCCGTGTCGGAATGATAGCCGTTCAACAGAACACCGACATCAATACTCACGATATCTCCATCGGCAATCAAACGCCCCGATGGAATCCCGTGAATAACCTCATTGTTCACTGAAATGCAGGCTGCTGCCGGGAATCCACCATAGCCCAAAAACGAGGGCGTTGCGTTTTTGCTTTTAATATATTTGTGCATTACATCATTGATATGCTTTGTCGTCACCCCGGGACGTACTTCGGAACCTCCCAATCGGAGAGCCTCCGCCGCAATCTGCCCGGAGCGACGCATCAGGTCAATTTCTCTTGCAGACTTTAATGTGATCATAAAGAACCGACCACCCTTGCTCAGTCCTGTAATGCTTTTTCCATCAGCGCTGTAGTATCGGCAAGATCCTCCTGTCCCATCACAAGCCGCAGTTTATTCTGCGCGGCATAATAGTCCTTCAAAGGAGCCGTCTGCTGATGATATACTTCCAACCGCTGCCGAATCACATCTTCCTGGTCGTCTTTTCGGACAATTAGGCTGTCTCCGCAGCGATCGCAAGCATCCCCCTTTTGGGAGGGCTTATAAGCAGTATGGAAGGTGGCTCCGCACTTCTGGCAAACTCTCCGGCCGGAAAGCCGACAGATAATATCCTCATCCCCAACTTCAATACTAACCACTTTATCAATGGCAATGCCCATTTCGGAAAGCATCTGATCCAACGCTTTCGCCTGAGGAATTGTCCGGGGAAAGCCGTCCAAAATAAAACCGTTCCGACAATCGGGCTGAAGCAGCCGCTCACGCACAATCGCCACCACGTCTTCGTCGGGAACCAGACTGCCCGCCTTGATGATTTCCTCTACCTTAATTCCCAAAGGGGTTTTGGCCGCCATAGCCTCCCGGAGGATAGCGCCGGTGGAAATCTGTGGAATATTGTACTTTTCTGCTACAATATCCGCCTGCGTCCCTTTTCCGGCGCCGGGTGCACCCAATAAAATCAGTCTCATCTGTTTTCCTCCGGTTTATTCAAGGAAGCCCTTGTAATGCCGCATGAGCATCTGGGATTCCAGAACTTTGACCGTTTCAAGAGAAACGCTGACCAAAATTAGCATGGACGTACCACCCAAAGCCAATCCCTGACTTTCTGGGAAAATAATCTGAAAAATAAAGGGAAGAACCGCGATTACACCTAAGAACAACGCGCCAAACAGCGTCACCTTGTTGACAGAACGCATGATAAAGTCTACCGTGGGCTGGCCGGGCCGAATGCCAGGAATGGTACCGCCGTTGCTCTTAATGTTATTGGCAATTTCCGTAGGATTGTACTGAATTGCGATATAGAAATAATTAAACGCAATAATCAGGATAAAAGTTAGAATAATGTACAGCGGAGAGGTCTGAGAAAAATATTGCTCCACCCATTTCGTATATCCCGAAGTAGGCCAAAATGCGCCGATTGTTGCAGGTAAAGATACAATTGCAAAGGTAAAGATAATGGGCATAACCCCGGTCATAGCCACCTTAATGGGTAAATGCGTACTTTGACCTCCATACATCCGACGTCCTACCTGCCGTTTCGCATATTGAATGGGAATCCGGCGCTCGGCGTTGTCCATAAACACAATAAACGCGAACATCAGCACTGCAAAAACCAGAATCAGAAGCGTCATCCACCAGCGGCCCTGTTGAATTTCGTTAACCAGATACATTAGAAATTCCGCACCGCGGGACACAATCGAAGCAAACAGAATCATGGAAATCCCGTTTCCGATGCCCTTACCGTCAATCGACTCACCCAGCCACATTACCAAACAAGAACCGGCAATCAGCGTAACAATAATCGTCGCTGCAATTACAAAAGTTTCAAAACCATTAGCCCCGACACGGAGGGCACTGGCACTTTCCAGAATTTTGTAATACCCAATTGCCTGAAGTAAAGCAATGACCAGCGTAGAATACCGGGTAATCTTGTTCAGTTTCTTCTTACCCTCTTCCCCGCCGTCTTTTGCCAACCGCTCAAAATAGGGAATGGCAACAGTAAGAAGTTGGATAATAATGCTGGCATTGATGTAAGGCTGAATCGTCATGGCAAAAATAGTGCCGGTTGACAACGCATTTCCGGAGATCATGTTCAGATATCCCAAAAGATTTCCGGAAGAATTGGAAAAATATGCTGCAATATAGTCTCCGTTAATAAACGGAACAGGAATGGATGCGCCAATACGGAAAATAAGAATGATAAACAGTGTATAAAGAATTTTCTTTCTGATATCTTCCACTTTCCAGGCATTCCGGAGCGTCGTCAGAATAGACATTCTTATAACACCTCCGTTTTCCCGCCTGCCGCCTCAATCTTTTCCACCGCGGAAGAAGAGAATTTTGCAGCCTTGACCGTCAGGCCCTTTACCTCCATGGTTCCATCACCCAAAATCTTTACCGACACATTCTTGTCGCTGATAAAGCCCTTTGCAAACAGATCCTCAGGAGTTACCACGCTGTTCTCCGCAAAATCGTTCAGAGCGCCCACATTGACGACCTGATATTTTACAGTAAAGTTGGAATTGTTAAACCCGCGCTTGGGAAGACGTCTCTGCAAAGGCATCTGACCGCCTTCAAATCCGGGACGGACACCGCCGCCGGACCGGGCATTTTGACCCTTATGGCCTTTTCCCGCAGTTTTTCCGTTTCCGGTACCAGCGCCTCTTCCTTTGCGCTTCGGGTCACGGACCGAGCCGGGAGCCGGAGAAAGATCAGTTAATTTCATCCGATGTAACCTCCTTACTCTTCTACTTTAATTAAATAACTAATTTTATTGATTTTACCAAGAGTCGCTGCATTGTTGGGTTGAACCGAGGTATCCCCGATCTTTTTTAAACCCAGAGACGCGGCAGTGGCCACATGGGCAGGAAGTCTGCCGATGAGACTTTTCACCAAAGTCACCTTCAATGTTGCGGCCGTGTATTTTTCAGACATGGTCAATACCCCTTCCTTAACCGAAGATTTCCTGCACAGACTTGCCTCTAGTCTCAGCAACTTCCTGCGCACTTCTCAATGCTTTCAGCCCAACGATGGTCGCATTAGCCAGATTCTGAGGATTGCGGGACCGCAACGCCTTAGTACGAATGTCCTTGACACCGGCCATTTCCAAAATGTCACGGACCGCACCGCCAGCAATCACTCCGGTACCGGGTGCCGCTGGCTTCAGGACTACCATGGAAGCTCCGAAGGTAGCGACCGTTTCATGAGGAATCGTAGTTCCTTTCAGGGAAATCCGGACCAAATTTTTCTTTGCATCCTCGATGCCCTTGTTGACAGCGTCAGGAATTTCCAACGATTTGCCCAAACCAATTCCTACGATTCCTTTGCCGTCGCCCACTACCATCAATGCGGTAAACTTAAATTTCCGACCGCCTTTGACAGTTTTGGAAACGCGGCTCAGAGAAATCATTTTTTCGCTCAGAGACAAGGTAGATGCATCTATTTTGTCATACATAACTTAATCCTCCTTGATAATCAGAAGTTCAGGCCGCCTTCTCTGGCGCCTTCCGCTAATTCCTTCACCCGTCCGTGATACAGATAACCGCCTCTGTCAAAGACCACGTCCTTGATTCCTTTTTCGGACGCCAGCCGAGCAATTTCCGCGCCAACCTGTTTAGCCGCAGAGCGGTTTCCGCCGTATGCGGTGAAATCCTTACCGACGGTAGAAGCAGCAACCAGTGTGGTACCGGTCTGATCATCGATAATCTGAGCATAAATATTTTTCAAAGATCTGTAGACATTCAGACGGGGACATGCGGTTGTGCCTGAAATCTTACCCCGGACACGGGCATGGCGTTTCTGTCTGAGCGCATTTGCATCTTTTCTCATAGACATTTTCAAAAAACCTCCTAATATGATTGGGGTGTTTTCCGGCCAGAATTATCTGCCCTTACCCGCTTTTCCTTCCTTCATCCGAACATATTCGCCGGCATAGCGGATACCTTTTCCGTGATAGGGTTCCGGCGGTTTTTTACCGCGAACTTCAGCTGCGAACTGACCTACCATCTGCTTATCAGGACCAGAAATCACCAACGTTGTGGCATTGGGGACCTCAACAGTAATTCCGGGAATCTCCTCCACAACCACGGGATGAGAAAAACCAATATTCATTGTAACGCTTTTGCCTTGCTTTTGGGCTCTGTAACCAATTCCCTGAATTTCCAGAGTTTTTGAATAGCCCTGCGTAACCCCTTCAATCATATTGGAAATGAGCGTACGGGTCAAACCATGCAGCGACTTGTGCAGTTTTGCCTCGCTGGGACGCTCAACTGTGATTACATTGTCCGCGACCTTGACGATCATTGCAGGATGCAGCATTCTTTTCAGCTCACCCTTCGGACCTTTTACCGTAATCTCGTGTGTCTCAGGCACCAATGTAACAGTAACACCGGCGGGTATATTTATAGGCTTTCTACCAATTCTTGACATTGTGTGACATTCCTTTCACTTCATACTTTTGTCGCAGTGCCTTTTACCAACGATCCTTACCAAACATAAGCCAGAACTTCGCCGCCCACATTGGCCTTCCGAGCAGCCTTGTCTGTCATAACCCCTTTCGAGGTGGAAACAATGGCAATTCCCATACCGCGAATAACTTTAGGCATCTCCTCGCAGCTCACATAAACCCGCAAACCGGGTTTGGAAACCCGCTTAAGACCCTGAATAGTCTTCGCCTTGTTGGGACCGTATTTGAGGATCACTTTCATGACGCCTTGCTTGCCGTCATCCGTAATATTAAACGCCTTGACATACCCTTCATCCACCAGAATCTGCGCAATGGCCTTTTTCATATTCGACGCGGGAATTTCCACGCTCTCATGCTTGGCGTCATTTGCGTTCCGAATCCGGGTGAGCATATCGGCAACAGGATCTGTAATATGCATAAATTGCAACCTCCTTCTTACTTCCGGCTTACCAGCTGGATTTGCGGACGCCGGGAATCTGACCCTTATACGCCAATTCACGGAAGCAGATACGGCAAATACCATACTTTCTCAGATAGGCGTGGGGCCGGCCGCAAATTTTGCATCTGTTGTAGGTACGAACCGAATATTTTGCCGGCTTCTGCTGCTTTAAAATCATTGATTTCTTAGCCATTTAAAACTGTTCCTCCTTGTTACTTGCTGAACGGAGCGCCCATCAGCGTCAGAAGTTCTTTAGCTTCCTCGTCCGCTGTAGCGGTGGTTACGAACATGATATCCATCCCGCGAATCTTATCGATTTTCTCGTATTCGATCTCCGGAAAGATCAACTGTTCCTTCAGCCCAAAGGAGTAGTTTCCTCTGCCGTCGAAGGAGTTAGGATTGATTCCGCGGAAGTCTCTAACCCGAGGCAGAGCAATATTGAAGAGACGATCCATAAACTCATACATCCGGTCTCCCCGCAGGGTAACCTTTACACCGATAGGCATGCCCTTCCGCAGTTTGAAGTTTGCTACCGACTTGCGGGCTTTACAAACCACAGGCTTCTGACCAGTAATAGCAGCAAGATCAGCCATGGCAGCATCAATTACTTTGGTGTTTTCCTTCGCTTCGCCACAAGCAACGTTGATGACAATCTTCTCAAACTTAGGAATCTGCATCACACTCTTGTAGCTGTATTTATTCATTAAAGCAGGAGCAACTTCATTGGTATACAACTCTTTTAATCTCGACATTCCCTTACTCCTCCATTAAAATGTTTGTTTGCACTTTTTGCAAACACGGACTTTTTTACCGTCCTTTTCAGCACTGCCAACACGGGTAGCTTTGTCGCACTTGGGACAAACAACCATAGTCTTGCAGGAATAGACCGGACCGGGAGTTTTGATAATCCCACCGGGCTGCTGCTGGCCCCGGGGCTTGAGGTGCTTGGAAACCAAATTCACGCCCTCAATAATAACCTTGCGCTCAGAGGGAGAAGTTTCGATAACCTTGCCACGCTTGCCTTTATTTTTCCCGGAAATAACCTCGACGGTATCTCCTTTTTTCACGTGCAATGTATTCATACTCTATCCGACCTCCTTACAGCACTTCAGGAGCGAGAGAAAGAATTTTGGTAAATTCCTTATCTCGAAGCTCTCTGGCGATGGGCCCAAAAATGCGGGTTCCTCGAGGATTTTTATCCTCTTTAATCAGCACCGCGGCATTCTCATCAAACCGGATGTAAGAACCGTCAGCACGACGCACGCCACGGACACTGCGAACGACGACAGCCTTGACGACCTCGCCTTTCTTCACACCGCCGCCAGGGATCGCCTTCTTTACCGAAGCCACGATCACATCGCCGATGTTGGCATACCTTTTTCCTGTTCCGCCCAGAACACGGATGCACATGAGTTCTTTTGCACCGGTGTTATCGGCGACCTGCAGGAAAGTTTGCTGCTGTATCATATTCTAAACTCTCCTTTATTTCGCTTTTTCGATGATCTCCACCAGTCTCCATCTCTTATCTCTCGACAGAGGACGGGTTTCCATCACCATAATTTTGTCGCCGGTCTTGCACTCGTTGTTTTCATCGTGGACCTTCAGCTTATAGGTCGTTTTTACAACCTTCTTATACAGGGGATGTCTTTCATTCTCCCGGATGGCAACCACGACTGTCTTATCCATTTTATCGGAAACAACGATGCCGACTCTTGTTTTTCTTAACGCTCTGTCCATTCAATTACCTCCTCCGACTTATCAGCCGTTAATCTCTTTCTCGCGAAGAATGGTTTTGACTCTGGCGATATCTTTACGAACATTCGTAATCCGGATGGGGTTGTCAAGCTGATTGGTGGCATGCTGCAACCGAAGCGCAAACAGTTCCGCCTTCAGGTCCTTCAGCTTTGCATCCAACTCGCTTTGAGACAATGCTCTGATCTCTTTTACGGTCATTCTTCTGCACCTCCGTCAGCGGCATCGGCTCCATTCAACTCCGCTTTTGTGACAAACTTGCACTTAATAGGGAGCTTGTGGCCGGCCAAACGCATAGCTTCTCTGGCCACTTCCTCGGAAATACCTTCCATTTCAAACATAACCCGTCCTGGCTTAACAACAGCAACCCAGTATTCGGGGGAACCTTTTCCGGACCCCATTCGGGTTTCAGCAGGTTTTTCGGTCACCGGCTTGTCCGGGAAGATCTTGATCCAGACTTTTCCGCCTCTTTTGATATAACGGGTCATAGCAATACGGGCGGCTTCAATCTGATTGCTGGTAATCCAGGCGGGTTCTAGAGCAACCAACCCGTATTCTCCACTGGAGATCCGGGCACCACGTGTAGCTTTGCCCTTCATGCGCCCCCGCTGAACTCTCCTATATTTTACCCTTTTTGGCATTAACATTGCGCTTTTCCTCCTTAGCCTGAAGTTTCTTCCCGGCGTTGAGAACCTCGCCCTTATAGATCCAGACCTTAACACCAATACGGCCGTAGGTAGTGTGGGCTTCGGCAAAGCCGTAATCAATATCGGCCCGCAGGGTCTGCAGGGGAATCGTCCCCTCATGATAATGTTCATTGCGGGCAATTTCAGCGCCGCCTAGACGGCCGGAAACGTTGGTCTTAATTCCTTTCGCACCGGCCTTCATGGTCCGATCAATGGCAGAACGGGTGGCCCTGCGGAAAGAAGTTCTCTTCTCCAGATCCAGTGCAATCCGTTCTGCAACCAACTGCGCGTTTAGATCCGGACGTTTTTCCTCAACGATAGTCAGAGAAACTGGCTTCCCAGTCAACTTTTCTACGTTCTGACGCAGTTTCTCAATATCCTGACCGCCCTTGCCGATTACAGCGCCGGGACGGGCACAATGAATATAGATGCGGATCCGTTTGCTGGCATCCCGTTCAATTTCAATCTGGGGAATACCGGCATGATAGATCTGCTTCTTAATAAACTTTCTGATCTTGTCATCTTCAACGAGGATATCGCCAAACTGTTCGTTCCGGACAAACCATCTGGAATCCCAGTCTTTGATGATCCCGACCCGTAAGCCATGCGGATTAACTTTTTGTCCCATAATATCCTCCTGTTAATTTTCTTTTTCGGCCAGGACCATCGTAACATTCGACGATCTCTTCAGAATCCGATCGGCGGAACCGCGGCCTCTTGGCATCATACGCTTCAAAGTCGGACCGGGGCCGGCATAGCATTCTTTCACATACAAACGGGCAACATCCATGCTATGGTTGTTTTCCGCGTTGGCAATGGCTGAATTCAACAACTTCAGGAGAGGGGCGCTCGCGGCCTTCGGCGTGTTATTCAGAATCGCAACAGCAGTCCCTGCGGGCTTGTTACGGATCAGATCCAGAACAATGCCAACCTTGCGGGGGGTAATCCGAAGTCCTCTCAAATAAGCTTTTGCTTCCATAATGTTTCCATTAACCTCCTACTCGTTTACTTCGTGGTGTTCGAAGCCTTGGAACCCGAATGGCCTTTGAAGGTACGGGTGGGAGCAAATTCTCCCAGCTTATGTCCGACCATATCCTCAGTAACGTAGACGGGAACATGCTTGCGGCCGTCATGCACAGCAAAGGTATGGCCGACAAAGTCCGGGAAAATTGTCGAGGCGCGAGACCAGGTCTTGAGCACTCTTTTTTCGCCCTTATTGTTCATATCAATGACCTTTTTCAGCAATGAAGCTTCCACATAAGGTCCTTTTTTCACACTTCTTCCCATGATCGCACCTCCTATTACTTATCGTTCCGGCGTTTTACAATAAACTTGTCGGAACGGTTTTTCTTTGACCGGGTTTTATAGCCCAATGCAGGTTTTCCCCAAGGAGTAACAGGACCGGGTCGCCCAATAGGAGAACGCCCCTCACCACCGCCATGGGGGTGATCACAGGGGTTCATTACCGAACCGCGAACCGTAGGACGAATCCCCATGTGACGCTTCCGGCCGGCTTTGCCTAAAGACACATTTTCATGATCCTGATTTCCAACAGTACCAATAGTAGCAATACAGTTGAGCCGGACCATCCGGACCTCCCCGGAGGGAAGACGAATCTGCGCATACCCGTTTTCTTTCGCCATCAACTGAGCTGCAGCACCTGCAGCACGAACCATCTGGGCTCCCTTGCCGGGATAAAGTTCAATATTATGAATAAAAGTACCTACAGGAATATTTTCCAGAGGCAGACTGTTGCCAGGTTTGATATCGGCAGCAGCACCAGCATAAAGAACGTCACCTACGACAACTTTCTGGGGAGCAACGATATAAGCCACAGCGCCGTCCTCATATTTGAGCAGTGCAATATTTGCACTACGGTTTGGATCGTATTCAATGGACATGACCGTAGCGGGAGCATCCACCCGACTGCGCTTAAAATCAATGACACGATACTTCCGGCGATTTCCGCCACCTTTGTGGCGGACCGTGATCCGACCGTAGTTATTCCGACCGGAATACTTCTTCAAACTGGTGAGAAGTGATCTATGAGGCTTCACCTTTGTCAGTTCTTCAAACGTAGAAACAGACATTCCTCTACGGGAAGGCGTCGTCGGTTTAAAACTTCTGGTAGGCATATTATCACTCCTTTACATCAGGCTGTCGAAGAATTCGATGGTCTTGGAATTTTCAGTCAAAGTTACGACGGCTTTCCGGTAGGACGGGGTTTTGCCCACATTGTAGCCCACACGCTTCTTTTTTCCGTCATAGTTAAGAACATTAACTTTGCTGACTTTGACTTTAAAAAGCTCTTCGATGGCCTTTTTAATCTCAATTTTATTGGCATTCTTTGCTACAATAAATGTATACTTTTTCTGGTCACGTACAATGCTCATGCTTTGCTCGGTAATAACCGGCTTTAAAACAATATCCTGCGCAAATTTCATTATACGTACACCTCCTCAATTTTTTGTACCGCTTCCTTAGTCACAATAAACTTATCGTGCTTAAGAATGTCATACACGCTGAGTGTGTTGACATAAAGGGTTTTTACATCCGGAATATTCCGGGCACTACGAACCACATTGACATCGGGACCAGGCAGAACCACAAGGGCCTTGCTGTCTACGTTAAGCGCGTTAAGAACCGCAACCATACTCTTGGTCTTGATTTCAGGAAAGGACAGAGTATCCAAAATAATCAGATTCCCCTCCAGTACCTTTGAGGACAGAGCCGATTTCATGGCGACTCTTTTTGCTTTTTTATTCATGGAATAACGATAAGTGCGAGGCTTGGGGCCGAGAGCTACACCGCCGTGAGTCCACTGGGGAGCCCGGGTAGACCCCTGACGTGCCCGACCGGTACCTTTTTGTCTCCAGGGTTTTCTGCCGCCACCGCGAACCTCAGTCCGGGTCAGAGTGCTCTGGGTACCCTGGCGTTGATTGGCCAAATAGTTTTTAACCATTTCGTGCATCAGAGGGAGGTTGATCTGGGCTCCAAAAATATTGTCGGAAAGCTCCATTTCTCCGGCAGGATTTCCCTGCATATCATACACTTTCACATTCATTGTTCGTTCCTCCCTTCCTTACGCTTTGACAGCGGATTTGACGATGATCAGTCCGCCGTTGGGGCCGGGAACGGCGCCCTTAATGGCAATCAGATTGTTTTCCGCATCCACTTTGACCACATTCAAGTTCTGGATGGTCACCTGCTCACTGCCCATATGTCCGGCCATCCCGTGGCCTTTCATAACTCGGCTGGGAGTAGAGTTGGCGCCCATAGAACCGTGCCCTCTGTGATATCCGGAACCGTGCGCCTTGGGACCGATATGGAATCCGTGACGCTTAACAGCACCCTGATAACCTTTTCCTTTGGAGATGCCGGTCACATCAACCTTGTCTCCCTCAGCAAAAACGTCGGCCTTAATAATATCGCCCACGTTCAGTTCTGCGCTGTTGTTTAATTTAAATTCTTTCAGGACCCGCTTGTTGGCGACCTGGGCTTTTGCAAAATGACCCTTGTGCGGCTTGTCAACCAGCTTTTCCCGAAGATCCTCAAAGCCCAGTTGAACCGCTGTATAACCGTCGTTTTCCTCCGTCTTCTTCTGGACAACCACACAGGGTCCGACTTCCAGAACCGTTACGGGGATTACAGTTCCTTTTTCAGTAAACAACTGGGTCATACCGATTTTTCTTCCGATAATTCCTTTTTCCATTTTTATTCTCCTTTCGGTTATTGGTTGGCCGAGTGGATACGGGGCCAACTTGACCGCATACCGCAAATTTGCGGTACCGAACGACGCTTTTTATAACCGGCAGCCGTTACTCCGGAATGCATGGCAGGGAAATTTATTGATTTTTACAGTTTAATTTCGATATCCACACCAGCGGGCAAATCAACATTCATCAGAGCTTCAACCACTTTTTGCGTGGGCTTAAGAATGTCGATAACGCGCTTATGGGTCCGGGTTTCGAACTGTTCTCGGGAATCCTTGTATTTGTGCACCGCACGAAGAATGGTAATAACCTCCTTCTCAGTCGGCAGGGGAATCGGTCCGGAAATCTTTGCTCCCATGCGCTTTGCGGTGTCAACAATCTTTTCGCAAGATTGGTCGATCAAATTATGATCGTAAGATTTTAAACGGATTCTCATTTTTTCTGTTCCTGTCACAGCTTTTCGCCTCCTTAATAATATATCGGGGAAATTATCCGCTCCGACGCTTACCCCATCCTCACGGATAACGGGCGATGAAAAACCGAACACTGCTCCGTGCGTTTCACGGTTTAAGCACAAAAATAGGAACAGGGCAAGCTGTTCCGAATGCGGTCCGGGCACACGGAATCCCAAGGGACACCGGGCCTTCGCCATGAACGGGTGCTGGGCGGTAAACTGCCCAAAGGAAGTTTACACCAGCTAAATTCGGTTTCATCCAATTTGAAATCGGATACGGCTCCGACGGAATTTCCTGCCGCTTTCACGGATTTTCAGCAACCTCCGCCCTCATAGCCTACATTGCCATGCTTTGGTATTATAGCATAATTTCACAGGGAAATCAACCCCAAATCAAAAAATATTTTCGAACTTTCTGAAAACTTTCCCAATAAATCAAATTTTCTTCTTTTTCTCAAAGAAAGGTGTTGACATTTTCTCTGTTTTAGTGTACAATAGAAGTAGAAAATAAGAAATGAGGTAGAGCCCCATGGAAGAAAAAGATGAAGTTATCTCCCTATATGACGAAGACGGCATTCAAACCGATTTTATTGTCATTGACGGCGTGGAATATAATGAAAAAACCTATCTAATGCTTATTGAAGCGGAAAACGCTGATGACGAAGAAAGCGAAGCGCTTATTCTTCGAGTAGACGAAGATGAGGACGAAGACATATTGGTCTCTGTAGACGATGAGGAAGAATTTAACGCCGTAGCAGCTCTTTTTGAAGAACACTATGATGAAAACGACGAGTACGAGGTCCAAGCTGGAGAGCTAGACATGGACGAAGAATAATACGTCCTACCCTAAAAGTGCGAAAATTCCTGCTTGATACGATCGATATGGCATAATTAAAACCTACACCTCAAATAAGGGATTCCGTCTTCAGCTGCAGGTTTGCAGGCCTCCCGGACCGTCCGCGAATGCCGACGGATCTCCGGATGTTGGAAGCACAAAACAGTTGAGCGGTTTTACCCGTCCTGCTTTTTGCAGGGTTTGAATTTGCCATATCAAAATGAAAACGGTCAGGCGGGATTTTCTCTGCGTGAACTCCCCTACCGATGGTTCAAATGCGCTGACAAATGCAGCTGCCGGAATGCCCCGTGCTGATAAGGCAGTAAAAATGTAGAGAAGATGGTGTAACCCGGTTTTCTGCGGGTTACACCGTTTCCTTTTTATGCGGTGAGCTGTTTCGGTAGCTGTGAGGCGCTCCGCATCTGTTCCATCATTCTCCGGATCTCCTGCTCGTCTGGTAGACTAACCAGTCCCACCGCCGTGAAATAGATGTCGACCTTCACCGATTTTCGGGCGTGCTTCTTCTCCGGATTGTGCACCTCAATGCGCTGGATCAGCTTGTTGACGATTGTCGGCGTCAGTTCTTTCATGTCGGTAAACTCCCGCAGCCCCTGTAAAAGCAGGCGCATATCCACCGATTTCTGCCCCATCTCGGATAGCTGCTTTTCTTCCTCCCTGACCTTTTCCAGAAGCTCTTTCTGCTCAGACTCATACTCCGCCGCCATTCTTGCATAGCGTTCGTCCGACAGCTTCCCGATCACATTGTCCTCGTAAATCCGGATGAACAGCTTGTCCAGATCGGCAATCCGCTTTCCGCTGTTTTCTATGGAAAGCTTTAATTCCTGCTGACGTT
>CALXAO010000110.1 GCA_944386295.1 uncultured Clostridia bacterium | reverse complement strand
GGAATCGGCTATCACATTTCATATCAAAAGGTCGGAAATTCCGCCTCCACATTAAAATACGATAGCTCTCCGCAAACGCGACAATAGGACACCTCTTATTTTGCCCTACCAGACCGGACTTCCGCCTCATCCGTCTTCGGCACCTGCACCTTTTGTACCCGGCATAGTTCTGCGAAAACCTGCCGCCGGGCAGGACTCATTGCAAAGTGCACCTCTATCTACTGTTTTATTTTAACACACTTTTCCCAATCTGTCAAGCTATGTTTTCTACTTTTTTATTACATTTCCGGAAAAACCTGGTGAATGGGCGTTCCAGCCTGGAACTGCCGCAAATTTTCGCAAACCAGCCACAGCAGCCGCTGCCTGGATTCTGCAGATGCCCAGGCCATGTGCGGGGTAATCCGGCAATTTTTTGCTTTTAGTAAAGGCTGATTGGCCCGCATGGGCTCCACCGTCAGAACATCAATGCCGGCGCCGGCAATTACGCCGGCATTCAAAGCATCCGCCAAATCCTGCTCCACTACAATTCCGCCTCTAGCAGTATTGATCAAATAGGCCGTCGGTTTCATCCAAGACAGTGTCTGCTTACAGACCAGTTCTTTGGTCAGAGGCGTCAGAGGACAATGAAAGGTCAAATAATCAGACCGCCGGAAAAGTACTTCCATTGTTACCTGCAAATCGGGACAATCCTTCGGAGGCGTCCGGGTACAAACCAAAATTTCCATATCAAAGGCACGGCCGATCTCCGCCACCTTCCGTCCAATGGCGCCGTACCCAAAAATTCCCAGAGTTTTCCCTGCCAACTCTGACACCGGATAGGGAAAATAAGAAAAAGTATGACTGGTAATCCAGTCCCCATTGTGGGTAGACCTGTCATACTCCGGCAAAGACGTAGCATACGCCAAAATAAAGGCGAAAACCTGTTGCGCCACCGATGGAGTAGAATATCCCGGTACATTGCAGACGCAGATTCCCTTTTCTTCGGCGGCCTTCAAGTCAATGTTATTGTATCCGGTAGCAAACAGTCCCACATACCGAAGGGCTGGACAGGCGTCCATTACCTGGCGGTCAATGACCGCCTTATTTACTAGCACAGCTTCGGAATCCCTGATCACTTCCGGCAACCGTTCCGACGGAACAAGGTCGTAATAAGCAACCTGTCCTAATCTATCCAGCGCCGAAAAATCCAGATCACCGGCAGTTAACGTACAGCGGTCCAGCACCGTGATTTTCACAAAAATCCCTCCTCAACGGATGGCGTTAATGTCGTAAGGCGTCGTTTGATAGACAAAATAATTCAGCCAATTGGAATAAAGAAGATTGGCATGAGCCCGCCAAGTCATACAGGGCATCTGGGTATCATCGTCGTTTGGAAAATAGTTTTTGGGCACTTCAATAGGCAATCCGGCCTGCTTATCCCGCAAATATTCCGCCTGCAGCGTATCTGCATCGTATTCGGAATGACCGGAAATAAAAATCTGCCGCCCCCGGTCCGTAGACACGGCGTAGATTCCTGCTTCCTCAGAAGATGCCAGAATCTTCAGTTCCGGAACCTTCTCAATTTCCTCCCTGCGGAAAGTTGTATGCCGGGATTGGGGAACCATAAACACATCGTCAAAGCCCCGAAACAATATGGACCGCTTATAATCTGTATGATGCTCGAATACACCGAACAACTTCTTTTTCAGCGGATATTTCCGAATGCCGTAATGGTAGTACAAAGCCGCCTGCGCTCCCCAGCAGATATGAAAAGTACTGTGAACATTGGTTTTGCTCCATTCCATAATTTCGCAAAGTTCCTGCCAGTAGGCGACCTCTTCAAAGGGCATCTGTTCCACCGGCGCGCCGGTAATAATCATCCCGTCAAATTTCCGGTCCCTGACCTGATCAAAGGTCTGATAAAAGGCCAGCATATGCTCCCGAGAGGTATGGGTTCCCCGGTAGGTTGCTGTCTGCAAAAATTCCAGTTCCACCTGAAGAGGAGTATTTCCCAGCAGACGGGCCAACTGGGTTTCAGTACTGATTTTCGTGGGCATCAGGTTCAGCAGCAGAATTTTCAGCGGCCGGATATCCTGGGTTACCGCCCGGGTCTGAGGAATAACAAATATGTTTTCCCGATGCAGAACCTCCGCTGCAGGCAGACCATTGGGAATTTTTATCGGCATTTCTTCGCCTCATCCAGCGCCTGCCGGATATCCGCTAAAATATCCTGAACATCTTCAATACCCACTGACATCCGGATCTGATCCGCAGAAATACCTGCGGCAACCAGCTGGGCATCGGTCAACTGCCGGTGGGTTGTAGATGCAGGATGCAACACGCAGGTGCGCACATCCGCCACATGCACCACAATGGCTGCCAGTTTCAGGCTGTCCATAAATTTCATGGCGGCCATCCGACCTCCCTTGACGCCAAAAGAAATCACGCCGCATGCTCCCTTGGGAAGATACTTGCAAGCCAAAGCATAGTCCGGCGAAGATTCCAAACCGGGATAAGAAACCCAAGAAATATCCTCACAAGATTCCAGATACCGGGCAACCTCCAGGGCGTTCTGACTGTGCCGCTCCATCCGGAGATGCAATGTTTCCATCCCCATATTTACCATAAAGGCGGAAATGGCCGTAGGGCTTACCCCAAGGTCTCGCATCAGCTGCACCCGAGCTTTCATAATATAAGCGGCATTCCCAAAGCTTTCAACATAGACCAAACCATGATAGGAAGCGTCGGGTGTAGTCAACTCAGGGTACTTTCCAGTATTCCAATTAAATTTTCCGCTGTCCACCACTACGCCGCCCACAACCGAAGCATGACCATCCATATATTTTGTGGTAGAATGAACAACAATATCAGCGCCATATTCAAAGGGACGGCAAAGCACTGGGGTAGCAAACGTGTTATCTACAATCAACGGAACTCCGTGCCGGTGGGCAAGAGCAGCATAAGCCTCAATATCCAAAACCTTCAACGCCGGATTGGCAATGGTTTCTCCAAATACCAGTCGGGTATTTTCGTCAAAAAGAGCATCAACTTCCATTTCAGACATTTCGGGCGTCACATACCGAACTTCAATACCCATTTTGGCCAACGTCACTGAAAACAGGTTGATGGTCCCACCATAAATGGAAGACAAACTGACAAAATTCTGTCCTGCTTTAGTAATATTGAAGATCGCCATCAGGTTAGCCGCCTGTCCAGAGGAAGTCATTACTGCCCCCACGCCGCCCTCCAGCAACGCAATTTTCTTCTCTACCGCATCGACCGTAGGGTTGGATATCCGGGTATACATATGTCCAGGAACTTTCAGATCAAACAGATCCCCCAAATGTTCAGCGGAATCGTATTTATACGTGGTGCTCTGATAAATAGGCAAAATCCGGGGATCACCGTTTCCCGGCTGATAACCGCCCTGCACGCAATTGGTTTCTACACTGTAATTAGACATAACAATCTCCCATCTAATCTTTTATAATAGAGTATTATAACACAATTTTCCCCGAAAAGCAACCGTTTTCGGGGAAAATTTAGAAACATGTCAGATTTTTTCTTCAGTAAGCAGAGTCCGATAATAATATACCGGGAGTCCTGACCACCCATGACAAAGACTTCCAGCCCCATGAAAATCGGCCTGTCCCTCCATGGTCTCCCACACGCTGGTCGCTCCCTGCCGGAGCATAAACAAATACACCCGGTCGATTTCCGCTAGGATCTCTTTCCGGTATTTTTCCCGATTGGCCCGCAAAAGTCCATCGTACCGGAAACAAGCCATACTTAGAGAGGCTGGGACAACCGGCACATCAAACACGCCGCCGCCGTTTTCCGCCACCAAACGGCAGACCTTCTCTGCGGAGGCCGGAGCAGCACCGCACAGAAGACAAAGGGCATTGGTCAACACGCTGTACGTACCCCGATGCCGTTGGGAAAAGGACCGGAACAGCTCGTCTGTCTCATCATAAAAATTCCGAACAATGGCCCGGTTCAGCGTCTCCTGTTCCATCCGCAGCGCGTCAGCCTGCCCGGATTTTCCCAAGCGGTCACACAGGTCCGCCATCCGTTCCAACGCCAAAGACAACGCAGCGGAAAGAGGGGCGCTGTTCTCCGGAATGTCAGGTCCTTTCCGTGCCCAGGGGGCGGGTTCTCCGTCCATGGTATCGGCCCATTCAAAAAAGTTCCACGCATCACTGCCCGGAAAAGACGTACAGACGCCCGATGCGGAAATCCGATTCCGAAAAACATCCAAAAGACGGTTCAGAAAAGGCAATAATTCTTCTCCGTAAGCAATATCCCCAGAATAACGCACATATTCTTCCACCTGAATGGGATAAATTAAAGAAAAGAAAGGAATTGGCCAATCATTCCCCCCTGGCGACGTCAGGGAAAGCAATCCATCGGTCCGGCGGGACCGGCGAATCAGTTCCAGACAAGCTTTGGGGAACCGATATTCCCCGAACGCGTAATACCCACAAAGCATTTGATTCCGGGAGTCTAAGATATACAAGGCCTGTTCCCGGCTGGGACAGTCCTCGTAATGCTCATGCATACAGAGTTGCAGGGTCCGCAGACAGACCTGATCGATAGTCTGCCGCAGCAGATTACCGCAATTAAAAGGAATTATCCGCAAAGGATAATCGGTTGGAATAATTCCGGCAGAATGCACGGTCACTTCCTTGCTTTCCACATAAAATTGCAGATACCGGCAGGCTAACCGACGAAAAGGACCAAAAAACCGGTTTCGTCCCGGTGCAGCAATAAAATCAAAGGTATAATTCCGCCGCCCTGTCCGACAGCGCCCGTCAGCCAGATGCTCACCGTACCCGACCCACACAGCCCCGCCGTCCGGCACAGTCAGATCAAAGCTCAGCCACCCAACGCTTTCCTCTCCCAGATCCAAAATAAACCACAAACCATCTCCCTCTGTTGAGCGAAAAACTAACGGAAACTCCGGCACGGTCTTTCCGGTCAACTCCTCCGGAAACCGGAAAGCCAACGGAGTCTTCTGCATCGCCTCTGCTACCGGGCGGGCCGGAAACGTCGGCAAAATTCCCTGCTGCACCGGCCGTCCCTCCAAAAGTTTTCCTCGGACCAGTTTTTCCACCGGACGGGGCACATAGACCTCAGGCCCATTCACAACCCGGCAGGAAGAAAACCCGTCGCCGCCGCCAGTCATCCAATCATTGGACGCATTTAAATCACAATGATAGTTCCAGCCCAATTGCCCGGAGATTTTTTCTTCCCGGTGACTTTCGTACCTGCGGGACAGGCGCCCTTCGGTTTTAGGACCGGAAAATGCCACCGGAACCCCGTCCCGCAACACTTCAAAAATAACCCCGGCATCTCCGGCTTTGTAACAGGAGGTATCTTTTCCTCCATACCAAACCACCAGAGCCAGAATATTTTCTCCCTCCCGTACCTTCTCCGAAAGGTCCAAAATATCCACCGACGCTTCCCCAGGCCAGGTCAAATACTGCCCAGCATCCACAAACTGGCCATTACACCATAAAGCATAATCTGTATCACAGGAAATCCGGATCTGCCACCGCCCACCGGGCTGTCCCCGAAAGGAGTCGCGGAATTCCCCAAATTCATCTGGCAGAGCCGGAGCATCCAACCAGACACGCTGCGCTTGCTGAAACATAACTTCCCTCCAAAAAAAATCCCTGCCAGAAAGCGCCCGGCAGGGAACCGCGATTCATTACAGATTGTTCAGGTACATATGATTTCTGCGGAAATCGGCCGGAGTACCACCCATGGGAACGCCGGTCTCGTACAGGAACGGACCATTGTAGTCCACTTCTTCCAACGCCGCCAGCAGCTTCCGCCAGTTGATTTCGCCCTGCATGGGAAACCAGTGCTTCTCATCCTTAAAATCATAGTCGGAGATATGCGTAGTAATCATATATTTGCCTACCTTGCGGATAAAGGACACATGGTCTTCTTTCAGCAGATGGTTTACATCAAAGCAAACCCGCAGGTCGGAATTGCTTTCCATAATCCGAACCATTTCGTCCGCACAATTTCCAAGGCAGGTCCGGGGAAGATCCTCCACCGCCAACGTCATACCGCAGGATTTTGCAACATCGGAAAGCACGCCCAGATGCTCAATACAGTTCTGGATCTGCCCTTCCCGGTCGGCAGGCGCAATAGGCTCTAAACTGGGATGAATCACAGCTACCTTAACCCCAGCGCCGCCGGCCTTCTGCATCCACTCCGTATCTACCTTCAGCGTATATTCCCAATCTTCTTTCACACTCGTAGCAGGATTTACAACCGGCTTCCAGGAAAACGGCAGATGAAAAGACCAGACTTCAACGCCAGAAGCCGCGGCCCAGGACGGAACCTTCGCCCAATCTTCCTCTTTGGCAATGCCGCAGATTTCGATACACTGTACCCCGGTCTGCGCACATTCCTGTAAAATTGCTTCACTGACCCAGCCGACCGAACGACCGGTTTTCCAATCAAAACGATTTGTCATGACATTAACCTCCATTTTCTGTTCAAAGACAGTTCAATTACCTACATTATAATTTTTTTTTGGGGAATGTCAAGCCTTTTGTCCGTTTCGTCACAAAAAAGACTAAGCTGCTGTTTTCCACCAAAAATAAAAAATGTTATCTATAAAATTTCCAGGGAAATATGTATTTTTTTCAGTAATTTTTCGCAAATGCACTTGCTTTTTTCCGGAAAACATGGTATAATGTCATTGTAATATATTAACAAAAGAAAGTACTTCTCCTCCTGGGCACTGCAACCTGCAGGCCCCTGTTTCGCCGGGATGCGAGACGCTTTTTCTAAGGAAAAAGGGAGAGTTCTGCACAGAAAGGACGGATCGTGATGAACAAAGAACGGGATTTTTCGGCCATTACCCCTGAACTTCGCCGACTGGCGGGACTATGCTGCCGCTGTGATGCGGTAGACCCGGAGCTTTATACAAAATACGATGTAAAACGGGGTCTGCGGGATATTAACGGAAAAGGCGTCATGGCCGGCCTGACCGAAATTTCCGAGGTAAAAGCCATGGAAATGGTGGATGGCGTCCACGTCCCCTGCGAAGGAAAACTTTATTACAGAGGGATTGACATTGAAGAACTGATTCAAGGTTTTTCCGCAGAAAACCGGTTTGGATTTGAAGAAACAGCCTATCTGCTGCTATTTGGGTGTCTGCCGGATAAGCATGAACTGGACGAATTTTCAAAACTTCTTGCAGGCTACCGACAGCTGCCGACTAATTTTGTACGGGACGTAATTATGAAAGCTCCCACCGCAGACATGATGAATACTCTTTCCCGCAGTATACTGACCCTATACGGATATGACAACAACGCCAACGATATTTCACCGGAAAATGTCCTTCGGCAGAGTCTGCAGCTCATTGCCCTGTTTCCCCTGCTTTCGGTTTATGGCTACCAGGCATACGAGCATTACCTGAAACAGCAGAGTCTGTTTATTCATGTTCCTCAGGAAAATCTTTCCACTGCTGAAAATCTACTGTATTTGCTGCGGCCGGATTGCTCCTATACCGCACTGGAAGCAAAGGTGCTGGATATGGCTTTGGTTCTGCATGCTGAGCATGGAGGAGGGAACAACTCCACGTTTACAACCCGGGTGGTAACCTCTTCCGGAACAGACACCTACTCTGCCATTGCCGCGGCCCTGGGATCTCTGAAAGGCCCCCGGCACGGCGGCGCAAACATCAAAGTAGTGCAGATGTTTGAGAATATGAAACAGATCATTTCCGACTGGACAGACGAAGAAGAAATAACCGCATATTTGACGGCACTGCTGCGGAAAGAAGCCTTTGACAGGGCGGGATTAATTTACGGAATGGGCCATGCAGTCTATTCCCTTTCCGATCCCCGGGCTAAAGTGTTCCGGAAGTGGATAGAACAGTTGTCCAAGGCCAAAGGCTTCCAGCAGGAATATGATCTATACCAACGGGTGGAACGGCTGGCTCCCCTGGTAATTGCAAAAGAACGGAAAATCTACAAGGGCGTCAGCGCGAACGTGGATTTTTACAGTGGCTTTGCTTACCGGATGCTGGATCTTCCCCAAGAACTGTATACTCCTATTTTTGCCATTGCCCGGATCGCAGGTTGGAGCGCCCATCGATTGGAAGAACTGATCAACGCAGGAAAAATTATTCGCCCCGCCTATGGCAGCGTCGCTCCCCATCAGCCTTACATTTCTTTGGAAAACAGGTAATGAAACCGATACAATTAGGGAAATACCGACACTTTAAAGGCGAAGAATATGAAGTATTGGGCATAGCAAAACATTCCGAAACCCTGGAGGAAATGGTGGTCTACCGTGCACTGTACGGCAATGGCGACCTTTGGGCCCGACCAGCGGCCCTTTGGAACGAACCGGTCACCCTAAACGGCGTCACACAGCTGCGCTTCGTCTACATCAGCAAAAGAAACCTGTAATTTCAACGTTTTTTTGAACCATCTTGACAAATCCGACAGAATATGCTATACTTGCTTTACAATTAAATGAAAGACGTTGAGGAAGACAGTAGCCTTGCGCGAAACAGTCAGCGAACCGGGGAGGGTGTGAGCCCGGAATGAAGTACCGCAGGAGGAACATCACTTCTGAGTCGCAGGCCCAACCGATGCTAATTCGCAGTAAGCCCCGCCGGGATCCCCTCCGTAAACAGGGGAGCATATGAAAGTATGTTTAATAGGTGGTATAACAAAGGAAAAAGCCTTTGTCCTGTTAACGGGACAAAGGCTTTTGTTTTTTTGAACGGAGGACACAACATGTATGAAAAAGTATCGACCGATTTGAATTTTCCCCAACGGGAAAAAAAGATCGAACAGTTCTGGAAAGACAGGGATATTTTCCGAAAAAGTGTAGAACTCCGGCAAAACGGCCGGGAATACACATTTTACGACGGACCGCCCACCGCAAACGGCAAACCACACATCGGCCATGTCCTAACTCGTGTTATTAAAGATATGATTCCTCGTTACCGAACCATGAAGGGCTATCAGGTTCCCCGGAAAGCCGGCTGGGACACCCACGGTCTACCAGTGGAATTGGAAGTGGAAAAGAAACTGGGTCTGGACGGAAAAGAACAGATCGAAGCCTACGGTCTGGAACCCTTTCTGAAGGAATGTAAGAAAAGCGTCTGGAAATACAAGGGAATGTGGGAAGATTTTTCCGGAACCGTCGGATTCTGGGCAGACATGGATCATCCATATGTCACTTATGAAAACGACTTTATCGAATCCGAATGGTGGGCCTTAAAAGAAATCTGGAACAAAGGACTTTTATATAAGGGCTTTAAAATCGTTCCATATTGTCCCCGTTGCGGCACTCCTTTGTCCAGCCATGAAGTCGCCCAGGGCTATAAGGACGTCAAAGAAAAATCTGCCATTGCAAAATTCCCGGTCAAGGGTGAAGCAAACACTTTTTTCCTGGCCTGGACTACTACCCCATGGACTCTACCCTCCAATGTGGCCCTCTGCGTTAACGC
This sequence comes from uncultured Clostridia bacterium, assembly GCA_944386295.1. Lineage (GTDB taxonomy): Bacteria > Bacillota > Clostridia > Oscillospirales > UBA644 > CALXAO01. Next base: position 53,391 of record CALXAO010000110.1, on the reverse strand, counting down.
AGATGAAACCTATGTCAAGGTCCGCAACGGAGAAGAAAATTATATTCTGGCGCAGGCACTGATCCCGTCGGTGCTGGAAGGAGAATTTGAAATTCTGGAAACTTATACCGGAAAAGACCTGGAATACCGGGAATACGAGCCGTTATTTCAATTTCGCTCTCTGGATAAGAAAGCTTATTATGTTACTTGCGATGGATATGTTTCCCTGTCTGACGGTACGGGCATTGTTCATATTGCCCCGGCCTTCGGGGAAGACGACTCCCGGGTAGGCAGAAACTACGGTCTGCCCTTCCTGCAGCTGGTCGATGCAAAAGGACAGATGGCACCAGATACTCCTTGGGGCGGGATGTTCTGCAAGGATGCAGACAAAGAAGTTTTCAAGGCGCTGAAGGAAAAAAATCTGCTCTTTAAGGCTCTGCCCTTTGAGCACTCCTACCCTCACTGCTGGCGCTGCGATACACCCCTGATTTACTACGCCCAGGATTCCTGGTTTATTAAAATGACCGACGTCAAGGACGCCCTAATCCGGAATAACAACACCGTCAATTGGATTCCCGAAAGTATTGGAAAAGGCCGCTTTGGCGATTGGCTCAATAACGTACAGGATTGGGGTATCAGCCGAAACCGCTACTGGGGGACTCCGCTCAATATTTGGCAATGCGACTGCGGCCATATGCATTCAGTGGGCTCCATTGCAGAATTAAAAGAACTGTCGGATAACTGTCCGGACCGGATTGAACTGCACCGCCCCTACATCGATCAGGTTACCATCCCCTGCCCCAAATGCGGCAAGCAGATGCATCGGGTCAGTGAAGTAATTGACTGCTGGTTTGATTCGGGCGCCATGCCCTTTGCCCAGTGGCACTATCCATTTGAAAACAAAGAAACCTTTGAAAAGCAGTTTCCCGCCGATTTTATCAGCGAAGCGGTAGATCAGACCCGAGGATGGTTCTATTCCCTGCTGGCGATTTCCACCCTGCTGTTTGACAAAGCCCCCTTCCGGAATGTTATTGTACTGGGACTTGTACAGGACGAAAACGGCCAAAAAATGTCTAAATCCAAAGGCAATGCTGTCGATCCCTTTGATGCCTTGGCAGAATTTGGTGCTGACGCTATCCGGTGGTACTTCTATTCCAACAGCGCCCCTTGGCTGCCTAACCGGTTCCACAAAGCAGCGGTGGTAGAAGGCCAGAGAAAATTCCTGGGAACGCTTTGGAACACCTATGCTTTTTATGTCCTTTATGCCAATATTGACAACTTCGATCCAGCCCGGTACACCTTGAATCCGGATACGCTGCCGGTGATGGACCGTTGGATTTTATCTCGGCTCAATACCCTGATTCGAACCGTAGACAATTACTTGGAAAACTATAAAATTACAGAAACGGCCCGGGTTTTACAGGATTTCCTGGAAGAATTAAGCAACTGGTATGTCCGCCGTTGCAGAGAACGGTTCTGGGTCCGGGGCTTGGAACAGGACAAAATCAACGCTTATCTAACCCTATATACTTCCCTGCTGACCCTCTGCAAACTGGCCGCCCCCATGATTCCATTTATCACGGAAGACATCTATCAGAATCTAGTGGCCCGCCGGTATTCTGACGCACCTCAGAGTATTCATCTATGCGACTTCCCGGTTTGTAATCCAGCCGTCATTGACCCGGTACTGGAAGGCGAAATGGACGAGGTTCTTCGGATCGTAGCCCTGGGCCGGAATTGTCGGAACAATGCCGCTATTAAAAACCGGCAACCGCTGTCTCAAATGTATATCAAATCCGAACAGAAGTTGCCCGATTATTTCCAGCAGATTATTGCCGACGAATTAAATGTCAAGGCAGTCCTCTTTACCAACAACGTGAAACCGTATATGTCTTACGCCTTTAAACCGCAATTGAAAACTGTAGGTCCCAAATACGGCCGGCATCTGGCCGGCATCCGACAGGCCTTGACCGCCCTAGACGGGCATGCCGCCATGGATGAACTGAACCGGAACGGAATGCTGACCCTCACGGTTGACGGTACGGAAATCAAGCTCTTCCGGGAAGACCTGCTCATTGACACGGTCCGCACCGAGGGCTATGAATTTTCAGAAGACCGAGGGATAACTGTGGTTCTTGACAAAACCCTCACACCAGAGCTGATCGAAGAAGGATTTGTCCGGGAACTGGTCAGCAAACTGCAAACCATGCGTAAGGATGCGGATTTTGAGGTCACAGATCATATTAAAGTCTCTCTGACCGGAAACGATACGCTGCAAACACTGGCACAACGTTATGAAGAACAGATTCAAGAAGAAGTGCTGGCAGACAGCATTTCTTACGAAACCGACTGTGCCAATGCCAAGGACTGGAATTTGAACGGGGAAACAGTTCGACTGGGCGTAGAAAAAATCTGAAATACCGGAACTCGACAGGACAGTCTCTGGTGAGACTGTCCGAGGCCGAGAAACGCTTCCCCAAATTGCCTTTCGGCAAAAAGAAAGGAAGAAAACAATGAAACTTTCCCTCGAAATGATTCACGCCATAACCTTTGGTACCGTAGAAATCAGCCTCGAAACGGATGGGATACATTTTTACAAATGCACCCGGAAGCAAATCGCGGCCTGGACAACCCTCGCCCCATTTCTGGGGGAAAGAGCAGAAACAACCACCGGGATTCGTCTGGATTTTCACACCGATACAAAACGGTTTGCCTTCCGTACCGGACAAGGAAACAAATTTGAGATTTACGTCAACGGCCTTCCGGCCGGTCGGTTTGAAATGGATAAACTGCGCACCGAAGGAAAGGCAGCGGAAATTTTTCTGGACAATTCTACGGAAATGAACCGAATTACCGTCTACTTTCCCAGCCACGACAACGGCGTTCTGACAGATGTAGAATTGGATGACGGCGCAAAAATTCTCCCCCATATCTTTTCCCGTAGAATTTTGTTTCTGGGCGATTCCATTACCCAGGGCTGGGACAGTTTTTACGATTCACTGTCCTACGCCTACCGTACCGCACGTTTTTTTGAAGCGGACAGTCTGATTCAGGGCGTGGGCGGAGGCTACTTTCATGCATCCACTCTGGACCGACTGCCCTACGACCCGGACACAATAATCGTAGCTTATGGAACCAACGATTTCTTCGGCGGATATTTTACATCTACGGAAGAACTGCACCGGCATACTAAAGAATTTCTGGATGGCGTTTCCACCCTCTACGGCAAGAAAAAAGTCTATCTGATTACCCCTATCTGGCGGGCCGGCGAAGAAAGGCTTCAGCCATTGGGTCATTTTTCTGATTACCGGAATTTGCTTTGGAGGGAAGCGGAACAAAGAGGTTTTCTTCCCATTGACGGGACAGCCCTCGTTCCACATGACTCTGCATTTTTTGCAGACAAAACACTCCATCCTAATGATCTGGGCTTTGGTATCTACGCCGAAAATTTAACCCGGGCTATGTTAAAAAAATAACAGTTTCTGCCTGAAAGGAACCGAACAATGGACGCAAATTACCGGGAACTGAAAGAATGGCTGGACAAAACCCAAAATGAACCGCTGGAAACAATGGCCGCCTTTTTTAACGCCCGCGTTGACAGCTATGAAGAACATATGAGCCGCTGGAAAAGACAGTATGCATGGATGGCACAGCTCCTGCCGGCAGAAACGGAAACGCTGCTGGATATCGGCTGTGGAACCGGCCTTGAGCTGGACTGTATATTTTCCCGATTTTCGCACCTACGGATTACCGGAATTGACCTGTCAGAATCCATGCTTGCAGTATTAAGTCAAAAGCATGCCGACAAAGCGCTTACCCTGATCTGCGGAGACTATTTTCAACAGGATTTCGGTGAAAGCCGTTTTGACGCGGTTGTGGCTTTTGAAACATTGCATCATTTTACCGCAGAAAAAAACACACGCTGTTTGAACGTGTGCGCCGTGCTCTAAAACCCGGCGGAATCTTTCTTGAATGCGATTATATCGCAACCTCTCAGGAAATCGAAGACCTGGCAGCCTCGGAATGCCGCCGGAGACGTCTGCGCGACAAGGTTCCGGACACGGTTTTTGTGCATTTTGATACACCGCTGACTTTGGCGCATGAAATGGAAGCACTCCGAAATGCAGGGTTTGCCTCCGTAGAACTGGTGGGCTTTTTGCCGGAAGATGACCACACGCCCATGCTCCGAGCTGTAAAATAGAAACCCAAAAGACATCGGAACAAACGCTTCAGTTCCGATGTCTTTTTTGGTTTCTTTCAATATTTTCTAGCTTACTGATGCGGCTTCTCATTCTTAGCACAGGCGCAGATACAAGCTTCCAATTCCTCAGGATCCGCCGCAATCCTAGTAACGCCGGCCTGTTCTAATTCGCCGGGCTCAGCATATCCAAATCGAACACCAATACTGTCAATCCCACATTCCAACGCACCTTCTACGTCCTGCCGCCGATCGCCAATCATGACGCAGCGCCCCAAATCCTGTTCCCGCAGATTCAGCTGGGCAAACACATCCCGAATCACCTCCGCCTTCCGGGACCTCCGTCCGTTTAGCTCTGCGCCGGAGATAACCGCAAAAAACCGGGTCATATCAAATAAATCAAGAACCTCTCTGGCAAAAACCAACGGTTTGGACGTAGCAACACAGAGCGTTTTTCCCTGTTCCCAAAGTCGGCAAAGCAGCTCCCGCATTCCAGGCATGGCATTATTTTCCCGAATTCCCACTGTGGCAAAACGTTCCCTATACTTCTTCACCGCTGCCTCAGCCTGCTCTGGAGAAAACGAATACCGCGTCATAAAGGATTCCACCAGCGGCGGTCCGATAAAGCAAAGCAGTTCCGACAGATCTTCCACTGGAATTCCAAAGCTTTCCAGCGCGTACCGAACGCATTTGGTAATGCCTTCCTTGGGATCGGTTAACGTACCGTCCAAATCAAACAACAAATAATCATAAGCCATTTCCTGTCCTCATTACACTTCAAACGAATATTTTTTTCCGCAGAATTTACAATGGGTTTCAATTTTCCCATCCTGCGTCAACTCCGCCAATTCGTCTGGAGTCATAGACCGAATTAAACGGTAAACCGAGGCCCGGGAACAGGTACATCCGAAAAAAAGGGGGGTTTGCTCCATCCGCTCAAACTCGTCTTCCGGAAATTCCATCTCATTTTCCAGCAAAACCAACGCACGTGCCATTACGCCCTTCAGAGCCATGGGAATCCCGGGCAACTGTTCTACAAGGACGCAGTAAAAAACGCTATTTTGGGAAAACACCCGGCAAACAGCTTCAATCTGAAGACTTCGGGCAAAATAAGCCCGGATTAAACAATCCAAGTCCGGAGCAGAAACCACCCCGGTATAATTCCCCCGCAACGGAAGTCTTTGTACAACTTCCATTACCGGTTCCGAATTCCGGACAGCATCGGCAATCTCATCCAGATATGCCCGGACCTGTCCGCTTTTTTCAGCTAAAGCTGTAACCGCCTTTTTCGCAGCTGGATCGGTTAATTTCACAGAAACCGAAGCCCCGTCTTCCTTTTGCAGTCCGGCAAGGCAAGCGGCAAAGGCTTCCAGCTTCCCAATCAATATCCCATCGGATTCCGACAGAGACTGCATGCGAACCGTCTGCATTACCGCCTCTTTCAGCTGTACAACAAAGATCCGGGCATTGCCGTAAATATATTTTGTAAGATACTCCACTTTATAATGCCCCTTTCCTGCTTTCACTCTTCTGAAAAATCGCAATCTCCCGTTCGTAATACCGAATTCGCTTCACCAGAGCAAAGCCAAAGCTCCGCAGCAAGGCAGTCAAATCCTTCATAGGATAAAATCGCCCGGCAACCTGATCGGAACAACGTTCCCAGCCCCCGTCCGCCCGAAGAACAAAAGCATCCAGCCGGTATTCAGCATATCTGCCATCAAAATCCCGGCGAAGAATCAACAGTTCATTCTCCCGTTCCTCCACCGAAACCGACCGACCGGCCAGGCTTGCCCGCCGCTTAAGATCAAACACAAAATATCCTCCCGGCTCTACAAAACAATGCAGTCTCCGGAAAAAACGGGTCAAAATGCGTTTATCCAGAATGTGGTTAATCGTATCCAAGGAAGAAAATACCACGTGATAGGCGCCATACAAATTGATTGCCCCCAAGTCCTGGCAAATCAGGTGAGGCTCGTATCCGGCCGCCCGGAGTTTTTCGTCGGCTGCAGCAAGCATTCCCTCGGACAGATCCAAACCAGTGCAGTCATATCCCCGCCGGAATAGCTCCAACATCAGGGAACCGGTACCGCACCCGCAGTCCAATGCCAGCTTTTCCACAGGCAATCCGGTTAGGAAAGGTTCAATGCGATCCAGATAATCCCGGTAATCAAAGCCATCGTTAAACGCATCGTAAACGCGGCTGACCTGATCATAGCCCATCGTTGTCTTTCCACTTTTCCAGAACCCGCTTGTACCCGTCCGCCCCGTAAGTTAAAGCACGATTGACCCGAGAAATAGTGGCAGTAGACGCACCAGTCTGATTCACAATATCTGTATAGGGAATCCCCCGCTGCAGAAGTCGGGCCACTTCAAACCGCTGCGCCATGGCCTTTAACTCGCTGACCGTACAGAGGTCTTCAAAAAACGCGTAGCATTCTTCCTCCGATGCCAGATTCAGAATCGCGGAAAACAGGCAATCCATCTGCTCGGAGCGCAGTTTACTGTTCATAATACTATATCCTTTCCGATAAATGTTAATTTTTCTCCTCTTTTTTTTTACACAGCACCATGGAAATCCCCAAAGAAATATGCTATAATAAATTTAATACATCACACAGGAGTAACACCGCCATGGAATTGTTTCGCAGATTTTTATCTCTGACCCTGCTTCTAGCCGTCCTGATCGGCTGTACCCTCCTCTGTTCTGCGGCAGAAAGTGAATTAATCCTACAAGCCGAACAAGCGATTATTTTCAACGCCGCCAGCGGGGAAATTCTCTATTCCAAGAACACCTCTTCCCCATTCGCCTGCGGGATGCTTCCCCGGTTGATGACTTGTCTGCTACTGCTGGAACAGACGGAAAACCTGACAGAAGAAGTCACCATTACCCGGGAGATGATCTCCGCGACTCCGCAAATTAGTTCCGCCGAACTCAAGGCCGGAGACGTTCTTACCAAACAAAGTCTTCTGACCTGCATTCTCGTAGCCAATTCCCAAGAAGCCTGCGTAGCGGTCGCCCTGACCGTGGACCCGTCCGTAACACTGTTTTTAAAGCGTATGAACCAACGGGCAGCAGAGCTGGGAGCAGATAGTACAGTTTTTACCACGGTGCACGGTTACGCGCCGAATAATCCAGGACAAACCACCATGCGGGACGTTTCCCACATTCTGTCCCAGCTTTTGACTCACGAGGAAGTGCGGACGATTTCAGATTACCGTGTGGCCAAAATTACCGTCAACGGAGAATCCAAAACACTTTATACGAAAAACATGCTAGTAGAAACACAAAGTCAGTATTACAGTTCCCTGGCAACTGGATTAGCCGTTTCCACCGATGGGATAGGCGCTTGCGCCGCCAGCTTTTGCACAAACGAAGACAACGCCCTTGTTTCAGTGGCAAACAGTACGGGCTCGCTCAGTGACCTGTATCCGGAAGTCGGAAAAATGCTGGATTATTCCCGAAACGAATACCAAGTACGTACCCTGCTGTCCAAAGGAACAATCATCTGCGGAGTCCAAATTCTGCAGGGGAAACAAAGCGATCAAATTTTACTGATAGCAGAAACATCCATCAGCGCGTCGGTTTCCCGACATACAGAAGATGACGACATCCGCCTAATTATCGAGGCACCGGCCGAATTACAGGCGCCTGTAGAAAAAGGAACCGTTCTGGGTACCGTCACGGTAGAGTGCAACGGCATGGTCTGCGGAACCTCAAATCTGCTTGCTCAAACGGGAGTTTCTCTGGATTATTTCAAAGTTTATTCCGACCAACTAGCCGCCTTCTTTTCCAATAAAATTCTGTGGCTAATATTGGGCGGCGTTTCTCTACTTATGATCCTATATCTGTTCATTGTATACCAACTGAATCACCGAAAACCGAAAAAATCCAAACGAAAGTACACTGGAAACAGAATCCGGCCCGGGAAATAAAACGAAAGCAATTTACATGATGTACTCTTCGGCAGGGCCGTCCTTTGAAAAGGACGGCCCTGCTTTTTAAGAATACAGGGCATCGCCGATTTCTTGCTCAGGGATGGTCAATAATTTCTCCTACATTATTGAGAATCACATCAGGATGAACATTAAACTTTTCAATATCTTCCACGGTACTTTCCCCCGACAAAACCAAAATCGAAAGAATCTCCGCGTTCAGACCACATTGAATATCGGTATAGAGCCGATCTCCCACCAGCGCCGTTTTTTCCGGCTGACCACCCTTAAACTGAATAGCGGAAAGCGCCATTTCTTTTCGTGGCTTTCCAATATAAAACGGTGTACGTCCAGTCGCTTTTTCTAACATGTAACACATGGTGGCACAGTCTGGAAGATATCGTCCCTTCTGTGCCGGACAGACAACATCCGGATTGGTGGCATAAAAGGGAATTCCGTCATAAAGCAAATTGCAGGCATCCGTCAACTTCTGATAGGTTAACTCCGTATCATAGCCTACCAGCAGGAAGTCAATGTCAGTGTCGGGCTTCTCAGCCACTGTAAAACCGCTGGCACGAATTTCTTCTTTCAGTGACCGGGTCCCCACTACATAAATTTTCGCCCCTGGTTTAAGGTTGTTCAAAAAAATACAGGCAGCCTGTCCGGAAGTAAAAATATTGCTCCGGTCTGCAGGAATCTTCAGTCTGGCAAGCTTTTCCAGGTAGGCGTCGGCCGATCGGGAAGAATTGTTGGTCATGAACACATAATCACGACCGGTGCGCCGCAACCAGTCAATAAACTCCGCCGCTCCTTCAATCAAATCGTTTTCCAAATAAATCGTCCCATCCATATCCAAAAGATACAGCTGCTTGTCTAAAATTGTCTTCATTCAAATTCCCTTTCCTTAGAACACTCAGTTTCATATTTTTTTTCCTGTTCCGTAATTGCCGTAACCAACTTTTCCACACAGCGGCGCAAAGACTTGTTGTTGGTGACCTTCACATCGGCAATTTCCTCATACCAGCCCCTACGGCGTTTCACCAATGCATAAAGAACAGAGGAATCTTTCCTGAGAAGAGGACGTCGGTCAGTGCGCAGTGTGCGGTGAATTTGGTATAGATTACGGTGAATAAAAATCACAAATTCGTTTTGTAGCAGACGTCGATTTTCTTCCCGTTCCACGATTCCGCCGCCGGTAGCTACAATTTTTCCGCCGGGTGCATCAATTACCGCTTTCAGCGCAGCAGTTTCCCGTTCCCGAAACCAGTCTTCTCCCAAAGCAAACAAATCCGGAACGGAAGCCTGTTCCCGCTGTTCAATCAAACGATCCAAATCCACCCACGGACAGCCAAGCCGGGACGCAGCCAAACGGCCCACCGTAGTCTTTCCGGACCCGGGAAGCCCAACAAGATAGACATTCCTCATTCTTTCTGTCCTTTCTCTATCCCTGCAAAGTATATTTACATTATACTACATTAACGTGCTAATGTCAAGAATTAGGCAATGCTTATCAGGGAAGAATTTTTGAATTTTCCCTCAACTTCCCCTTTACAACAGCAGAGCCCAGGAAAAACACAAACAAGACTTTGGCAATTTTCCAACCCAAGCATATAGTGAAAGTGTAGGACAATAAATTTATAGGCGGCTACATATCGCTTACCGCGATATGCGACCGGGTCCAAGTCAATAGAACCGGTCATTTCGGGAATCCGAAATATTTCGGACTCCTTTATCGGAAAGGAAAACAAAAAAATGAATTGCTACAATTGCAACGCAACAGAAGCTACCCCAATTTTGATGTGCCCGTCCACATCGCAATGCGGAAAATGTTTTGACCCCAAATGTATGAAATGGGACCGCTCCTGTCAGAACGCCGCTTATCTGAATAAGATCTTTTCCGCCCACGAAGCGGAAGGTTCTTCCCTGTTCTACAATCTTAACACCGCAACCGATCCGGATAATTTTACCGCGGTTTACAACTTGATTCCCTGTTCCGGCTGCGGATGTTGTTGCTGCTGTGACAGCACAGTTTTGGGCCCTGACGCCGTATTTGAAATTCAGAAAATCTATTCTCAACTGGATTGTCTGATGGTTACTGCCGACGACGGCCCTAATCCAGTACCGATTACGCCGGCCCAGGTCACAATCAACGGGTTTGAAGTGGAAGACGTCACCTTTTCCAATGGACTGTACACTGCCACAATCGGCAACGTAATCAACAATATCCTCAATCCCCAGTGTATCGCACAGGGACTGCCCTCCAAAGCGTTTCTGCTGCTTCAAAATATTGGTCCGTTAGCATTCCGTGCACGGATGGCCTTTGAAGGTGTTGTTCGCACCGGAGGAAAAATGTACCGTTTCAAACTGTATCTTGCAAACAACGAGGCAACACCTTTGACCGGGGCAATGACAACCTCCAGCTTCGCCGTAGCAGAAGCAAACATTCCCTGTATCGCCAACGGAATGGTTCCCGTGGTTACATTCAGCTTCGGCGGAAGACTTAATGTTATCAACCCAACGCTGACTGTGGAATATGTCAATCCCGACATTCCGGCCGAGGGAATCAATATTCTGCTGAACGCGACCCTGTCTATTAATCCAACTGCACACGTGGAAGTGTTGCGCAACACCCTGATGCTACTGAATGGTGCACAAGCACAGGAAGACCTGACCTGCGGATTGCAGGGCTTTGACCTGTACGGAAATAACGCCTGCTGCTGCAACAATTCCGCAACCGTATCCGGAAACGCGGCAACCGGCGTAGTTCGCTGCGGATGTGGGTGCAACGGCTGAATAAAGTAAAAAAATCTAAACGAAAACTACAGCGTCCTTAAACAGAAAGATAACGGAATAAGCTACGAAAATCAGCCCTCAGCCGCCTTATGGGCCGAGGGCTGATTTTCGTAAAAAAACAGTATATAAAGAATCTCCACCATTTTCTCATACTTTTCTCCAAAACAACACCAGCCCTGCGGATTTTGGTTACAATCTTTTTTTTGCACAGCAATACAGACGGTTAATTCCTTAAGCCTTGCCATTCGGCCTTCCAATAACAAAGCCTCTTACTCAAGAGTAAATTTTAATAATATTTTCCGCGGCTTCCTTTTTGGGAATACAGTTATCCATTGCACTCTTTTCTATATAGTGATGCGCTTCGGCTTCAGTCATCTTCAGCTCGCTGATAAGCAGACACTTTGCCCGGTTAATAATGCGAAGTTCCTCCATGCGCTCCTCAACAGAAGATGTTTTCTGTTCCATTTTTCGCAGTCGTTCCCTTGCACTGGACATCCAATTCAGTGCTTGAAGTATCATAGACCTGTTTGTTGGCTTGGGAAGCGTAAACACGCCGTATTCAGCCACCTTATTATATATCTCAGCATAAATATCAGCACGAGAAAAGATAAGGACAACGGTAACTGGGGAGCGGCAACAATCAATCGCAAAACGAGTACCGGATGCATCAGGCAAAGGAGAATTAATAATCACAAAATCAAATTCTCTGGCGGCAATATATCTCTTTGCTTCACTGACACTGATTGCAGAACATACAGGCTGATACAGAGAAGAAGGGAGCATTTCGGTTGTCGCTGTTTTGAAGCTGTCCGATGAGGACACGATAAGAACGCTGTAAACACGCTCTTTCAAACTCATCGTTGTGCCTCCTTCCATATTATTGACAATACTTATTTATTGCAGTAAATATTCAAAACGGCAGCCGGCATATGCGCTTTAACAAAATCACTTTGTCTTGCCAACAGAGAAGCTTCTTCCAAAGAATCCGGCAGCTTCCGCAGCGTTTCAATTAAATTGACACTTGCCTTAAAGAGGTTGGAATCAACCATTTTCGGCATGTCAAGTTTCTTTTTAATACCGTAAAGTCCGGCGTAAATAAGCAGTGTAAACGCAAGATACGGATTTGCTGTCGGATCCGGGGATCGCAACTCCGCCCTACGATATTCACCGTGGGCGGCAGGAATGCGGACAAGCTGACTCCGATTCTCACTTGACCACGATATAAAGCGAGGCGCCCTGTTGTAACCGAATCGCTGATAAGACGTTTTTGTGGGATTGAGAAACACTGTCATTTCTGCTGCTTTATCAAGAACGCCCGCAATCACATACGGCAGATTGTCTGTCCCATCCAAAGACTTCACAGATAAATTGATATGAAACCCGTTGCCGGGAAAATTGTCCAAAGGTTTCGGCGAAAAGTCAGCGTAAAGTCCGTTCCGATGAGCGACAGTCTTTACAATTGTCTGAAAAGTCACAACATTATCCGCCGCGGCAAGGGGATCGGAATATCTGAAATCTATTTCGTTTTGCCCGGGACCGCCTTCATGATGAGAGCTTTCCGGACGAATTCCCATTTGTTCAAGTGTCAGGCAGATTTCACGACGAATATTTTCTCCCTTGTCCTCCGGCGCAATATCCATATATCCGGCATCATCATAAGGTTCCTTCGTAGGCTTTCCATTCTGATCTAAATTGAACAGATAAAATTCCTGTTCGGCACCGAAGAAAAACGAAATTCCCGCATCTGCCGCATCTTTTATTGCTTTTTTAAGCAGATTGCGGGTGTCGCATTCATAAATTTTACCGGAGGGATACGTAACATCACTGAACATACGAACAACCTTTCCGTGTTCCGGACGCCATGGAAGGGCCATCAGCGTTTCACTGTTGGGTTTCAGGAAAAGATCGGAGTGTGTTTCATCCCCAAACCCTTCAACAGAAGATGCATCAAAAGCGATTCCATACTCAAAAGCACGGTTGAGCTCTTCCGGCATAATGGAAATATTTTTTTGTTTTCCAAAAACATCGCAGAATGCCAGCCGAATAAATTTCACATCATCCTCAGCGACATACTGCATAACTTCTTCTTTTGAATACTTCATAAGCGTACCTCTTTTCTTTAATTTGCCACATACATTTGCTTATACGGATTTTTACTGTCAGGCGTAATGACAGAAAACCGGGCGTTTAAAACAGAACTTACATTATAGCCAAACACACTGCAAAACTCGATAATTTCGTCTTGTATGAATTTCATATCGGCAGAAGTTGCGGTCTGAACACAAACATTTCTTGGAAAAACAATTTCCGCAGCACTGTCTCTAAGATAAAGTTTACCGCCATGCATTCCGGTACAAGGAAAATTCGCGACAATTCTGCGTTTTTTTTCACACAGTCCAAGAACTACAATAATTCCTCCGGCCTGATATTCTCCAAGAAAGCTTCCGGCGGAACCGCCGATAATCATCACCGGAATTTTATCCTGATATTCCTTCATATGAATTCCGGCACGGTATCCGGCATCCCCTTTGATATAAATTTTGCCGCCGCGCATGGCATAGCCGGCGGCATCACCGATATTGCCATGAATTACAATTTTACCGTCATTCATGGTATCCCCCACCGCATCTTGCGCGTTAGAACGGACCTCAATGGTAGCGCCATCAAGATATGCACCCAAAGCATTCCCAGGAATACCGTCAATTGTAATGTGCCTATTCTTCATTCCGGCGGCAATAAAACGCTGCCCGCAACATCCCGTAATAACAACATTTGCATCAGCTTGCCGTATTTTCTGGTTCAAAGCTTGATAGTCAAGATTTTTCGCATCTATTATCATAATATTATGCCACACCTCCAAACTTCTTTTCACGCTCTGCGGCAGAAAATGCCATAAAAATTGCATTTTCTTTCAGCAAATCAAAATCCACGGTATCCAGCGGAATCTGTTCCCGAATCAATGACGTATAAATACCATCTCGTTCCACCTTGTCAATAAGGATGTAACCTTTTAACAATCCACTGCAAACAATGAACTTTTTACACGCCGTTCCAATCTTCTGCATATATACGGCCCCGCCGTCTTTTTCCGTGACATAGCTGCTTTCTGCGGTCATAATGTGCAGTCCCAAAAAACCAACGGAATTTATTAGGAATGACGTTGTCAAAGCCCGCCGTTCCCCGGCCATATTGACACCTGCTGTTCGTTCCTGCATATAGGCATTGGGGAGCAGGGCCAACACCCGAGTGTCTCCACAAGAAATATCATATCCTTCGGTACAGTTCCCTACAGCATATATCTTTGCAAGACTTATTTGTATCCCACTGTCTACAACAATACCGCGTTTTACATTGCCGCTTGTTTCAGTTACCAATGAGACGTTGGGCCTGACCTCAACGGCGGTTACCAAAATATTAAACCCGACGGTTTTTTCGCTTTTCATAATAACCCTGTTTGGTTTCAACTTAGCAACACTGTCTGACATTATAAATTCAATGCCCTTCTTCTTAAGATACTTTTGTACCACAGAAACAGTATTCCGTCAAAAATGCTGGCAAGAACCTTATCTGCCAGGTCACAGACTGTATTGCTCTTCACCCTGCCGAACAGCCCCTCTCGCACTTTAGTCCAATCAGTCCCGACCGATAATAAGCACGTTGGATTCAGGCGTAATCGCCCTTTCAAGGGCCATAATATCATCCAGAGGCATAACGGAAAAGTGGTTTTCAACCGTACAAAATCCGGCAAAAGAAGAAATAAAAGGGAAAGCTCCGGCAGCAACGCACAAAGAAGAAAACGGTATGGAGCCTTCCTCGGACAGAGCAACCATCTTTTTTTCACAATCAATTTTTGTAGCTTGTTTTTCCGTAGATCACCTGGCACCCATTTCGGCATAAAAGCATTCAGAACGGGAACAAATCCTTTCAAGATCGGTTTTTCCTTCTAAAATAATAAGAAATCAATGACCAACAGTAAACCGGATAATTCTTTTTCGATACAACAGCAATTTTCGTGTTTTTGTCCTTGCTGCGGATGCTCTCAATACACCCCTCCCAATGATAACATACGGTTTCATCTGCTCATCTCTCTTTATATACAATTGCTCGATTGGGGCACCCCTTAACACAGACCGGTTCTCCGCAGGCGTTTTCCAAGCAAGCTTGCATTTCTGCAAGGTACCGGTTTCCAATACCGAAAGCGTACCATAAGGACATATCATTATACAGCTTAGACAGCCGACACATTTCTTTCGATCAATGCAAATTCTTCCGTTTTCTATATGTAAAGCCCCCTAAATACAGCTTTTACACACAAATGATCTTCGCAATGGCGACAGGATACCGCAAAATGGATTTTATCGTTTTCATATTCACTGAAATTCGCGGAAATATTTTTTTGCGCTTCAGCGCATGAACCATATCTGTCGCCTCGGTATTGGCAAAGGCACAGTTATATTCACACAAGTGGCAGCCAAGGCATCACGCTTCCTTCACATACACACGCTTTATCCCCTTATTCGCCGGCATGAGATATACCAAGAATCTCAAGTTCTTTATCGGTAAGACCAATTCCCCGAAGCATCAAACGGTTGCCTCGCAGAGCTTCAATAGAATTAATTCCCATGCCACCCATAAGCTCTTTGATTTCATGCCGCCAGGCATTCATCAGATTGATCAGACGTTCACATCCGATTTCGGGATTGAGCCGCTTTACAAGTTCCGGCCGTTGGGTCGCGATCCCCCAGTTGCATTTACCGGTCTGACAGGTTCTGCACAAATGGCAGCCCAGCGCAAGAAGCGCAGCGGTAGCAATATAGCAGGCATCCGCTCCCAGAGCAATGGCTTTCACCACATCCGCGGAGCTTCGGATACTGCCGCCAACCACGAGAGAAACACGGTTTCGGCTTCCCTCGTCCCGCAAACGTTTATCTACAGACGCCAACGCGAGTTCAATCGGAATTCCGACATGATCACGGATTCTTGTAGGCGCAGCTCCCGTACCGCCTCTAAAACCGTCAATGGCAATAATATCCGCGCCGCTTCTGGCAATCCCGCTTGCAATTGCAGCAATATTGTGGACGGCGGCCACCTTGACAATAATCGGCTTTTTGTATTCCGTGGCTTCCTTCAGCGAGTAAACCAACTGCCGCAGATCTTCGATAGAATAAATATCATGGTGAGGAGCCGGGGAAATTGCGTCGGACCCTTCCGGAATCATACGGGTACGGGAAACATCCCCCACAATCTTTGCGCCGGGCAAATGCCCGCCGATTCCCGGTTTCGCTCCCTGCCCCATCTTAATTTCCACCGCAGCACCGATTTCCAAATATTCTTTGTATACGCCAAAACGCCCCGAAGCCACCTGAACAATTGTATTTTTACCGTAATGGTAAAAATCCTCATGCAAGCCCCCTTCACCGGTATTGTAATAAATTCCAAGCTCCTTTGCGGCAGTCGCCAAAGACTTATGGGCATTATAGCTGATAGATCCGTAGCTCATCGCCGAAAACATTACCGGCATAGAAAGTTCCAGCTGGGGCTCCAATTTGCAGAGAATTTCTCCGTTTTCATCTTTTTCGATTTGTCCGGGCTTCTTTCCAAGAAATGTTCTCGTTTCCATTGGCTCGCGCAAAGGATCAATGGAAGGATTGGTTACCTGAGAAGCATTGATTAAAATTTTATCCCAGTATACCGGCATCGGCTTGGGATTCCCCATAGAGGAAAGCAAAACACCGCCGCTGTCTGCCTGCTTATAGACCTCTTTGATGGTATCCTCCTGCCAGTTGGCATTCTCACGCAGCCGGCAATCACTCCGGACTATTTTCAGTGCGCGCGTCGGGCAAAGGGCGACACAACGCTGGCAGTCGACGCACCTGGATTCGTCGGCCAGCATCCGATTCCGCTCCGCATCGTAGGAATGAACTTCGTTGGCACATTGCCGCTCACAAACCCGGCAGGAAATACAGCGGTTTTCATTCCTAATTACTTCAAAGTCAGGATAGATCAATTCTATTCCCATCTCAGTATACACCATCCTTTATTTTTACAATAACCGCCTCGCCGCCTGCCGGGGCGTACATGTTTTCCACATTCGGTTCCATAACCCGAATAGCAGCTTCCTCGCTGGCAATAAATATCCTGTCGTTCTTTTCGCCAACAACCATAGAACGGAGTTTCAGACGATCATTCAGAGCCATAAGCCCGCCGTTAAATCCGAATACAATTGAGAACGGTCCGGTAATCAACAGACTTGAAAAAACCGTCCGCAAATATTTCAGCTTTTCTTTCTCCGCCTCATTGGTCTTTGCAGCAATTGTACTCCAAAACGGCGCTGCAATTACACTTGCGGCTTCCTGCAAAGACAGCTTCTGTATCCGAAGCAGATAATCCATAATATAAGTAATTACTTCGGTATCGGTCTGGAGAGTACACTTATAACCAAACATTTCAATAAACCGGCGATTGGCGTCATAAGAAGAAATTTCGCCGTTGTGTACAATAGAATAATCAAGCAGTGTAAAAGGGTGTGCACCGCCCCACCATCCGGGTGTATTGGTAGGGTATCTGCCGTGGGCCGTCCAGGAATAGCCTTCGTACTCATCCAATCGATAAAACACACCCACATCTTCCGGAAAACCAACAGCTTTGAACGTACCCATATTCTTGCCGCTGGAAAAAACATACGCATCCGGCATTTCGGTATTGATTTTCATAACGGACCGGGCAACATATTCCTTTTCGTCAAGCTGAAGATTCACAAGCATGGAGCGAAGCGGAGCAACAAAATACCTCCATATAACAGGTTCGTCGGTAATGGCAGGATTTTTTCTTGTAGGGAGGATTTCGGATTTCACAATCTCAAAACGCTCCTTTAAGAATACTTCACAGTTCTTTCTGGATGCCCGATCATTAAAAAACATATGCAGCGCATAAAAGTCCCGGTATTCTGGATAAATTCCATACGCGGCAAAGCCGCCGCCAAGTCCATTGGAACGGTCATGCATCGGTTTCATAGAATCAATGATCTTTTCTCCAGTCATTTTGCTGCCATTTTTAGAAATTACAGCGGCAATCGCACAACCGGAGGGAATGCGCACCTGCCCCTCAATACGATTCATAACGTCTGCAAACCTCTCTTATCCCAAAAATAAAAAAGCAACGGCATTTATTTTTAGTATAGGAAATGTATCCTGTACCAAAATGAACGCCCTTGCTCATTTTCACGTTTATTATACACCATTTCACACCGCTTGTCAATAGAAAATCGGAATTTTTTGCAAGTTTTCAAAAAAATATTGCAAAAGGGGTTGACAAACATATTTTTTTATGGTAAAATACCTTCTGTCGAAGGCAAGGGCGTCTTTGAGAATGTTTCTCGAAGTCGCTCTATTTTTTGTAATTATTAAACGAAAAGTTAAAGTCAACTTTTCAATTTTCAAAAGGAGGCAGCGAAATGTCTTATGTAGACGAAATTATTGAAAAAGTAGTGAAAGAAAATCCCGCAGAACCGGAATTTCACCAAGCAGTGAAAGAGGTTCTTGAATCTCTGCGCATAGTAGTAGATGCAAATGAGGAAAAATTCAGACGGGATGCACTTCTGGAGCGTCTTGTAAATCCGGAACGTCAAATCAAGTTCCGTGTTCCCTGGGTTGACGACAATGGTCAAGTGCATGTTAACACTGGATATCGGGTTCAGTTTAACAGTGCTATTGGTCCCTACAAAGGTGGTTTGCGCTTACATCCTTCTGTGAATCTTGGAATCATTAAATTCCTTGGTTTTGAGCAAATCTTTAAAAATTCGTTGACCGGCCTGCCAATCGGCGGCGGCAAAGGAGGAGCAGACTTTGACCCCAAAGGGAAATCCGACCGAGAGATTATGGCTTTCTGTCAGAGCTTTATGCTGGAATTGTATAAATATATAGGGGCAGATACCGATGTTCCCGCAGGCGATATTGGTACAGGAGCAAGAGAAATCGGATACATGTTTGGACAATACAAGAGAATCCGTGGACTGTTTGAAGGTGTTCTCACCGGAAAAGGGCTTTCCTTCGGAGGTTCTCTCGCAAGAACAGAAGCGACTGGCTACGGCTTGCTTTACATTACAGAGGAAATGCTGAAATGTCACGGACAATCCCTTGAAGGAAAGACAGTTACCGTTTCCGGTGCTGGAAATGTAGCGATTTATGCCGTTGAAAAAGCGCAACAGCTTGGAGCAAAAGTTGTTACAGTATCCGATTCCTGCGGCTGGGCTTACGATCCGAACGGAATTGATGTAAAAGCACTAAAGGAAATCAAGGAAGAAAAACGGCAGCGTTTGACAGAATATCAAAAATATCGTCCGAATTCCGAGTACCACGAAGGCAAAGGCGTATGGAATGTAAAATCTGATATTGCTCTTCCCTGCGCAACACAAAACGAACTGGACCTCGAAGACGCAAAGGCATTGGTCGCAAATGGGGTTATTGCTGTCTGCGAAGGCGCAAACATGCCCACAACCTTAGAGGCCACAAAGTATTTGCAGGAAAACGGCATATATTTTATTCCGGGGAAAGCCGCAAACGCCGGGGGAGTAGCAACCTCCGCGTTGGAAATGGCGCAAAACAGTGAACGGCTCAGCTGGTCGTTTGAAAAGGTCGACGCAAAACTGAAAGCAATTATGATTGATCTTTTCCATAATATTGAAAATGCAGCAAAAAAATATGGCTTTGACGGCAATTATGTTGTAGGCGCTAATATTGCGGGCTTTGAAAAAGTTGTTGACGCTATGAATGCCCAAGGCATTGTCTAACCTACTCACAAAAAAATATCTGCAGAAAAGGCAAAGACGTCTTTCGTATGTACAACGTTCGAAGTGTCTTTGCCTTAATTTTTTTAAAAGGAGGATTTTATTATGAGACCCGTATCTGAATATTTTGGAAGCCTGGTCTTTGACGACAGAGTGATGAAAGCGACTTTAACGGCAGAGGTCTATCAGTCGCTCAGAAAAACCATTGACGAAGGTGCGCAGCTGGATATCGGCGTGGCAAACGCTACGGCAAGCGCCATGAAAGATTGGGCCATTAAAAACGGAGCTACACACTATACGCACTGGTTTCAGCCTCTTACAGGTATTACAGCGGAAAAACATGACAGCTTTATTTCTCCCTCCCCCGACGGAGGTGTAATTATGGAGTTTTCCGGCAAGGAGCTGATTAAAGGAGAACCGGATGCTTCTTCTTTCCCCTCAGGCGGACTGCGGGCAACATTTGAAGCGAGAGGCTATACCGCATGGGATCCGACCTCCTATGCTTTTATTAAGGGAAAAACCCTATGTATTCCCACCGCATTTTGTTCCTATGGCGGCGAAGCGCTTGATAAAAAGACACCCTTGCTCCGCTCCATGGAAGCCCTCAATAAACAGGCCATGCGTATTATCCGTCTGTTTGGCGACAACACCGTCAAATGCGTCAAAACATCTGTCGGCCCAGAACAGGAATATTTTCTCGTAGACAGAGACATGTATAACAAACGAACGGACTTGGTCTTTACCGGCAGAACGCTGTTTGGAGCAAAGCCGCCCAAAGGACAAGAGATGGCTGATCACTATTTTGGTGTGATTAAGCCACGGGTCGCCGCATATATGGAGGAACTCAACGAAGAACTGTGGAAACTTGGAATTCTTGCCAAAACCGAGCATAATGAAGTCGCACCCGCCCAGCATGAGTTGGCTCCGATCTATTCCACCACAAACATTGCAACGGACCACAACCAGCTTACGATGGAAATTATGCAGAAAGTAGCAGCCCGGCATGGCCTTGTCTGTCTGCTCCACGAAAAGCCTTTTGCCGGCGTAAATGGTAGCGGTAAGCACAACAACTGGTCAATAACAACCGATACCGGTATAAATCTCCTCTCTCCCGGAAAAACACCGTACGAAAACGCGCAGTTTCTTTTGTTCCTTTGTGCAGTTATTAAAGCAGTAGATGATTACCAGGACCTGCTCCGTATTTCCGTCGCAACAGCAGGCAATGACCACCGCTTGGGCGCAAACGAAGCACCTCCGGCTGTTGTTTCCATGTTCCTTGGTGATGAGCTGAATGCAATTCTTGAAGCGATTGAAACCGATACGCCTTACAACGCTGCAGGGAAGCAACTTATGAAACTGGGCGTTCACGTTCTGCCTTCCTTTGCAAAGGATACAACCGACCGCAACCGCACGTCTCCCTTTGCCTTTACCGGCAATAAATTTGAATTTCGCATGCTCGGTTCTTCGAACAGCATCGCCTGCGCAAACATTATGCTGAATGCCGCAGTTGCGGAGTCCCTTAAAATTTACGCCGACCGGCTAGAAACGGCAGAAAATTTTGAAACAGCGTTGCATGAAATGATTCGTAAAACCATTAAGGATCATAAAAAAATCATTTTCAACGGTAACGGCTATGATAATTCGTGGATTACAGAAGCAACCGAAAAAAGAGGTCTGCTGAATTACAGAACAACAGCCGACTGTCTCCCGCACCTTCTTGACCAAAAGAATGTAGATATGCTGACATTCCATAAGGTATTTACCGAAGCGGAATTGAAATCCCGCTGTGAAATCACACTTGAAAATTATTGTAAAACAGTTGTTATCGAGGCAAACACCATGGTGGAAATGGCAAGATGTGAAATTGCGCCTGCGGTTGAAGCGTATTTAAAAGAAATTGCAAAGACAGCTGTATTAAAGAAGTCGGTCGCGGACGATATCTCCTGTGCATACGAAAGCACCTTGCTTAAAAAGCTTTCTGTTCTCATAGAACGCATTTCCATTGCCGTCGACGAATTGGAAAACGCGATTGTTGCAGTCTGTCAAAATGATAATGTTGTTGCCGAATCTGCAGCAATCCGTGATATTCTTCTTGTAAAGATGGATGAATTGCGTATCGCCTGTGACGAAGCGGAAACGTTAACAGCGAAAAAGTACTGGCCTTTCCCGACTTATGGAGATCTGTTATTCGGCGTCAGATAAAATTCAAAAAACGGTTTTAAAGAAATGATTTATATGGCAGTAAATGAAATCACCGAATTTGTAGAAGAAACGGTAATATCTGAAGTCTTCGGCATCTGGTTTCTGATTGGCGCAGCCATTGTATTCTTCATGCAGACAGGCTTTACCATGGCGGAAACCGGATTTACCAAAGCAAAAACGCCGGCAATACTATTATGAAAAATCTGATGGATTTTCGCATTGAAACAATTGTTTTTGCTTTATTGGATTATGTATCATGATGGCCGAGAATTACATTTTCGGTTTGGAATTCCCAACCAGGATATCTTTACTAATTTTGGCGATTTTATCAAAGAAAATGCTGCCAGCTTCGTCTTTAATCTTGTCTTCTGCGCAACAGTCGTAACCATTGTTTCCGGTTCAATAGCGGAAAAAACAAAATTTGTTTCCTACTGCATTTATTTGGGCATTATTTCGTTCTTTGTCTATCCCGTTGAAGGGGGCTGGATCTGGAATTCCCAAGGATGGCTTGCACAGCTCGGTTTTCATGATTTTGCCGGCTCGGCGGCCATTCACTCGGTCGGCGATATGGCAGCCCTCATCGGCGCAATCATGATCGCCCCGGCTTGGGAAATATGCAAAAGATAAAGCAGGTAAAATTACCAAAGTAATCACCATTCCCGAACATTCCATTACACTGAGTGCGCTTGGATGCTTTATTTTATGGTTTGGCTAGTACGGCTTTAACAGCACCACAAAATTGGAAATCATCTGTAAAGAAAACCGTTTTGAAACCCTAAAAAACGCAATGACGGCGCTTGGTATTCCCGGCATGACGGCATCCCATATCCTTGGATGCAGACAGCAAAAAGGAAAGTCTGAATTCTACCGGGGAGTTGAAATTGAAGCAACCTTGCTTTCCCAAAGTGCAAGCAGCTATCGTTGTCAGCAAAGTTCCTGTACAAATTGTGATCGAAACCGCTAAAAAAGTTCTTTACACCGGTAATATTGGAGACGGAAAGATATTTGTTTACGATGTTGAAAATGTTGTTAAGGTCCGTACCGGAGAAGAGGTCTACAATGCGTTGCAGGACGAAGAATAAACCAAATTCAATAAACAAAAGCGTTTGAGCCAGGAAAAGTAACACAGAAAATCGCTTACAGCGAGTGCGGGAGGGTGAGAGCCGCATGGTAGATCCTGTGTGAAAAACACCTGTCGAGCTGCAATCTGAAAAAATAATTGAGTAGGTGCGCCGTAGCGTCTTGCGTGAATAGACAAAGCTTTGTCAGAAGCTTACTGAGAAAAAATATAGGTGGTACCGCGGGAACAGCACTCGCCCTATTGGAATGCTGGACATTGAATTTTGGAGGATATACACATGTGTTCTATTATGGGTTATTGCGGTACATCTGCAACAAAACAAAAATTTCAAACGGGCTTTGAAAAAACCGTCTCACGGGGGCCCGATGACAGCAGAATCATTGATACGGGCAAGGGACTTCTTGGCTTTCACCGTCTTGCCATTATGGGGCTACATCTGGAAGGAATGCAGCCATTTTGTCTTGGCAAAAATTATGTGGTTTGTAACGGTGAAATTTATGGATTTGAAAAAATCAAACAGAAGTTGTCTGAAAAATACACTTTTGTAAGCAATTCCGATTGCGAAATTCTGCTCCCTCTCTATAACGAATACGGTGTAGAGATGTTTGGAATGTTAGACGCGGAATATGCATTGATTCTATATGATGGGGAAACGGAAGAATACATTGCGGCCAGAGATCCTATTGGAATTCGTCCGTTGTATTACGGTTACGACGATGTAGGAACCATTCTTTTTGCAAGTGAGGCCAAAAACCTTGTAGGAATTGCTGGAGAAATCACGCCCTTCCCGCCCGGATATTACTACAAAAATGGAACCTTCTTCTGTTACTGTGACATTACCGTTGTAAAAGAACCGGTTTATGACGATTTGAATACCGTTTGCCGCAATATAAAAGAAAAACTGGTCCGCGGTGTGGAAAAAAGACTGATAGCGGATGCAAACGTGGGCTTTCTGCTTTCTGGCGGCCTTGATTCTTCTCTTGTCTGTGCCATTGCAGCAAAGAAAGCTACGGAACCGATTAAAACCTTTGCCATTGGCATGCAGGAAGATGCTATTGATCTGAAATACGCAAAACAGGTCGCAGAATATATTGGAAGTGATCACAGAGAAATCATTATTACCAAGGACAGGGTTCTTTCCTCATTGGAACAGGTTGTTTCCATTCTTGGAACCTTTGACATCACGACAATTCGCGCCAGTATAGGGATGTACTTAATCTGCGAGGAAATTCATAAAACCACGGATATCCGTGTACTGCTGACCGGGGAAGTCTCCGATGAACTGTTCGGTTATAAATATACAGACTTTGCTCCAAATGCAGAAGCCTTTCAGGAAGAATCGCAGAAACGCGTCAGAGAACTTCACATGTACGATGTGCTTCGCGCAGATCGCTGCATATCTGTAAATTCTCTGGAAGCAAGAGTACCTTTCGGCGATTTGGATTTTGTCAGATATGTTCTGGCAGTTACTCCGGCAATGAAACTTAACAAATACGGTAAGGGAAAATATTTGCTTCGACATGCATTCGAGGACGGAGATTACCTGCCGGATGAAATTTTGTGGCGGGAAAAAGCCGCCTTTTCCGATGCGGTAGGTCACTCCATGGTAGATTATCTTAAGGAATACGCCGAATGTTGTTATACCGACACTGAGTTTCAGATACTCCGTGAAAAATACACCCACGCAAAGCCCTTTACCAAAGAATCCCTTTTATACCGCGAGTTGTTTGAAAAATACTATCCCGGACAGGGACAAATGATCGCAGACTTCTGGATGCCGAACCGGGAATGGGATGGCTGCAATGTAGACGATCCTTCCGCTCGCGTTTTATCCAACTATGGCAACAGCGGAACGTAACAATTTAGAAGCTCTTTATCGAAGATTGCAGGATAATTCCGTAATTAACTTGTTTTCAGGCGGAAAAGCTCTTTAAAGAATTTGCACTGTCTATTTTTCATGGAAAAATAACATCGCTTATCTACAATATCAAAAAAATAATAGCAATTACACTGTATAAAGACAGGTGAAAAAAATGCAGGAAAAAATTCTTGTTTTAGACTTTGGTGGTCAATACAATCAACTCATTGCAAGACGCGTACGGGAACAGCATGTTTATGCGGAAATAAAGCCGTACAACAAAATTACCCCCGAAGAAATAAAAGAAAACGGATATAAAGGAATTATTTTTACAGGAGGGCCCAACAGCGTATATGATACGGAATCTCCCCATTGTAACGCAAAGATCCTGGAACTGGGAATACCGATCTTGGGCATCTGCTATGGAGCACAGCTTATAGCAGATGTCGCAGGCGGAACAATTTGCAGCGCGGGCAGTTCCGGAGAATATGGAAGAACGTCTGTTTCGGTATCCGAAAATCCCTTGTTTAAAGACATCCCGAAAAACAGTATTTGCTGGATGAGTCACACCGATTATATAAAAGATCTTCCAGCAGGGTTTTCTGTAATTGCAACAACCGACGCGTGTCCCTGTGCCGCAATGTTTGATAAAACGCGAAATCTTTACGGCCTACAGTTTCATCCTGAAGTTTCCCATACAGAATACGGCAGCGAGATGCTTGGTAACTTTCTTTTTGAAATCTGCAAATGCAGCGGGAATTGGAAGATCAATGATTTTATTGAACAGTCCGTTCAAAAATATAGAACAGAACTTGCAGGCAAAAAAGTTCTGCTTGCCCTTTCAGGCGGAGTGGACTCCTCGGTAGCGGCAGCATTGCTGTATCGGGCAATTGGCAATGATTTAACTTGCGTCTTTGTAGACCACGGATTGCTCCGTAAAAATGAAGGTGACTATGTTGAAAACACCTTCAGGAACAGGTTTGGCATGAATATAATTCGTGTAAATGCCGAAACGCGGTTTCTCAGAAAACTTTCAGGGATTACAGAGCCGGAGCAGAAACGAAAAATAATAGGGGAAGAATTCATCCGGGTGTTTGAAGAAGAAGCAAAAAAACTTGGGAAAATACATGTACTTGCACAAGGCACGATTTATCCGGATGTAGTGGAAAGCGGCAATGGCAGTTCCGCCACGATTAAAAGCCATCATAATGTCGGAGGCCTTCCAGATGTAATTGCGTTTGACCGTATTGTTGAACCTCTTGCAGAACTGTTCAAAGATGAGGTCCGAGAAGTTGGCAATAAGCTTGGTCTACCAAAGGAGATTATATACCGCCAACCTTTTCCGGGTCCGGGACTGGCGGTAAGAATAATTGGAGAAATCACAAAAGAAAAACTTGAACTGCTTCGGGACGCCGATGCCATTTTTTGCAAGGAAATGGAACAGGCAACAGTTGCTCCCAATCAGTATTTTGCAGTTTTAACCGACCTACACAGTGTAGGCGTTAAGGGAGATGCCCGAGCCTATGGCTATACCGTAGCACTCCGGGCCGTTACAACCGATGATTTCATGACCGCCGAATGGACAAAGCTTCCTTATGAAGTGATAGAACGAACCAGTTCACGGATCATCAATGAAATTGAACAAGTCACACGGGTGGTCTATGATGTCACATCCAAACCACCGGCAACTATTGAGTTCGAATAAAATGGAAAAAACAAATTCTGAATGGGTACGCTGCCCTATCTGTGGCAACAAAACTCGGATAATGATACGAAAAAATACCGAATTGATAAATTTTCCTTTATACTGTCCGAAATGCAAGCAGGAAACACTTATCAATAGCTAAAGATATGAAAATTTCACTTTTAGATAGCAAAGTGTAGAGTTGAAATTTCATATAAATTTTGAAACCGTCTCATTGCATAGGTTTTTCCTTTGACTTATACTTGTGTACAGGAGGTGCTGACAATGGCAAATGAAAATAAAAAAGATTTTAATGCAATGCTGCATGATAGTAAGGATATGCCGAAATTTCAGACGATTACGGATGAAAAAAGCATAGAGAAGTATGGCGGAGACAAAATGTATTTTGCACCGCCGATTGATTACGATAAGATTATGCGGCTTGTACCATACGGAAAACTACTTACTGTTGGTGCGATAAGAGAATATTTTGCAAATGAAGAAGGAGCTGATTTTACAGATCCGATTACAGCAGGAATATTTGTTTCGATTGTTGCGTGGGCGAGTTATCAGCGTTCTGAAGATGAAACACCTTATTGGCGAACATTAAAGGCGAATGGGGAATTAAATGCAAAATATCCTGGCGGTATTGAAGCACAGAAAGAAAAGTTGGAAGAGGAAGGACATACGATTATTCAAAAAGGCAGAAAGAATATCAGATACTATGTGAAAGATTATGAAAATGCCTTGTTTTCGTTATAGGCGTTTGGGGAAAGCGATTTTAACATCTTGATTTTCTAAGCAAAATCGCTTATAATCTAACGCGAAACATATAGGTATTATCCGCAGTTACAGAGCGAGTGTTATCAATGGCGATAACAAAATGATAACATTAGCTCATATAGGCAGGATAATATGGATATATCAAATAATCAAAAGAACTACGAACACGACAGAGAATAATATCTAAACAAAATTGATTAGTATTTGTAGAATTCGAATAAGAGGGGGAAGCATGACGAAATATATTTTTGTTACTGGCGGCGTTGTCTCCGGGCTTGGAAAAGGAATTACAGCAGCGTCACTCGGCAGATTGCTGAAAGCAAGAGGACTAAAGGTAGCGGCGCAAAAGCTTGACCCATACATCAACGTCGACCCGGGAACCATGAGTCCCTATCAGCACGGTGAGGTATATGTGACGGAAGACGGCGCAGAAACCGACCTTGACCTGGGACATTATGAACGGTTCATAGACGAAGATTTGAACAAATTCTCCAATCTTACTACCGGCAAAGTGTATTGGAACGTACTGAACAAAGAACGCAGAGGGGAATATCTCGGCTCTACCGTTCAAGTAATCCCGCATATTACCGATGAAATCAAGGCATTTGTTTCCCGTGTAGGTAAACAGACCGATGCAGATGTGGTTATTACCGAAATTGGTGGCACCATTGGGGATATTGAATCTCAGCCGTTTTTAGAAGCGGTCCGACAGATATCCTTGGAAGTTGGACATGAAAACAGCTTGTTTATTCATGTAACATTAGTTCCGTTTTTGAGCGGATCAGATGAGCACAAATCCAAGCCTACACAGCATTCCGTCAAAGAACTCCGGGGAATGGGAATCAATCCGGACATCATCGTTCTGCGCTGTGACAGACCGCTTGAAGAATCTATTTTCAAAAAAATATCCATGTTCTGCAATGTGAAATCGGATTGCGTCATTGAAAATATTACGCTGCCCATTCTCTACGAAGCCCCTCTGATGCTGGAGAAAGCACATTTCTCCAAGGTTGTTTGCCGTGAACTTGGATTACAAACAGCAGAACCGGACCTTACCGATTGGATACAGATGGTAGAACGCATTAAGGCAAGAAGTTCCTGTGTAGAAATCGGATTGATTGGAAAATATACAAAGCTTCATGACGCATATCTTTCTGTTGCCGAAGCACTTCGCCACGCAGGTTATTATCATAATACACACATTAACATCCACTGGATTGATTCGGAACAGATTACAGCTGAAACAGCAAAGGAAGTCCTATCCAATCTTGACGGCATAATTGTCCCCGGAGGATTTGGAAACCGTGGAATTGAAGGGATGATTCTTGCCGCAAAATACGCAAGAGAACAAAAACTTCCCTATTTCGGCATTTGCCTCGGTATGCAGATTGCAGTGATTGAATACGCAAGGAATGTCCTTGGGATTAAAGACGCGAACTCCGGAGAGTTTGACGAGGCCTGTGCAAACAAGGTAATCAGTTTTATGCCGGGACAGAACGATGCAATTGACAAAGGAGGAACTCTTCGACTCGGGGCGTATCCATGCAAAGTTAAACGCGGAACAACGCTCGAAAAATGCTACGGAGCAACAGAAATCAGCGAACGCCACCGCCATAGATATGAATTTAACAACAAGTACCGTGATCAATTTGAAAAGCACGGACTTACGCTTGCCGGCACATCGCCCGATGACCGATTGATTGAAACCGTTGAACTTTCCGACAGAGATTTTTACGTGGGCGTTCAATACCATCCCGAATTCAAGAGCCGTCCAAACCGTCCGCATCCTTTATTTCTGGGATTTATCCGCGCCTCTCTTGCACACGCAGAAAGAGGTGGGAAATGAATATTCACGAAGAATGCGGCGTATTCGGTGTCATTTCCCCAAACGCATTGGATGTTGCCAATATTATATATTACGGCTTATATGCGCTTCAGCACCGGGGCCAGGAAAGCTGCGGCATTGTAGTGAATGACGACGGAGTCTTTACCTCTCATAAGGACCTGGGGCTTGTAGGCGAAGTGTTTTCAAACAGTATCCTATCCTCTTTTCCCGCCGGAAAAATAGCGGTCGGGCATGTCCGTTACGGAACAACAGGTGGAACAAACCGCAACAACTGTCAACCGATTGAAGTCAATCATCAGAAAGGCAGAATGGCAATTGCTCATAACGGAAATTTAAGCAATGCCGTCCAACTTCGGACCCAATTGGAATTGACAGGTGCAATTTTCCACACCACAAGCGATACCGAAACAATTGCCTATATCGTAACAAAGCAGCGGCTGACATCCGGTTCCATCGAAGAAGCCCTCAGCCACGCGATGCATATTCTGGACGGAGCATATTCCCTGGTGCTGATGTCACCCCAAAAACTGATTTGCGCAAGAGACCCCTATGGATTTCGCCCTCTTTGTTATGGAAAAACCGCAGATAACGTGTATGTTGTCGCTTCGGAAAGCGCGGCATTGAAGGCTGTAGGCGCAGAGCTTATAAGAAACGTCAGACCTGGAGAAATCCTTGTGTTTGACGGAACATCCGTGATCTCACGCACCGAACATTGCGGCAAAAAGCGAAAATGCCTCTGTGCCTTTGAATACATCTATTTTGCAAGACCGGATTCGGTTATTGACAGTTTATCGGTGCACACGGCACGGTTCAGAGCCGGAGAAATCCTTGCCAAACAGCATCCGGTGGAAGCAGATGCCGTTATCGGCGTTCCCGATTCCGGACTGGACGCGGCTTTGGGGTACAGCAAGGAATCCGGAATTCCCTATACCATAGGCCTGATTAAAAACAAGTATATTGGAAGAACCTTTATCTCGCCCGGTCAATCCAGCCGGCTGGATCAAGTAAAAATCAAGCTCTCCGTCATCGAAGAAAATGTCAGAGGCAAGCGAATCGTATTGGTGGATGACTCCATTGTCAGAGGAACAACAAGCGGCCGTATTGTCAAACTGCTGCGGGATTCCGGCGCCGCGGAAATTCATATGCGGATCTCTTCCCCGCCCTTTTTACACCCTTGCTATTACGGCACGGACATTGACTCCGAAGAACATTTGATTGCTTGCAAATATTCGACTGCGGAAATTGCAAAAATTATTGGATCGGACACCCTTGGCTATTTACCGGTAAACGAACTGAAAACAATGATTGGAAACGATTTTTATTGCAGCGCCTGCTTTGACGGATCTTATCCTACTTCGGTTCCAAGTAATACGCGCAAAGATCGCTTTGAGCAAAAGCTGTCCTTAAAAATAAGAGAAAATAAAGAAAAAATGAGGTAGACAATATGCTGAACGAATTTAACCGCAAACTTATTTTTGAAGACGGAAACGAATATTTTGGATACTCTTTCGGGGAACCGGCAGAGCGGGTTTGCGAAATTGTTTTTAACACATCCATGGTTGGCTATCAGGAAATACTGTCA
Organism: uncultured Clostridia bacterium; assembly: GCA_944386295.1. Taxonomy (GTDB): domain Bacteria; phylum Bacillota; class Clostridia; order Oscillospirales; family UBA644; genus CALXAO01. The sequence continues at coordinate 22,667 of CALXAO010000110.1, read as the reverse complement.
GACCCGTCCTATACCTATCAGGCAGTCGTCATGACCTATCCGCTGATTGGAAACTACGGCATAGCGGAGGAGGACTATGAAACAGCAAACCCCTCTCTCGGGGCTTTTATTGTCGGCGAATACAACGACCGCCCCTCTAATTTCAGAAGCATAGCAACGCTAAGTAATATTATGAAAAAGTACCATATCCCAGGCGTTTACGGAATCGATACCAGAAAGCTCACAAGGAATATCCGAAAGTTCGGCAGCAGAAAGGTGCTTATCACAGATGCAGCAACAAGCAAAGAAAAAGGGCTTCAAATTTTAGCGGAAACCTCGGTCCCGTCCAACGCAGTATCACAGGTCAGCCGCAAAAAAATTGAGACAACCATTCCCGAAGTTTCCGAATTTCATGTTGTAGCAATTGATTGCGGCATGAAACAGAACATTGTTCGCTCCCTGCAAAAGAGAAACTGTACGGTTACGGCTGTTCCGTATCATACGACAGCTGAGGCAATCCGAACCCTAAAGCCGGATGGCGTGCTTATTTCCAACGGCCCGGGAAACCCCAATGATGTCCCGGAGGTCATAGCGACCATTCAAAAATTACGCGGTGAATATCCCATATTCGGGATTTGTCTCGGACATCAGCTTATTTGTCTTGCCTACGGTGCAAGTTGCTACAAACTGAAATTCGGCCACCGCGGCGGCAATCATCCCGTACAGGATCTGCAAACCGGAAAAATTGAAATTACTTCCCAGAATCACTCCTATGCAGTGGACCGCGAAAGCCTCGCCCATACCTCTCTGACAGTAACGCATATCAATCTGTTGGATCGCACCGTTGAAGGTGTTTGCTGTGAAAAAGACAGGGTGTTTTCCGTACAGTATCACCCCGAAAGCGCCCCCGGTCCGGAAGACAGCACTTACCTATTTGACCGCTTTTTAAAACAAATGCAGGAGGAAAAGAAAAATGCCTAAAAGAACCGATATAAAAAAAATACTGGTTATCGGTTCCGGTCCGATTGTCATTGGACAGGCGGCAGAATTTGATTATGCCGGAACCCAGGCGTGTCTTGCTTTAAAGGAAGAAGGATACGAGGTCATACTGTGCAACTCCAATCCGGCCACCATTATGACCGACACCAGCATCGCAGACAAAATATACATGGAGCCTTTAACCCTTGCATACATTTCAAAAATTGTCCGCTACGAACGTCCGGACGCTATTTTGCCGGGAATCGGCGGACAGACCGGTCTGAACCTTGCGATGCAGTTGGAGAAAAAAGGGGTTCTCGCCGAGTGTCGTGTGGAACTGCTTGGAACACCGAGTCACAGTATTGAACAAGCAGAAGACCGGGAACTGTTTAAGGAATTGTGTGAGGAGCTTGGGGAGCCGATCTTGCCTTCGGATGTGGCCACTTCTATTGAAGATGGATTAAAGATTGCCCAAAGGATCGGTTTTCCAGTTGTACTTCGGCCTGCCTTTACCCTCGGCGGAACCGGTGGCGGATTTGCAGACACCGAAGAGGAATTCCTGCCCTTGATGAAAAACGCCCTTTCCCGTTCCCCAGTCCAGCAGGTATTGATCGAAAAGAGCATTCGGGGCTACAAGGAGATTGAATACGAGGTTATCCGTGACGCAAACGATACCGCTATTGCCGTTTGCAATATGGAAAATTTAGATCCTGTTGGGATTCATACCGGGGATTCCATTGTGGTATGTCCGACTCAAACACTTACCAATAAAGAATCTCAGATGTTGCGCAACAGCGCGTTAAAAATTATTCGAGCACTGAAAATAGAAGGCGGCTGCAATGTACAGTTTGCACTCGACCCAAAATCCTTTCAATATTATTTGATCGAAGTAAATCCAAGAGTATCCCGTTCCTCCGCCCTAGCATCAAAAGCCAGCGGCTACCCAATCGCAAGAGTGTCCGCAAAAATTGGAGTGGGGATGCGGCTAGACGAAATCAGAATTGCCAATACGCCGGCGTCCTTTGAGCCCACACTGGATTATGTGGTTACAAAAATACCCCGCTTCCCGTTTGATAAATTTACCGATGCCAACCATACGCTCAGTACACAGATGAAAGCAACCGGCGAAGTTATGAGTATCGGCCGTACTGCGGAAGAAAGCTTACTCAAAGCGATACGCTCCCTTGAAATCGGCTTGCATCACCTGCATCACCCTAAATTTGACAGCTGCAGCCTCAACGAACTGTGGGATTCCATTAAAATTGGAACAGATGACCGGATTTATGCCATTGCTGAGCTGTTAAGAAGAGGCGGTTCTGTTGAGAAAATAACCAAGACAACAGCCATCGATCGGTTCTTTATTGAGAAACTAAAAAACATTGTAAATATGGAACGGTGCCTGATCGATAACCCGCATAATTTGAATGCTCTGAAATCCGCAAAAAAAATGGGCTTTTCGGACAAAGAAATCGCACGTCTTTGGAAAACAAACGAACTTGCAATTTTCAACGAAAGAAAAAAGGCAGGAATTACGCCGGTCTATAAAATGATTGATACCTGTGCTTCTGAGTTTGAAAGCTACATTCCTTATTTTTACTCTACCTATGCCGACGAAAACGAATCGGTCGTGTCGGAAAAGAAAAAGGTAATCGTGTTAGGCTCCGGCCCTATCCGTATCGGTCAGGGGGTAGAATTTGACTACTCTACGGTTCATGCAGTAAAAACCATAAAAAAATCAGGCTTTGAAGCTATTATTATCAACAACAATCCCGAAACAGTTTCGACCGACTATACCTGCTCCGACAAACTGTATTTTGAACCGCTCTGTGTCGAAGACGTCATGAATATTATTGAACTGGAACAGCCGTACGGCGTGATTGCAACCATTGGAGGACAAACCGCAATCAATCTTGCCGAACCCTTAGCCGAACGCGGAGTTCCAATCATAGGCACTGATAAAAATGCCATCAACCGGGCAGAAAACCGCGACGCCTTTGAAAAGCTCCTGGCCGAACTTTCCATACCTCAACCAAAAGGAAAAGCGGTTACCGATATTGAAGATGGACTTCGGGCCGCCGAAGAAATTGGCTATCCGGTACTTGTCCGCCCAAGCTTTGTGCTTGGCGGCCGGGCAATGCAGATTGTAGCAAAGCCGGAGCAACTGCGTCATTACTTAAAAACAGCCGTTGAAATTGATGAAAAACGGCCGGTACTGGTCGATCAATATCTTCGGGGAAAAGAAGTTGAGGTAGACGCTGTCTGTGACGGCCGAAGGGTATTTATTCCCGGTATTATGGAACTTGTGGAACGCACCGGCGTTCATTCCGGCGATTCCATCAGCGTATATCCGTCCTTCAGCATTTCGGAAAAAGTAAAGAAAAAAATTATTGACTACACCAACCGTCTCGGACAGGGTATTGGTATTATTGGACTTTTTAATATTCAGTTTATTGTAGATGATAATGAAGATGTTTTTATTATTGAAGTCAATCCCAGATCCTCCCGTACCGTACCGTTTTTATCCAAGGCAACCGGATATAATCTTGCAGATATTGCTACATTAGTGATTTTAGGAAAAAGTCTTGAAGAACAAGGAATAACAGAGATCTATCCCAAAGAAAAGGAACGCTTCTATGTAAAGGCTCCCACATTCTCTTTCTCAAAGTTGCATGGGATGGATACCTATCTGTCCCCCGAAATGAAATCCACAGGGGAAGCAATCGGGTATGACCGGAAGCTACACCGCGCCATGTATAAAGCCATGACGGCATCGGGAATCCATCTGCAAAATTACGGAACAGTGGTTGTCACCCTTGCGGACGAGGACAAAGAAGAGGCCTTACCCCTTGTAAGACGTTTTTACAATCTTGGCTTCAACATCGAAGCCACTGTCGGCACCGCGGATTTCCTAAAGTCCCACGGCATTCGCACCCGTGTACGTCGTAAACTCAGCGAAGGCAGTGAGGAGATCCTGGAATCAATCCGTGCTGGCTATGTCAGCTATGTTATTAACACCAGGGCTATTTTTTCCGGGGTACATTATGAAGACGGTGTTGCCATTCGCCGATGCGCATCTGAAAACAACATAACAATGCTGACTTCCCTCGATACTGTCAGAGTTCTCTTGGATGTCCTGGAAGAAACAACAATCGGAATTTCCACAATTAACGCATAGGAGGCATATGTATGCACTTTACAAAAATGCACGGGCTCGGAAATGACTATCTGTATTATTACGGGGAACTGGAAAATCCCGGGGAATGGTCCCGCAAGCTCTCAGACCGGCATTTCGGAATTGGAGCAGATGGAATTGTTACAATCTCACCCTCCTCTGCTGCGGATTTTAAAATGCGCATTTTTAACGCCGACGGCAGCGAAGCAATGATGTGCGGCAACGGAATCCGCTGCGTCGGCAAGTACGTATTTGACAAAGGATATACCGATAAAAAAACACTGTCTGTAGAAACGCTGTCCGGCAATAAATATTTAACCCTGCAAACAAGAGGCGGAAAGGTAACCGAAGTAACAGTTAATATGGGAAAATGCGTGGTAAACACCCCCGTAACTCTGGAAACTTCCGATGGAAAAATAACCTTAACGCCCGCGTCCATCGGAAATCCACATGGAGTTATTTTTATTGATTCTGTTGAAAATGCCCCTCTTACCACATTGGGAAAAGAGCTTGAACATCATCCATATTTTAAAAACGGCGTAAATGTGGAATTTGTACAGATCATTGACCGTCAAAAGATAAGAATGCGTGTATGGGAGCGCGGAAGCGGTATTACAATGGCTTGCGGAACCGGAGCCTGCGCCTCAGTTGCCGCATCCATCCAGGCCGGAGTCTGTGACGCGCAAACGGACATTACCGTTTGTCTAGACGGAGGGAATTTAAAAATTAAGGTACTTTCAGACAATACCGTTATGATGACGGGACCAGCAAAAACGGTTTGTGAATGTGAGGTTGAAAATCAGTGACGCCTAATGTAAACTATAAACAATTAAAAGAAAACTATCTGTTTTTCGAAATATCCCGCAGAGTAGCTGAATTTCAAAAAAGTCATCCGGAAAAGGAAATCCTCCGAATGGGAATCGGGGACGTCACACTGCCCTTGTGCCGTGCAGTCGTAGATGCAATAAAAAAAGCGGCCACAGATATGGGAAACGCCACAACATTTCACGGCTATGGCCCGGAACAGGGATATGATTTTCTGCGCGAGAAAATCCAGGCCTATTACGCGGAAAGCGATGTTCGCCTGGAACTGAGTGAAATATTTATTTCCGATGGAGCCAAAAGCGACCTTGGGAATATTCTTGACCTCTTTGATCTCAACAACACGGTTCTAATTCCGGATCCTGTTTATCCGGTATATGTAGATACCAATATTATGAACGGCAGAAATATTATATTTGCAGAAGCCAATGAAGAAAACGGATTTCTTCCCATGCCCGATGCTTCGATCGCAGCAGACATTATTTATCTTTGTTCTCCAAACAACCCTACTGGCGCAGTATACAGCAGAGACCAGTTAAAAACTTGGGTAGACTATGCAAACCGAAAACACGCGGTTATTTTGTTTGATGCCGCCTATGAATCGTTTATCACAGATCAAACACTGCCCCGCAGTATTTTTGAAATTGAAGGGGCGAAAACCTGTGCCGTAGAGTTTTGCTCGCTCTCAAAAACTGCTGGCTTTACCGGAACCCGTTGCGGATACACGGTTGTGCCCAACGCTCTTGAATTGGAGGGAATGAATTTTAATAAAATGTGGCTTCGCCGACAAACCACAAAATTTAACGGCGTCTCCTACATTGTACAAAAAGGAGCGGAAGCTGTCTTTAGCACAGAAGGAAGAAAGCAAATTCAAGAAAATATTGCTTATTACCGTAAAAACGCCAGTATTATTACACAAACCCTTGATAAGCTTGGCATTTGGTACACCGGTGGTAAAAATTCCCCATATATTTGGTTACGGTGTCCCAACAAAATGGACGCATGGACATTCTTTGATAAACTTCTCACCGAAACCGGTATTGTTGGCACACCAGGAGCGGGCTTTGGAAAACAAGGGACAGATTTTTTCCGCTTAACCGCCTTTTCAACCAACGAAAACACCGGCAAAGCAATGGAAAAATTCCTTGATTTATTAACCGGCCCATAAAAACAGAAATTTGTTTTTTATTAAGAAGGATCCATCCAGACGTATAAAACAACGGTTCTGACCACACGATTTTTAGATTTATTTTGCTATAAACCGAATTACCGCAGTATTTTTTTCATCCCAAGCCGTACAACGAACGGAATTCAAAGCCGTTACATACACAGACAAATTTGTTTGTATATGCATCGGCTTTTTTGTATTTTTATAGCACTGTACAAAATCAGGGACCTACTGCTAAGATATTTGGATAACAGCCTATTGAAAAAGTCATAAATTTATGCTATAATCACTATACACCAAAAACAATACAAAGAACAGACGCCACACCTAACAAGAACCCGTTCAATTTGAAACGCGGGGAAACGTACAAACATGATACAACACAGAAGGAAAGGTTCCCCCTGCCACAACGAAAATCACCAACACTGCGAAGGCATTAGAAAGAAAAATCAAAGGAGATGTTATGAAAACGGCAAAAAAGACAGCGGAAATTAAGATTTTTGACCGCGTTTCCGTGGAATACAGAGAACATTGCCATCCCCACGCATCGAATTCCAATGGTTGGGAGCCCATTTGCGGCGCACAGGACGGCAGGAAAGGTCGCTGGCATTAAATTTATGATAAAAGTATATGTTCTTGCGGAAAATACCGCCTCAAATCCGAATTTCAGCGCGGAACACGGACTGAGTTTATATATAGAAACCAATAGACATAAGATTTTGTTCGACAGCGGACAGTCTGATATATTTATACGCAACGCAGCTTTCCTTAGAGTAAATCTGTCAGAGGTTGATATTGCTGTCCTTTCCCACGGCCACTATGATCACGGCGGGGGGCTTGAAACATTTTTGGAAATCAACCCAACCGCGTCGCTCTATATTAGCCGACACGCTTTTGGTGAATTCTATCATGGAACGGAAAAATACATCGGACTTTCCGAAGCTCTTAAAAAAAACCGCCGCAGTATTTTAACTGAGAATGTATTAAAAATTGACAATGAATTGACCCTTTGCACCTGCAACGACAAAAAACCGAGTTACCCTATGGACAGCTCAGACCTCAATATTAAAACTGAAAATGGTTTTGAGCCGGATCAATTTATCCATGAACAGTATCTTACGGTCAATGACGGGAACAGAAAAATAATTGTCAGCGGATGTTCACACAAAGGCATACTTAACATTATGAATTGGTGCAATCCGGACGTATTCGTAGGCGGGTTTCATTTTATGAAACAGGAGGTTTCAGAAAAAAATGCCCTTCTTGACAACGCTTCCTATATTTTGTCAAGCTATCAGACGGTCTATTATACCTGCCACTGCACGGGATTCGAGCAATATAAATACTTGAAAGAAAAAATGGACAAGAAGATTTCCTACATTTCATCCGGAGAAATAATCACGTTGTAACAAAAGGAAGGAGCGACATATGGAACTTGTTTTACTTACGGCGTTAGGTGTCGGCGGAGCAACTGTTATAGGTTCGCTTTTTGGCTTCGCCTTCCAAAAAATATCCCACAAATTCAGCGATATTGTGTTAAGCTTTGCCGCAGGCGTTATGCTTTCAGCGGCGGTGATTGGCCTTATTTTACCGTCAATAGAATCAGGGGGGGAACACGCGGTTCTCGTTACCGCAGTGGGTGTGCTTGCAGGTGCGTTTTGCTTAAATATTATCGACAGACTTGTACCGCACTTGCACAGACTTGTCGGTACGGACCGGGAGCAGCACCCCCAAAATGCGGCACGAATAAACAAAATTATGCTGTTTGTCCTGGCAATTGCCATACACAACCTTCCTGAGGGAATTGCGGCAGGTGTGGGCTTCGGTTCCGGCGATACGGCACAGGCTTTTACCATTGCAGGAGGAATTGCTCTTCAGAACATCCCCGAAGGCATGGTCATTATTGCACCTATGCTTGCAGCAGGTATCAGCAAAAAACGCACTTTTTTGGCCGCAGCATTAACAGGATTGATTGAAGTGATCGGAACGCTTCTTGGATATTTTGCAATCAGTCTTTCCTCTGCAGCCTTACCGTTTGCGCTTGCTTTTGCCGGCGGAACAATGCTCTATGTAATAAGCGATGAAATGATTCCCGAAACACATGCTCACGGAAGCGAACGAGGAGCAACCTACGCTCTGCTTATAGGATTTTGCATAATGCTGCTTGTAGATTTTTATATTTAAGATAAAATGGAGGGAACCGCATGACAGACATAAATATTTTAATTAAACTCCCTTTTTGGAAGAATCTCACTGACAGCGAAAAAGAGCTTGTCAGGAACAAGGCTGTTCTGCAAAAATATTCCAAAGGTCAGCTTATATACAATAGCGGCACAGAATGTAGCGGGATGACAATGGTACTCAGCGGTGAACTTTGCATCAGCATTATATCTGAGGAAGGGAGGGAAATCACACTTTACCGTCTGCGCAAAAATGAGCTGTGCGCCCTTTCAGCGTCGTGTATTCTAAGCCATATTACCTTTGATACGCACACAACAGCCGCCGAGGAAAGCCATGTACTGATTATTCCTACATACACCTTTGAAAAACTGATGCGGGAAAATATTTATGTGCGCTGCTCTATGTATGAGCTATTAAGCAAACGTTTTTCCTCTGTGATGTGGACAATGCAGATGATTTTATTCAAAGGTTATGACCGGAGGCTCGCCTCGTTTCTTATCAGCGAATATAAACGAACTGGACTGAAAACAATACAAATGACCCACGAGCAAATCGCGCAGTACACAAATTCTGCCCGTGAAGTTGTTGCCCGAATGCTAAAACGCTTCGGAAACGAAGGGCTCGTCACATTTAAAAGAGGACAAATCACTCTCATTGATATTGACGCGCTTGAAAAGATAAAATAATTTTTTTTTCAAAAACGCGACTCAGTCACGGTTTTATCCGCACCGCCGTGGTAAAATATAGTCAATCAAAGAATTTTGTATCCTAGACTAAATTTTACCATTCAAGGAGGAAACCAAAAATGACAGAAATAAAACTTACTAAACAAAACTTTGAAAACGAAGTAATCCAATCGGAGATTCCCGTGCTTGTTGACTTCTGGGCAACGTGGTGCGGGCCCTGCCGTATGGTTGCTCCCGTTATTGCTGAAATTGCAACAGAAGCAGACGGAAAATTCAAGGTAGGCAAAGTTAATGTAGATGAAGAACCGGACCTGGCAGCTCTTTTCCAAATTATGAGCATTCCAACGCTAATGGTTTTTAAAAACGGCAAACCGGTTTCTACCGCTGTTGGCTTCCGCCCCAAAGCGGAGCTGCTTAAAATGCTGAAATAAGGAAGGAAAAATAATGAATTTTTTTGACCTATTCAAAGCTCCGGATATTAATAACGGGATTGCGGAAATGCGCAAGAAACAAAACGCTGTTTTATTGGATGTTCGCACCGAAGCTGAATATAATGAAGTTCATATTCCCGGAAGTATAAACATTCCTCTTAACCGCCTGCAAACGGTTGCCGCTATTAAGCTCCCGAAAAAAGAAATCCCTTTTTATGTCCATTGCTTCAGCGGCAGCAGAAGCCGTCAAGCAATACGGTTACTAAAACATTTAGGCTATACCGATGTTATTGATATAGGCGGTATTCATAATTATCACGGAAAAACCGAAAGAGGAGCAGCAATATGAAGGTTGTAATTGTAGGAGGGGTCGCAGGCGGTGCGTCTGCTGCCGCGCGCATCCGACGCCTTGACGAAAAAGCGGAAATTATTGTTTTTGAGCGTACAAGCTTTGTCTCCTATGCAAACTGCGGATTACCGTATTTTATTGGAGGAACGATCACCGATCAAGAAACGTTGACCCTGCAAACGCCAGATAGCTTCTGGAATAGATTCCATGTTAATATACAAGTTCGTCATGAAGTAACCGCAATAAATACGGAAAAAAAAACGGTTACAGTTCACGTGCTTGATACCGGAAAGACCTATGAAGAAAATTGTGATAAACTGATTCTTTCTCCCGGCGCAAAACCGACACTGCCCCATATGCCCGGCGCAGACATCCCTAACGTCTTTACCCTGCGTACCGTTGAAGATACACTGAAAATCCACAAGTTTATCCAAAATGAAAAGCCTCAAAGCGCAGTTGTAATCGGCGGGGGATTCATCGGGATTGAAATGGCCGAAAATCTTGCTCGGCGTGGTTTAAAGGTAACGCTTATTGAATACGCCGACCACCTGTTAGCTTCGTTTGATTTTGATATGGCGTGCGCCGTACACGCACAAATGGAAAACCACGGAATTAATTTAATGCTTAAAACAGCCGTTACGGCCTTTGAAAAAGACGGGAATAAAATTATTACCAAGACAGCAAACGGCTGCAGCATTTCTGCCGATATGGCACTGCTCAGTATCGGTGTTACTCCTGATACAAAGCTTGCGAAAAATGCAGGTTTAGAGCTTGGGATTAAGGAAAGTATTATTGTTAATGACCATATGGAAACTTCTGTACCTGATATTTACGCTGTAGGCGACGCGGTTGAAGTCAAGCATTTTATTACCGAAAATAAAGCACTGATTTCCCTTGCAGGGCCCGCAAATAAGCAGGGACGAATTGCGGCAGACAACATTTGCGGCGGAAACAGCATTTATAAAGGGGCACAAGGATCATCCATTATAAAGCTATTTGACATGACCGCGGCGTCTACAGGTGTAAATGAAACCATGGCAAAAAACGCGGGAATGAACTATGAGCGAGTTGTATTATCGCCCGCTTCCCATGCGGGATACTATCCCGGCGGTAAAATTATGACAATGAAAGTGCTGTTCGATAAAGAAACGCTACGCATACTTGGCGCACAGATTGTAGGCTATGACGGTGTTGACAAACGAATTGATGTCCTTGCAACAGCAATTCGCGCAGGAATAAAAGCAACAGAACTTGCAGAGCTTGATTTGGCTTACGCTCCGCCCTATTCCTCCGCAAAAGACCCCGTAAATATGGCAGGTTTTATGATTGAAAATATTGTTCAAGGAAAAGTAAAGCAGTTTCACCACGATGAAATTGACAAACTTCCCCGGGACGGAAGCGTAACCTTACTCGACACCAGAACGCCAACGGAATACAGCAGAGGAAACGCAAAGGGATTTATAAACATTCCTGTGGATGATTTACGGGAAAGACTTTCCGAGATTCCTACAGAGAAGCCGGTCTATGTAATGTGCCAAAGCGGCCTGCGCAGTTATCTGTCTTGCCGAGTACTTGCACAGAACGGTTATGACTGCTATAACTTCTCAGGTGGTTATCGTTTTTATGAGATTGTCAAAGAAGGCAAGAAACAGTCAGAAACAACATTACCCTGCGGTATAAATCGACAACAGAAGGTCATTCCACGGCCAAATTCTTTGCATTGCAAAAAAGCGCCTGTAAAAGCAATCAATTAACAGCAAACAAGATAAGGAACTTTTTGCGATCTGCGTTTGGAGAGAAAAAGAGGATACCTCCGTATAAAAAACAGAAACCGGAAGGAACAACGCCTTCCGGTTTCATACTGCTCTTAACTTTTTACTAAAAATACCACAGAAATTTCTTAAAGTTTTTTACAGTTTTTGAATCGTTTCTTTCAAACTGCTTAGTTCCGCGCTGAGCGCTTCATTCAAAATTCGGGACAAAGCCATACTCAGCTCCTCATACTGATTTTCCGTATGAGGAACCTTTGTTTTGTGATGCTCTTCCAGACGGTCCAAACGACTGTCAATCTCGGCAATCACTTTCTGCTTCAGTTCCATGTTCTACCGACTCCTTTCCGGAAAACTCGGTACTATTGTGTCACAGAACCAAATCAGATATTCGCCAACCGGAAAAAATCCTCTTTCAGAGCGGCAGCTTTCCGATCCGCTTCGGTTCCGGAGGTTCCGCTAACCATGAAATAGACCTTAACTTTCGGCTCCGTGCCGGAAGGCCGGACAACAACAACCGACCGGTCTTCCAGCGCATAATATACAACATTGGACCGCGGCAGCCCCATTGCCCCCTGTTCCAAGTCGAAAAACTGCATCACTTTTTGTCCGGCTACGACCTGCGGCACGTTCTTCCGTAGAGAAGCCATCAGCGCCGCTGTTTTTTTCATACCATCCAAGCCGGGCATAGCGATATTCACAGTCACCTCCCGGTGCCAGCCGTATTCTGCATACAAAGCCTGCAATGCCTGCCATAGGGTCATAGATTTGGAGCGGTACCAGGCGGCAACCTCCGCAATCAGCAAACTGGCGGCGACTCCATCTTTGTCCCTGGCGTAGGTCCCTGTCAGATAGCCGTAGCTTTCCTCATAACCAAATACATAAGAGTACTCTCCGGTCTGTTCAAATTCCTTAATCTTTTCTCCGATAAACTTAAACCCGGTCAGCACGTTCATCAGAGTCACCCCGTATTTTTCGCAAACCCGGGCGGCCATTTCCGAAGTGACAATGGTTTTAATCGCACAGGCGTTGGCCGGCAGAGTTCCCTGTTCCTGCCGAGCCCGTAAAACATAATCCAGCAAAATCACACCGGTTTGATTGCCGGTCAACGCCACAAATTCTCCTGTTTCATTCCGGACCACTACCCCAAGCCGGTCGGCGTCAGGATCGGTTCCAATAATAAAATCCGCGGCAACCTGATCGGCCAATCGCATCGCCAAAGTAAATCCTTCCTTATTTTCCGGATTGGGAGACGCCACCGTAGGAAAATTGCCATCTAACACCATCTGCTCGGGAACGCAGGTCACATTCCGAAACCCCGCCCGTTTGAGGACCTCCGGAACCAGCCGGTAACCAGTTCCGTGAAAGGGCGTATACACAATAGCCATATCCGCCTGCTGGGAAACCACTTCCCGGTTAATCTGCTGCGTCATTACCTGCTCCAAAAATTTTTCATCAAAATCCCGGCCAAGCAACACCGTCTGTGCGGCGGCTTCCGCTTCCGACGCTACCTTTACATCTTCAAAAATATCCGTCGACTGAATAGCGTTATAAACGACCTCCGCCTGTTCCAGGTCTAACTGCGCACCGTCCTCCCAGTAGGCCTTATATCCATTGTACTCCTTAGGATTGTGAGACGCGGTAATATTTACACCGGCAATACATCCCAACTCCCGGATAGCAAAAGACACCTCCGGCGTAGGCCGCAGTTCGTCGAACCGGTATGCCCGAATGCCATTGGCAACAAGCACCCGGCAAACCTCTCGGGCAAATTCCGCAGAACCGTTCCGGCAGTCATACCCGACCACCACACCCCTGTCACAAACAGCGTCTCCCTGTTTCAGAATCAGATTGGCCAATCCCTGGGTCGCATGTCGGACAGTATACCGATTCATCCGATTAATACCCGCACCCAGCACACCCCGCAGACCTCCGGTACCAAAGGTCAGCGGAGCCAGGAAGCGGCTTTCCACTTCCTTTGCATCAGATTGAATCTCTTTTAGTTCTTTCTTGGTTGCAGCGTCCACCACAGGACTGTTGAGCCATTTCAGCAATAATTCACCGTACATCTGAGTTTACTCCTCCTCCGCCTGCTCCAGCGCCAGAGCGAGCTGATCCGGACAGGAAGTGGACTTCGCTCCGCAGCGAATTCCCTTCAGCCGTTTAATCGCCTCAGACGCCGGCATTCCGATCACCAAACTTGCCACTCCCTGAGTATTCCCGGAACAGCCCCCCTGGAACTGTACCCGGGCAATGGTATTGTCATCATTCAACAAGATCTGAATGCGCCGAGAACAGGTTCCCCGCGTCTGATAATCAATCTCTTTCATACCTTATGCGATTCCTTCCTTTATTTATGATATGCCATATTTCTTTGAATCGTAAACGCCCGGTAAACCTGTTCCAGTACAATCACACGCATCATCTGATGCGGAAAGGTCAGAGCGGAAAAAGAAAGACACACGTCAGCCTGCTGTTTAACCTCTTCCGCCAAACCATCTGACCCTCCAATCAAAAAACTAACCTTAGAGTGAAGCATGGAAACCTGTTCTAGCCGCCGGGCCAACTGGGGCGAGGAAATCGAAGCCCCTTCTATACAAAGAGCAATTTTATAGCCGTCCGCGGCCTTTAAAATTCCGGAAGCCTCCTTTTTGGGACAGGACTCATCCAGCGATACAACATTCAGCCGGCAAAAAGCCGATAAACGCTTCTCATATTCTCGGCAAGCCTCCACCCAATAACGCTCCTTCAGGCTGCCCACACAAATCACATTGACCGTTAGCATATGTACATTTCCGAAGGTTCGTTCCGGGGTGCAACCACAGCCTTCACATCCGTTCCTTCCCGGATACCCTGCTGTTCCAGCACCGCTCGGACGGTATGCATACAAACCTGCGGAGTATTATTCTCCCGGCTCAGATGCGCCAAAAAGACCTGTTCTATACCGGTCTCTGTCAATCCGCAGAGGGCCTGCCCGCATTGCAAATTGGACAGATGACCGCAGGGACCGGCGATCCGCTGCTTAAGAGGATAACTGTAAGGACCAGACCGGAGCATATCGGCATCATGATTGGCTTCAAAAATAATGCCTCGGCATTTCCGAAGCGCTTGCACCACAGTATCTGAAACATCTCCCAGGTCAGTACAAACGCCAAAGCTGCCCTGCTCAGTGTCAATCCGATATCCCACGCATTCCGCACTGTCATGCATGCACCGGAAAGAGGTAACACAGAAATCGTCCCTCTGCGCTTTCGCGCCGGTGGGCATAAGACGGAACAAGTCGGTATCCAGCTCTGGGTACTGCGCGGCTACTGCGGTAAGCGTAGGGCCGTTGGCCATAATGGGAATCCGGTATTTGCGGGTAATAGAACATAAACCGTTCCCGTGATCGGAATGTTCATGGGTCAAAAAAATACCCTGAATCCGGGAAAGGCTGCTTCCCAACTGTGACAGCAGTTTTTCGGTTTTCCGGATCCCGGCGCCGGCATCAATCAAAATTCCACGGCCATTGATTTCCAAATAGGAAGAGTTAGCGCTGCTGCCGCTGACCAAAGTGCAAAAACGAACACGGCTCACCCGATTTTCCCCGCTTCCAGTACCGGTTTCTTCTCTGTTACCCGAGAAATTCGGCCGCCGATAGCCTGCAATTTTTCCACTAGATTTTCATATCCCCGCTCAATATGTTCAATATCAAATACCTCGGTAATCCCCTCCGCCGCCAGCCCTGCGATCACCATCGCCACACCGGCCCGCAGATCACAGGCCCGGACCCGGGCACCCATAAAGGCGGAGATGCCTTCTACCACACAGATTTTTCCGTCTACGTCCATTTTGGCCCCCATCCGCCGCAGCTCCTCCGCATAGCGAAACCGATGGTCATATACTCCTTCTGTAATGATTGATGTCCCTTCCGCCAAACAAAGCAAAGTGGTAATCTGCGGCTGCATATCGGTAGGAAATCCGGGATACGGAAGCGTTTTTACATTAATCCGATTCAGCGGACCGTCCCGTCGAACCTGAATAGAATCGTCGTTTTCCACAACGGTCACCCCTGCCTCCTCCAGCTTAGCGGAAATCGATTCCATATGCTTAGGAATCACATTTTTAATTAGCACATCACTTCCCTGCACAGCCGCAGCAGCAGCCATATAAGTTCCGGCCTCAATCTGGTCGGGAATCACCTCGTACCGTCCGCCATGTAGCTCCTGTCCGCCCCGAATCCGGATTACATCCGTACCGGCGCCTTTAATATCCGCTCCCATAGAATTCAAAAAGTTCGCAACGTCCACAATATGCGGCTCTTTCGCCGCGTTTTCAATGACAGTTTTTCCCGGCACGCCCACGGCAGCCAACATCACATTAATGGTTGCGCCCACGCTAACGACATCAAAATAAATCGACGCTTCCCGCAGCCCGTCCGACGAGGCATTCACAATTCCGTGCTCAATGGAAATTTCCGCTCCCAACGCTTCAAAGCCCTTAATATGCTGATCAATTGGCCGGACACCAAAATCACACCCGCCGGGAAGCCCAACCTTCGCGTTGCCGAATCGGCCCAGAAGTGCGCCAATAAGATAGTATGAGGCACGCATTTTCCGCACCGCTTCGCAGTCTTCCACGCAGCAGTCCCTCACCTGGGTACAATCAATAGAAACCGTGGTTCGGTCCAGACTACGGACCTCCGCCCCCATCCGGGTCAGGATATTAAACAGGAGTGCAACATCATTGATATCTGGAACATTTTCAATAATGCAGGTTCCTTTGACCAAAACCGTAGCCGGAATAATGGCAACAGTAGCGTTTTTACTTCCACTGACTGTAACCTCTCCCTGGAGGGGAACTCCGCCCCGAATCACATATTTTTCCAAATCAAACACCTCAGTATTCTATCTCTTCACATAATTGGAAGGGTCGTAATATTCTTTTTTGTTGCTATCATACACTGAAAAATGTACATGATTTCCAGTGGAGACTCCGGTGCTTCCTACATAAGCAATAATCTGTCCTTGATAAACCTTTTTTCCCACCATGATTCCCGATGCAATTCCGCTGGCATGGCCATACACCGTCACAATACCATTTCCGTGATCTATTTTTACATAAACGCCCAGATAGCGGTCATTTTCGCCGGTATCAATGACTGTTCCCGCGTCCGCAGCATAAATCGGCGTCCGATACGGAACGGCAATATCCATTCCGGTATGAAAATCCCGAGAACCGAACAACCAGCGCCAACCGAACTCCGAAGAAACATAACCGCCGTTGGTAGGCCAGATAAAATGGCCGGAGGGAGCAATAGCTTTGGTTCCCACCAAAATCACCCGGGACACCGGTTCCCGAAGCAACGTCCGAGAAAGCTCCGTGCGGGATGTTATCACCCCATTGACCGAACAGATTTCGGTAACAACCTCGTATATTCCGTTTTCACCGACGCGGGAAATCGCGGTTTCTCCTTCATACATGGTATCGGTGTACAAATATTCCGTCTGATACGGCACCGTTTCGGAAGACACGGAAGTCCACACGTTTTTCACATTAAGCACACAGGACGGGGTTCCCACCCGAAGAACCTGTCCCTCGGTCAGAACTGCGTCGGACTCCAGATGATTCAAAAGAAAAAGCACGGGAAGATCCATTCCATTCTGGGCAGCTACTGTTTCAGCCGTATCTCCGGCCTGCACGACATATTCCTTCAGCAAAGGCCCGGAGGTAAACAAAGACAACAGTTGAGTATAGCTTTTTTCATATCCAGACGGATACTCCCCCCGACGGATTTCCATATAATTCAGAATTTCGGTCGTTCCGGCTTCGCCGTCGGCCGCATAAGCAGACAGCACCGTTTGTAGAACCTGGTCTAACAAATCCCGTTTTTTTGAAGTGGCAATCAATGTCCCATCCAGAAAAAATCCGTAAGACTGCCTGGTATAATCCGAAGCCAAGGTATAAAGAGTATTGTAAATATCCTCCTCTTTTGTAAAGGCATCTTTTTCGATGACGGCATACCGCAAAAACGGCATATTTTCAAGCGTATACACACCTTCCCCAGTATCGGCCTCACTTTCGGCCATTACCCTGGCCTGCACCTGACCGTTGATTTCGGAAAACGTACCGGAATTCTCCACATAGCCAATCACTTTTCCCTCCACAACAACCTCAATAGCAATGGCATATGTAGAAAAAGCCCAAGCGGAAAAAAGCAGGATACCGCAGCCCAGCGCGGGTAGGACAAACGGCAGAATAAGACCCAAAAGTGCCCTGGCCGTACTGCCGGCCAAATGCGCACCTCTACGTAGCAGCACCCGCAGACGATAAGCCAAGGAAGCGTTGCGTACCGTTACATGACGGAATTTGCGCTGATGCGCCGCGTGAAGTTCCCGGCGAATATCCCGCAAACGACAGAACACAGACAACCGCAGACCAGCCATACGCAGCGCCAGCTGGGACCTGGGCTTTTTTCGCTTCCGGGAAGGAGACGGAATATAAACCGGTTTCGATGAATTTTCCACCGGAAGGACTTTTTCTTCCGGGTCTTTGAGTGTGCGTGGCATAAACAACCTCTTATGCGAAACCGCACAGAAGCCATGCCCGCCGGTTTCGCGACAAAAGAACGGACTGAGGTGTCCGTTCGGATTAATAAGATATCGCTTTAACTTATTATATACTATTCTGCCCGAAATTGCAAGAGAAAACAGAAAAATTTCTTTTTTCCAAAAAGAAACATAAAAAATTGTTAAAAAGATGACATATATTTCTCAATATTTCAGAGTATTTTCGGAAACATGTTCGAGAACAGAGCAATACTGCTTTGCCGCCCGCACAGCGTCCGCCAAGTTATGCTCTTTCCAATTTCCGCACTCTTTTTCAGAACATCCGGGAACGACACCTTCCCAAGCGGCAATCCGACAGAAAGTCTTCCGCACCAAACCGATGCACTCCGCAGGAGATAAATCCCGCACCAAAAGATAAAATCCGGTTCGGCAGCCCATCGGTCCAAAATAAATTATATACTTTCCGAAAGACCCATTGCGGACAAGAACCGCAAACAGATGCTCCAGTGTATGCATAGCGGCAATAGGTAACGTTTCCCGATTAGGTCGGCAAAGACGCAGATCGTAAGTCACAATATCGCCATCCACCCGGGAAACATACATTCCCGGAACAAGACGGGTATGGTTAACTTCAAAACTGGCAATGGTATCCATATCTAAAAACTCCTTTCAAAGGTCCTTAATCCGACTGTAAATTTCGTTCCGTCCCAGGCCGTATTCCCGGGCAAGCTCTTTAGCAACCACCGATTTCGGCTTTCCCTCGGCCATCCGTGCAGCGGCAGCCTGCAGCAGTTCTTCTCCAGAAAGGAGCGGTGGCTCTGGAGCGCAGGCACCTTCCACCACCAGCACAAATTCCCCTCGCGGAGCAGTTTTCCCGTAAAATTCCAGAGCTTGTCCCAAATCCATCCGGCGAGCCTCCTCGTAAATCTTTGAAATTTCCCGCACTACGCAAATCTGCCGATTCTGCCCAAACGCCGCCACCAGATCCGCCAGCGTGCGACCCAACCGATGAGGCGCTTCATAAAAAATCAGCGTCCGTTGCTCCCGGGCAAGCTCCTCCAACTGGCGGCGGCGGGCGGCCGAAGCAGATTCCAGAAAACCCTCAAAGCAAAACCGACGGGAGGGAAGTCCCGACATGGCCAGCGCCGTTACAAAAGCACAGGGGCCGGGGATAGCGCTTACGCCCAGTCCGGCATCGTGACACAAAGCAACCAAATCCTGTCCGGGATCCGAAATCGCAGGCATGCCTGCATCAGTCACCAGAGCACAGGTCTGACCGGCCCGGAGCCGTTCCAGAATCTGCGGACCTTTTTCCCAGCGATTATGTTCAAAGTAGCTGACCATAGGTTTTTTAATTCCGTAATAGCTCAGCAAAAGTCCTGACGTACGGGTATCCTCCGCCGCAACAAAATCCACATGTCCCAGTACCTCCACTGCCCGGGGAGACAAATCCGCCCGGTTGCCGATGGGGGTGGCCACCAAATAAAGGGAAATCCGATTCATTCCATGCTCCTATCTAAGTTGCTGACTCCATCGTTCAGAAAAATCGGCGGGGAAAGGCGCATTCCCGGCTTGGCCTGCCGAACGGCCTCCAACAGCATCAGCTGCGGTTCCCGGTCAGGGGCCGGATAAATTAACTGCAAAACCTTCGGCTCCAGTTGCACCCGACGGCAGGCTTCCAGTAAGTCTGCCAGACGGTTTGGACAATAGACGACAGCCAATCTGCCGCCGGAGCGAAGTAAAAAGGACGCGGTCTCGGTCACGTCGAAAACCGTACAGGTCTCTTCTGTCCGGGCCGCCCGCTGCCCCTTCCGGGGCAAAAGTCCGCTGCCGACCCTCTGATAGGGTGGGTTCGCCGTAACCAAATCCAGCTGTCCCGGGGAAAACTGGTTTTTCGCTCGAACATCGGCCCGGAAAATCCGAACACGAGATTCCAGACCATTATAGCCCACCGACTTTTGGGCCAATTCTACCTGTCGGTCGGACAAGTCCACCCCCCAAAGAACGGCAGAAGGAGCAAACGCTGAAAGCAGCAGCGGAATTACTCCGCTGCCGCAGCAAAGGTCGGCCGCTGTCTGAAACCGCTTCCGGGAAGCAAACCGGGAAAGGAGAACAGCATCCGTACCAAAACAAAACGCTTCTGGGTCCTGATAAATTTTCAGACCGCCGACACAAAGATCATCCAGCCGTTCCACACTGCACCTCCGGAAATTCCATATAAAGAAAAACGCACAGCAAAAACCGGAAGGGACAAAACCGTCCCAAACCGCAACCGCTGTACGTTCAGACATTTTTATTCTGCAGGATGAGGCGCACCGACCGGACAGGTAGAAGCGCAAGCACCGCAATCGATACAGTCATCTGCATTGATGACGTATTTTCCATCCTTTTCGGAAATAGCATTTACAGGGCATTCCGCCTCGCAGGCACCGCAGGCAATGCAGTCGTCAGAAATTTTATGAGCCATATTCAACTAACCTCCTTCACTGAATTCAACCGTATTATAACATGTTTTTGCAGATTCGTCAAGAGGAAAAGCCTTTTTTTTCCGAACTTTTCCCGACATTTACGTCAGCAGAACAGATCCCGCAGAACAGTATAATAAATTTGGGCAAGATTTTCCAGCGTCTTGATCGCAACATATTCATCGGGACCGTGAAGATTCCCGCACTCCTCCCCTTCTTCACTTTCCGCAGGGCCAAACGCCACGCCCCGGCCGCCGAAAGCTTTGGCATAGGTTACGCCTCTGGCGGTCAGAAATGCCGCTTTTTTTCCGCAAGCTTTCTCATAAGCCGCCGCAAGTTGCTGCATAAAGGGCGTTTCCGCAGGAATATGGGTTCCCGGGTCCAGCTTTCCGGCACGAAATTCCGCCCCCTGAGTCCGAGCAAACGTTTCCAATTTCCGCAGGACTTCTTCCCCGTTGACCGTGGCCGGAATCCGCAAATCCAGGCCAAGAGACCCTCGCCCCGCTTCATAGCGGCATAGGCCAACATTGAAGGACAGCGGCCCGCACAGCGCGTCTTCGCAGTACAGCCCCATGG
The DNA here is from genome assembly GCA_944386295.1 of uncultured Clostridia bacterium. GTDB lineage: Bacteria > Bacillota > Clostridia > Oscillospirales > UBA644 > CALXAO01. Next base: position 1,543 of record CALXAO010000110.1, on the reverse strand, counting down.
CACTCCCGTTGCAGTCCGGAGACAGATACCGAACCAGTAATTCCAACAAGGGATGCGCAATGCTCCGACGGTCCCATATGGTTTTCAACACGCCGGCCAACAATAGAAGGGCACTCTTGCCCTCCCAGGGCACCGATCCGTGCGCTGAACGGCCCACCGCCTCCAGAAGCAGTCGACCCCCCTGCACCTTTGCCGATACCGACGGCTCAAAAGCCGAAATTTCTTCCGGATCCCAGCCCACCGCAGAGCGCAGCTCCGCCACAGCAAAATCCGGCACGCAATTATATGCCCTACCGCTTTCTAGACGAACTAACGCAAGCGTGGAATCTTCTCTGCATTCCAGACAAAGATCCCCGAAAAGCACCCCAACCTCCGTATTGACAATAGGAAACTGACTGTCTGGAGCTAAACCGTAATCCGGCAGCCCATATTCCGCCACATAGGTTTTTAGATCCTGCATTCCCCGTTCCTCATCTCCACCGATAAGCAGACGAATTTGTTTTTTCGGCTGAATTCCGGCCCTTTTCAGAGCAGCCAGCGCATGAAGAACAGCAACAGCCGGCCCCTTATTGTCAATTGCGCCGCGGCCATAAACCCGCCCATCCCGAATTTCCGCCCGAAAAGGATCCGAATGCCATCCGTCCCCCTCTGGCACCACATCTCCATGACAAGCGATATAAACAGTCTCCTGCCCTTCTCCGTAAACAATTTCGGTTATATACCCCAGGTTGCGCGCTACAAATCCCAAAGTTTCCGCCCGGCAGCGGAAAAATTCCAGAGCGTCGTGTACACCCTTTCCGTAAGACATCCCTTCTTCTGGGGCAGTATATTTGCTTGGAATAGCAATCAGACGCTTCAAATCGGAAAGCATCTCCGGAGTAGAAACATGGTTCTGGATCATAGCAGACTCCTCGTATAATAAAGTAGTAGTTATTATTGTCCCTCTCCAAGGACATATGCTGCACTGTAAAAGATGCTGTGGATAGGTGCTGAAAAGATCCAACCACGGCCCTTTACAGTATGTTAATCAGTTAGATACCGCCCGACGGTTTAATGATGTTGCAAAGGACAAGCAGAACTGCTTTATTATCGGTTCAGTCCGTGCAAATGTCTTTACTGTCAGCAACAGGAAGGATCAGTATTGTCAGCGGCAAAATAAAGGTAGGACTTGAGGCTACCGGATATTACAGTTACGTCCCGGAGTTCTTCCTGACAACGGTCTGCTCACCTATGTCATAAATCCGCTTTACCGGAAGAACCCAAGTCTTAGAAAAACTTCGGAGCTAAAATTCCTAACAAGATACAGAGTTAAAGAACGTGCAACTCTTAAATCCTCGGATTCAAGATTGGTACCCATTCTTTTTCCGGAGCTGGAAAAACGCCTTCCAACCTTGCACTCTGCGTCTTCTTATGCCTTACTTATTTTAAAGGCCATAAGCCATTCAAATGGGCACACAATTAAGCTTATCCGAGAGTTTGATACTGAAATTGAACAAGCTATGATTACAACAACTTTGATTCGTCTGACAAAATTCTCGCATTT
>CALXAO010000109.1 GCA_944386295.1 uncultured Clostridia bacterium | reverse complement strand
AACGAGCTCGTCGCCTTGATGGATGCGGACGATATTTCTGTAGAGACCAGATTTGAACAGCAGTTAAGGATGTTTAAAAACAGCAATGCCGACATTATCGGCGGGGACATTATGGAATTTATCGATTCGGAAGAGCATCCCATTGCGTACAGAAACGTTCCGGTTACGGATGAAAAAATAAAGCAGTATATGAAAAAACGCTGCCCCTTTAATCAGGTGACGGTTATGTTCAGAAAGAGCGCTGTTCAAAAAGCCGGCGGTTATATAGACTGGTACTGCGACGAAGATTATTATCTGTGGGTCCGAATGGCTCAGAATAAATGCGTTATGGCAAACACAGGTACTGTTTTGGCTCATGTTCGTGTAGGTAAAGATATGTATAGCCGAAGAGGCGGAAAAAAATATTTTGCAAGTGAAGTAAGACTGCAAAAATACATGTTGAATAATAAAATAATTCGCTTTGACACCTATATCATCAATATCCTTAAGCGTTTTATTGTACAGATGGTTTTGCCCAACCGTTTGCGCGGATGGGTGTTCCGGAAATTTGCAAGAAAGCCGGTGAAATGAGTGGAAGAAAAAAAATACAAAGTCGGTTATACTACAGGCGTGTTCGATATGTTCCATATAGGACATCTGAATATTTTGAAAAGGGCAAAAGAACAGTGCGAATATCTCATCGTTGGCGTTTCTACTGATGAACTTTGTTTTCAGAGAAAAAACAAATACCCTATTATCTGCGAAACTGATCGCGCCGCCATCGTGGAGGCAATACGCTATGTCGACCGGGTAGTTCCGCAATTTAATATGGACAAACTTGCTGCTGTCAAAAAATATGACGTCGATGCTGTTTTTGTCGGTTCTGACTGGAAGGGAACGAGCGCTTGGACCGAGTACGAAAAGCAATTCGCAGTCGAAGGTTGCACTGTAGTTTATCTCGATCATACGGATGGAATTTCTTCGACAATATTGCGGGAAAGACTGAATGAAAAATGATATTTGTATATAAAAAATGGGAACAATTTTGCAAAGATCTGGCTTTGCAAAACAGATATAGTATACCTGCACGGGAGATAACCGATAAATCTCTTTTCTATCTTGTATTAAAGCACGACGTGGAAACGAAGGTTCTCAATGCATATAAGATGGCAAAAATTGAACACAAATACGGACACAGGGGATCTTATTATGTGCAGGCATATTTGCTGGACGACCATGAGAATGTCCGCCTTCTTCATGAAATGCAGAACATGGGCCACGAAATATCCTACCATTACGATGTGATGGATAGCTGCAAAGGAGATATTGAAAAAGCAATCGCGGAATTTGACATCAATAAGAATAGATTTGAAACAAACGGATTTATTTTGAAAACAGTATGTCAACATGGCAACCCGGTTGTGGAAAGGATAGGATATACTTCTAATCGCGATTTCTTCAGAAGCAGTAACGTACGGGCGCTATACCCTGACATCAGTGACATTATGGTAAATTTCAAGGAGATGTATAAAACAGATTACACCTATTATTCAGATGCGGGTCGAAGGTTTAAAATGATATACGATCCTTTAACAAACGACTTAATTGACAACCATGACAAAGATGTTTTTTATAAGGACCTTCAAGAATTACTCATCTCATTGGAAAACAAAAACGTAATAATAAGTACACATCCTCACCGATACACAAAATCCAAAGTTCTGTATTGTTATAAATCCGGCATGTTTATGCTCATAAGGTCCACTGCAAAAATGGTGATGAAAATCCCGTTTATGAAAAAAATTATGAGCCGTTATTATTATTTGGCAAAAAAAATATGACACATATTCACAGCCATAAACATTGGTTTAAAAACACGCTTAAAAATGATGTGATACAAAGGGTATATATTATGGAAAGCAAGCAGAATATCCGCGATGTTCAAAAAAAAATACTAGAAATAATGAAATATATAGACGGGATATGCCGCAGAAACAAAATTGTTTATTACATTATGGGAGGCACGGCACTTGGCGCTGTGCGGCATGGCGGATTTATACCGTGGGACGACGATCTGGATATATTTATGACACCTTCTGAATATGAAAAATTCAAAGTTGCATTTGACAGAGAGCAAAACAGTAAATTTGTACTTCAGGAATGGCGCACAACTCCAGATTATCTGGAATACGCCAAGGTGCGAATGAACGGTACCACTTTTATTGAAAGACATTTCAAGGACAGAAAAGACATGCATCATGGCATATATGTTGATATTATGCTACTACACAAAGTTCCAGATAATAAATTTATACAGAGAATTGTCTACTATGAATCCAAATTTGTTACGCTGTACGGATTATCAAAAAGAAACTGGAAACCGAAAACACGGTTACAAGCCATTGCATTGAAGAGTCTTAAATTGCTTCCTGGAAAATGGCTCGCAGAGGTCTGCTATAAACAAATATACCGCTATGACGACAGAAAAGACAAATTCAAATACTGCTATTGGATCACCCCGGCAAAGTTTCATAACGGCTTGTTTGACGCATCATTTTTTGATAATCCGGTAAATATTCCTTTTGAGGACACACAGCTGCTTTGCTCTGACAAAATCAGGGAATATCTTTCATACCGTTACGGTGACTATATGAAGTTGCCTTCTGAAAAAGCGCAGAAAGCAGCAGTTCATGCAATGATATTTGATACAGAAACGGATTACCGGGAGTATATGGGGAGAATATAATGTCACGATTTGAAATTCTTTGCGTCACGATGCATCAAAGAGATTTTTCAAAGCTAAAAGAAATGAATGTCCACTCCGATATTGTATATGCCAATCAAGCAGACAGAACATCATATGACGAACTTGAATTTGAAGGAAATACTGCCAAAATGATAACAACCGCGACTCGCGGCGTGGGCACAAACCGCAATCTCGCCTTGACATATGCCACCGCCGATATCTGTCTGTTTGCGGATGACGACGTGATATACAATGACAACGCAGAGGAAGTGGTAATGGCTGAATTTAACGCACATCCCGATGCTGATATTTTCATCTTCCATTTATCCACCGACGATCCTGTCAGACGCCAGATAAGCTATTCAAAGACAAAAAAATGCTGGCGCTTTTGCCGCATGCCCTGGGGAGGAGTCAGAATTGCTGTGCGCCTGAGCTCTATTCGCAAAGCGAACATTTGGTTTACAACGCTGTTCGGAGGCGGATGCATTTTCCCATCTGGAGAGGACAGCATGTTTTTAAGTGAGGCAAGGCGCAAGGGTCTGCGGTTTTATGTTTCAAAAGAAACCATCGGAAGAATTTCTTTTGAAACATCGACATGGTACACCGGTACCGATGCAAAGTTTTATTACGGCAAAGGGGCATACTACGCAGCTGCTCACAGAATGACATTCCCTTTATGGAAATTTTATTTTATGCTTCGGACAAAAAAAACAACTGAATTGGGATGTATGGAAGCGCTTCGGTGGATGAAAAACGGTAAAGACGGATACCGTAAAATGCTATCATATGACGATTATATTAAACTCAAGGAATAGACAGGTAAGGAGACCGGTATGAAAATCACAATCACCCAGAACAAAAGGGGAATTGCCGCAGTACTATTTATATATTGGCTGATTCTTGTCCTGTGGCAGGCAACCGGATATGCCAGCCACTCAGGTATTGACATTGTCGTAAAAATCGGCCTGATCCTTATGCTGTCAGTATACTATATACTGCATTGCAACGGCAACTTTAACAATTTGCTTTTGTTTCTGCTTTATGGCTGTTCTCTTATAATACCCTTTTCCTTTGAGAGCGGCTTTTCGACTAATACTCTGATTTTTTATGCCTACAGTATTTTAATCGTATTCCTGGTTTTTGTAATCGGTTCAAAATTCAGGATAGGCAGCAGACAATATGTCTGGCTGCTTGACGGAGTAATTATTGTATCAGTTATGTCAGCTCTGTATGCCCTGTTTTTCCGTACAGAGCAGATCACCGCGGCGCTCGGCGCTTCCAACGCCTACGGCAATGAGCTTTCATCGTTTTTTGCCAGCTCGCATGAATATGGTATGTATATGGGTGCCTCTGTAATAGGCTGCCTTTTCGGATTGCAGCTTTGCAAAAGCAAGCGAAAGAAATTATTTTATATCTTGGCGCTTATTATAGTGATTCCAAATCTTCTCATGACTTTTTCAAGGACTTCTATATATTCGACCGCAATCTTTTTCATTTTCTATATCTTTTCAGTGAAAAACAAAAAATTGAAGGCTTTTCTTCTGGCGTCCGCCTTCTTGCTTGTTATTTTGTCCCTTGCGTGGTCCCCGCTGAGCTCGCTTTTGGAAACTCTTTTTGAAAAAGGCGGTTCGGGAAGAGATTATCTTTACTCATATGCGTTCCAATACTACAGTAGCTACAGCCCGCTTGAAATGCTTTTTGGCGCCGGAATTGAAAAGGTCAGGACTGCTTTTGAAAGTACACTTAATCACGGAAGCGTTCACTGCGCGTATCTGCAGATTTTATTGTACTTCGGCGCAGTCGGATTGATATGGCTTATTTCCTGCCTTGCCGTCGCATTTATTTCATATATGCGGTTGCGTAAGATAGACGGGCAATGGGCGTGGAATTTTATTTGCCTGCTGATTTGGTGCTCATGCATTATGCTCACTAACACAACTATTGTGTTTACTTCACCTATTGACTGCTTTTTTTTAACAATGTTTGCTTTGATTGTTCCTAAGTATGTATGCAATTCAATTCGATGTGGAAGTTTTGGAGAACATAAAAATGGAAATTGATTTTATCCTGCTATGGAACGAGGAAAAGGAGGTTCCGACACAAACCCAGTATCACCGTTTCAGAAGCTACCAAGACGTGTCCCATTTTCTGTTCAGGGACTGGAGGATGTGTTCAGGTCAGTTTTATTCATCGCCCTCTAAAGGCAAATATTTTTCTGTTGCGTCGCTGTCGGACGGTCAAGCTGTAGCTAAAGCGATTGCAAAAAAAAAGTATCAGGAAATCTGCATAAACGAGCAGTGCTCCGGGAATTTGTTTGAGGAAATAAAGAAAACTGTAAACCAGGGCTTTCAACGCTCTTTTCCAAATCCATCTTCCTTTGAAAGGCCGGAATTATGAAGAACATCGGAAAAACGGCAGTAAATCTGGTAATATTATCTGTTGTTGCAAAGTTGTTCGGTCTGCTGCGCGACGTAGTCCTGGCTGACTGCTATGGCGCCGGCAGTGTAAGCGATGCATATTTAATAGCAATTTCCGTTCCCACACTGTTATTTTACTTTATCGGAAACGCTCTGTCGACGTCATTTATTCCAATGTATACAAAAGTTGAAAGGGAAAAAGGCACGGAAGAAGCTCAAAAATATACTGACCGGATAATGACGATATCGTTACTGTTGTCGACAGCTATAGCCCTGTTACTCATTATTTATCCTCGCGGAGTAGTCGCGATTTTTGCCAGCGGCTTTGATGAGGAGCGCATTTCTTTAACGGCAGACATAATCCGGATGAGTGCTGTTACCATCTATTTTATGACAGCGGTAAACATTTTTTCAAGTCGCCTGCAGCTGAACGGGAGCTTCGCAGCCGTTGCGCTCGTCAGCTTTCCCAGAAACTTTTTTCTGATCGTTTCTGTCATCCTAAGCACATACTTCGGTCTGTGGTGGCTGGGGTTGGGCATTATTCTGGCGTATCTGGGTGAATTTATTCTTCTGCTTATCCCGGCTTTGCGAAATCGCATCTATATCCGTCTCAGACTTTCCCTTAAAGACCCGTATTTGCTGGATACACTGAAAATGGTTCTGCCTGTTTTCCTGGCAGTCGCGGTGAGTCAGATCAACAAGGTAATTGACAGGACCATCGCGTCTAATCTGGATGTCGGAAGCGTTTCTTCCCTGTATTATGCTTCAATTATAAACACTTCATTGCAGGAAGTCCTGGTATCAAGTATAGTAGTCATTGTTTTTACAAATGTGTCTAAATTGGTTGCAAATGAGGAATACGGACAAGCTGACGCTATATACCATAAAACTGTCAGAATGCTTCGTTTTATACTGATGCCCGCAACAGTTGGAATGCTTATATTGGCTGTTCCTGTAGTTGAATTGATGTTCGGACGCGGAAATTTTGACACTTATGCCGTTTCTTCAACGGCGGCAGCATTACGTGGATACACAATAGGTCTTTGCTTCCTTGCATCACGGGAGGTGCTGATTAAGGTTTTTTATGCCTATAAAAAAACCGCGGTCACGTTCGCCGCATCTGTATTCGGGATCCTGATTAATATCGGATTGAACCTGGTGCTGGTAATCTTCTGGGGAGCGACCGGTCTTGCTGTTGCCACAAGTGTTTCCGCAATATGCCAATATGTGATTCTTATCATCTATTATCATGCAAAGATGTGGAAATTCAGCATGAAAGCATACTTTATCTCTATGTTAAAGCCTTTGATAGGGTGTGTTTTAATGGGAGGCGCTGTTTTTGCTTTAGACAGCATTCTTACGTCCTCTTTTACATCAATTTTCAGATTACTTATAGATGTTGCAGCGGGAGTTTTGATATACGGCCTGGTTGAATTTTTGCTGAGAGCAGATGAGATGAACTATATAAAAAATTTCGTCATAAATTTATTCAAAAAACGCAATCACATTAAACCGGGAGAATAAGATGGAAAACTCATCACTACGAATTTTAATTGTTTCAAACGAGGCTCTGAATCCGGCAAGTTCAAACGGCAGAACAATGATGAAAATGCTTTCAGGCATTCCTGCCGACAATATCGCATCTTTTTGTCTGAGAGGAAACAATGATTCAGGAACTTGCAGTCAGTGCTATATAGTAAGCGATCGCGATGCATTACAAGCTGTGTTAAATCCAAGGGCTTTTTCAAAACAGCGACACCTCCGTACGAAATATGAAAATGAACGCTCTGATGATCGCCCCGAAAATAAAGACCTCCCCACTTTGGGAGAGAAAAAAATTCAACGAAACTGCAAAAACATGGTGATACGCGATTTGATATGGAGAACTTACCGCTGGTGGACAAAAGAGTTTGAGACATTCGTCAGAACCTTTTCGCCCAATGTTCTGCTGTTCCAGGCAGGAGACGCTCCGTTCATGTTTCGCATAAGCATCAGAATAGCAAAAAAATTCAAATTGCCGGTCGTAGTTTTCAATACCGAAAATTATGTTTTGAAAAAATTTATGTATTCTTCAGTTACACGGCAAACCATTTGGCACTGGATACTGAAAAGAAGACTTCAAAAGGCATATAATAGCATGGACAAAATTGCAAACTGCTTTGTTTATGCTACAGACTATCTGAGACAGGAGTATTCAAAAATTTATCATTGCCAATCCCATACAATATACGGAGCTACGGACATGCCGCTTCTTGAAGAAATTCCACACGACGGCTTTGTGGTTTCATACATCGGAAACCTCGGCGTAGGCAGACATAAGCCGCTTATGGATGTGGCGCATGTTATTGAGGAAATTTCTCCTGATGCAAAACTGAGAATATTCGGTAATTTCCCGTCAGACAGCATAAAAAATGAGGTATGCGCCATTCCGTCTGTGGAATATCAGGGAATTATTCCATATGATAAAGTCAAACAGGAAATGCAAAAAAGCGATTTGCTCTTGCATTGTGAGAGCAAAGACGAGTTACAGGATCTGATTGCTGCTTTTTCGACAAAGATTTCTGATTCGCTTGCGTCAGGAATCCCATTTCTCGTATATGCCGACAGAAACTTCCCGTTTGTAAAATATCTTGAGGAGCATGGAGCGGCGTTCGTTGCAGAAAGCCCCTCGGAATTAAAAGAAATTCTCCGAAACTGCATGGAAAGTGACAGTTTCAGAAAAAAGAATGTAAAAGCTGCACGTGCCTTATCTGAGGCGAATCATAATACCTTGCGTAACAGTGAAAAGATGATTAACATTCTGATCAATACGGCAGAACATATGAAATGAAAATATAATTATAACCCGGAGGCAAAAATGTCACATTTTATGAATAAAACACTTTTAATCACCGGCGGCACCGGTTCATTTGGCAACGCCGTACTGAACAGATTTTTAAAAACTGACATCGGGGAAATTCGCATCTTCTCCCGTGACGAAAAGAAACAGGACGATATGCGGCATGAATTTCAGGCAAAGATGCCTGAGGTAGCTGATAAAATAAGCTTTTACATCGGTGATGTACGGGATCTTCAGTCTGTGAAGAACGCCATGCACGGAGTGGATTACATCTTCCATGCAGCAGCGCTAAAGCAGGTGCCCTCCTGTGAGTTTTTCCCGATTGAGGCAGTGAAAACCAATATATTGGGGACAGAGAATGTGTTGACTGCCGCCATTGAAGAGGGTGTGAAAAATGTAGTCTGCCTATCCACAGATAAGGCAGCCTACCCTGTCAACGCCATGGGCACAAGCAAAGCCATGATGGAAAAGGTTATTGTGGCAAAATCAAGAACAGTATCTGCCGACAAGACCAAAATATGCTGCACTCGATACGGAAATGTTATGTGTTCTCGCGGATCGGTAATTCCGCTTTGGATTGAACAAATTCGCGCAGGACAACCTGTAACCGTGACAGACGGGAAAATGACCCGCTTCGTCATGTCGTTAGAGGAAGCGGTCGATCTCGTACTCTTTGCCTTCGAACATGGTCAAAGCGGCGACATATTGGTACAGAAAGCACCCGCCTGCACTATCCAGACCCTGGCTGAAGCTGTCTGTGAACTGTTCGGTGCTGACAAAAGCAAGATTCGTGTCATCGGAATCCGTCACGGTGAAAAAATGTATGAGACTCTTCTTACCAACGAGGAATGTGCCCATGCGATTGATATGGGTAACTTTTACCGTGTTCCATGCGATAAGAGGGGTCTGAACTATGATAAATATTTTACTAAAGGTGATGCGGAGCGTAATCCTCTGACTGAATTTAATTCGAGCAACACACAGCTTTTGACTGTTGAACAGACAAAGGAAAAGATCGCTTCTCTTACGTATATCCAAGACCAACTTGCAAAGGATACGAACTAATATGAACATTCTTATAACGGGTGCAAAAGGCTTCGTCGGGAAAAATCTTTGTGTGTCTTTGAAAAATATCAAGGAAAACAAGGACAGAACCCGCCCTGCTATCAGCATTGGCGAGATTTTTGAATACGACATTGATACCGATGCGACACTTCTTGAAGAATACTGTGCGAAAGCGGATTTTGTATTCAATCTTGCAGGGGTAAACCGACCTCAAAATTCAGA
>CALXAO010000108.1 GCA_944386295.1 uncultured Clostridia bacterium | reverse complement strand
ATTACGGTTATATTGACCGGCAGGGAAATCGGATAACCGAAGCGATTTATTCGGAGGCCGCCGATTTTCGAGGCGGAGCAGCCTGTGTTAAAAAGAAAACCAGGTACGGATTTATTGACCTTAACGGAAAAGAAGTCACACCGATTTCCTACGGTGCTAAATCAGAAATCAGCGAGGGGCTGGCTGAGGTCTTTGAAGACTATTTGAGCGGCTATATCAACGCAAATGGAACCCTGGTAATTCCCATGACTCTCGATGATGGCAAAGAATTTAGCGAGGGATATGCCGCGGCCCAAAAGGATGATCTGTGGGGTTATATTGATAAAACAGGGACCTTTGTGATTTCTCCCGCATGGAACGATGCCGAAAGTTTCCAAGAAGGCCGAGCGGTAGTAACAAAAGCCCGTCTAAAGGGGTATATTGATAAAGAAGGAAATGCGCTGACCGAAATCCGGTTTTCCCATGCCTATGCTTACGTCAACGGCATGGCGCGGGTCGGACTTACAGAAAATGGGCAGGTCCGGTTTGGTTTTCTTAACACTGAAGGACAGGAAGTGCTGAGTTGCCAATACGTCAACGCCCGGGACTTCAATCAGGAATATGCTGCAGTATCGTCCTCGAAAAAATGGGGGTTTATCGCCAAAGACGGCACTTCAATTACTGGGGAAAAATGGGAATCCGTAGGTGATTTCAATGAAGGTCTAGCCTGGGTTAAATCGGGCGACAGCTATAAATTTATTAAATTAAAATAACACATCACACACAAACACTACACAAGAAGGAAGGAAACCACACTATGAAAATCCTTGTATTGGCTGGCGGACTTAGTCCGGAACGGGACGTATCCCTTTCCTCCGGCAGTCTAATTGCCAATTCTTTGATGAACTCGGGAAACGAAGTTCTGCTTGCCGACATTTTCCTGGGAACCGAAACTGCTGATCTACCCTTTCGGAAAACAGGAGATACCCCCTATGCCTATCAGATTCCCCCTTGCCCCCCCGACCTGGAGGAACTCCGGCAGCAATTACCCTCGCCCAATGCGCTTATCGGACCTCATATCTTAGAACTGTGCCACCAAGCAGACACCGTATTTTTAGCACTCCACGGAGCTATGGGAGAAAACGGACAGCTTCAAGCCATCCTGGAGGCTGAAGGTATCCGGTTTACCGGTAGCGGACGGGTAGGCTGTTTGCTGGCCATGGATAAAGACCTGACCAAAAAGCTGCTGCGCTTTGCCTGTATTCCTACTGCTGACTGGATTACTACCGATCTGCGGTCCGCTCCTCGACCACAAGTTTCCTTTCCTTGTGTTGTCAAACCCTGTTCTTGTGGATCCAGTGTAGGCGTTTCCATTGTGGAGAATGAAGAGGAATTGGAACAGGCCTTGAAGGAAGCGCAGAAATTCGAAAGCTTTGTTCTCATTGAACAAAAAATTCCCGGTCGGGAATTTTCCGTAGGCATTTTGGACGGAAAAGCCCTGCCGGTAATTGAAATTATCCCCAAAGAAGGATTTTACGACTATAAAAACAAATACCAAGCCAATGCCACAGAAGAGATTTGCCCTGCTCCCTTGACCGAAGAACAAACCCGGCGAGTACAAGAGTTGGCCTTGCGCGTACATAACAGTCTGCGTCTAAAAAGCTATTCCAGGATTGACTTTATTCTGGGACCAGAGGGGGAGTTTTTCTGCCTGGAAGCAAATACCCTTCCCGGCATGACCCCAAACAGTTTGCTTCCCCAGGAGGCTTATCAGGCGGGCATCTCCTACGACGAATTGTGTATGAAAATTGTGGAGCTGGCTCAATAAGCCGGCTCTCACCGTTTTTGAAAAAGGAGGAATTATTTTGTTTACCAGTCTGCGATTTCCTGATGCGAAAGAATGCCGGGAAACGGAACTGTCTCCGGAATTTGCGGACAAGCTTGGCCTCACCGGACGAATCGCCGAACTGTCCTGCTCCGCATTTCGAAAAAATATTTTGCTCAACACATTGTCCCGGCTCACATCCAACCGCCGGGTTCTCCAATACCGACAGCAATTAGCAACGGAACTCCATTCGGTACCGGAATCCTTTCGGATGCTGTCCCGCTTTGCCCTTTTCGGAGAAGATTTACTCCGGGGGCATCAGCAGTGTTTTCGGGAAGATTCTTATCTGTCCTGGAAATCTCTAGGCTTTTTTCGTTTTTTTTCTGAGGGATTTGACCAATTTTTTCCGGAACTGGAGGAATTTTTTGCCCAGAGCGACGCACTGAAACGTTTTTGTATGTTTTGCCGAGATTTTGCTGAAAGCATTGTCTACCGGGAATTGAAAGAAAAAGCAGAGATTCTACAAGAACAATTGGTTGCGGACAAAGGATTTGCGCTGCGTCTGCGTGCCGATGAACACTGGAGCACTATGCATTGTCGGAGAGCCGAAAGGCCTCAGAAGGGATGCGCTGCCCTAGCAGAGGAGGCCCTGGCGCTGTTCGGAGAAAGAGAAAAAGACTCCAGTCCCCGGTTCCGTCCTTTAACCGAGGATGAACTGATTTTTGACGGAAAAATTCTTGGAGAAAATCACAAAACCGCGACTGCGGCTCAGGAGTTTGACACCCTTTTTTCGACCCTTTGTCTGCCGGATTTTTTGCGTCTGGCGGAGGAAGCGATCTATTTTGTCACTGCCGAGGAATGGTACCGCAAACTGGAAGAAAAAGACATGCCCCCCTGTTGCCCCGTCTTAGCGGACACGCCTTCACAAACTCGAATTGAGGGACTTTATTTCCAAAGTGCTAACAGTACAATCCGAAAAAACGACTATACAGAACATTTACTGCCTCAAATGACCGTAGTCGCGGGAGAAGACAGTCTCCTTTGGGCACAAAACCTGGGAACCGCCCTGGTCTTTACAGCAGCCGGCGGGTTTGTGTCCGCCAGAGCCGCAGCAGTGTTTCCTACGGAGCATTTGTTTTTTTCCCCCGAACAAACACCTCAACTAGGAAACGAGGAAAGTTTCTGTCTTTGGGCCATCGGAGACGAAACCCTTTTGCCCAGCGAAGAAGCCCGCGAGGCGGAAAAACTTCTTTACCGGGGAGGCCAAGAAAAACGGAGAGGTGTTATAATACTTATCTATCCGGGAAACTTGACGGTACTGAAAAAAAAAGCCGCTGATGGACTGCTTCCCCCCTATACCCCAGTTCTGCTGGGAAGCAACCAAAAAGTGGAAGAACTGCTGCGGCAATGGCGCCTGACACCGGAAGCTTTGAATAAGGAAGGGAACAGACGATGAAGCGAACCTTTGATTTGCTGTTTTCACCCCAAAAAGGGCATCCTTTGCCTGACAAGACCGTACTACTGGAGAGAATTCCCGCGCCATTGCGGGAGCTGTTTAAAGTGGAAGAGTGGGCACAAATTACCGAATTACTGAAAAAAGACGTATCTACCGATGCAGACGTACTTTACCGGCAAGAACTGTTCCGAGACCTTCTTCGCTGGCCGGAACTGGCAGATCGGCTTTTTCAGATAGGAGAACAGTCTCACCGGCTTTGGACCGTAGCAGAAAAGGAAACAGATCCAGAAGGTGCAGGCCCCGAGGCTGCCCTGCAAGCCTTACAGGCTACCGTCGTCAGTCTGATGGAACATCTGAAGTTTCTCAAACAGCTGCGAAAGGTATTCCGGGACGAAGAACTATCTTCCCAGGGACTGCTGGAACTTCAAGACTGGCTGGAACAAATTGCCGATGCCCCGGTTTTTTCCGAACTTAGCAGAGAAATTGCAGGTATTCCCCTCCTTTCTCCTGAAACTGCGCAGATGGAACTGTTTCTCGCTGTCGGCCCTTGCGGAGAAATTTGCAAGGCCGATCTGAACAGTATCGGAAGCGGAAGCCGGAAACCCCGCAAAAGTCTGTTTTCCGACGGAGAAAAAGAAATTGTTTGGCTAGCCCCAGAGCAAACCCGCTTTGCTACCGATGCCCTTTTAAACCTAAACCGGAAATTCCAGGCACTGACCAAAGCAATTCGTGATACCTTTACCAGACTAAACACCGCCGCCAGCTTTTACCGAGCTGGCATGCGTCTGGTGCGGGAAGGAGAACAGCGAGGCCTTCCCATCTGCTTTGCTTTGTCCACCAATGGACCGCTATCGGCCCTCGGAGTCACCGATCCTGCCTGCTTGAAGGGAACGCCTTTACGGCAGTGGGACATCCGTCCGCTACCCCTGCAGCTTTATGCCGGCCCCCGGGCAAAAACCGAACTAAATACTGCAGCGGTACTCCTTTGCTTAGGAAGCGCAGGACTGCCCTTGCTTGCCAAGCGGGCTGAACTGCCTCTCACCGCCCGACCAACAGTCTTTTCTAGTCCAGACCGTCCCCGACCAGAAGAAGAAATTCCTGCGTTATCAGAAATGTATTACGCCGCCCAAAAAGATGAAACACTTTTTCTGGACGAACCCCTGCGTTCTCTGGCCGAAACCGAAGGAGCGGAACTTCTCAAAACCCTGCTTCAAGGTCTGTTCCGGAATGGCGTTTGGGTCTTCTGTGCCACAGAACTGCCCCTGACCTAAAAAAGAACGATTCCGGAGATAAATTTCATGAAACAGCTAATTCAAAAATACTACCCCCGTCTAGCCCTAATCGCACTATCGGGACTGCTGGCATTGACGGTATTGGCGGCAGTTCTTTTCCCACTGCTGTACCATCCGGAACATCCGCCTCTTACATTTGCTGTCCTCAATTCATTACAGGACGCTGAAAACGGCGTATCACGTCTCCTTCGTTCCGCTGGAAGCGATGAATACTTTGCTGCAAACTTTTTTCCAACCCTT
>CALXAO010000107.1 GCA_944386295.1 uncultured Clostridia bacterium | reverse complement strand
GGAGGAGGGGGGAGAAGTCGGAGTTGATGGGGGAAAAGGAGTTTCCTCCTTTTTGAGATGAAATGTGATAGCCGATTACTTCGGCTGTTTTTTTTTTGAAAAATTATGTCAGGAGCGTATTGCAATGAAACAAGAATCGATTTTCCGGGGTGCTGCCACAGCGCTGATTACTCCTCTGACTGAAACAGGGATTGATTACGAGCAGTTTGGCCGTCTGATTGAGTGGCAAATCGAAGAGGGAATTGATGGCCTGGTCGTCTGCGGAACTACCGGCGAATCCTCGACACTGACCGATGAAGAACACCGGCAGGCCATTTCCTTTGCGGCGAAGCTTTCCTCCGGTCGGGTGCCGATTATTGCGGGCACCGGTTCCAACGATACCGATTATGCGATTGAGTTGACCCGACACGCCTGCCAGGCTGGTGCCGACGCGGTGTTGGTCGTGACTCCCTATTACAACAAAGCCACCCAGAAAGGGCTGGTTAAAATGTACAACACCATTGCCGATGCCAGTCAGAAACCTTTGATTTTGTATAATGTACCATCCCGTACCGGGGTGAACATTGAGCCAAAAACCTATCGGGAGCTGGCCGAACATCCCAGGATTGCCGCCATCAAGGAAGCTAATGGCTCTATTTCCAAAATTGTGGAGACTATGGCGTTGGTGGATGGGATGCTGGACTTGTATTCTGGCAACGATGATCAGATCGTTCCCATCTTGTCCGTTGGGGGCGCCGGTGTAATTTCAGTTCTGTCCAATCTGCTGCCGGCTCAGACTTCCCTTCTCTGCAAAAAGTTTTTTGCGGGAGACATTGCTGGAAGCGCTGCCCTGCAATATCGGTATTTGCCGCTAATTCACGCGCTGTTCAGTGAAGTCAATCCCATTCCGGTGAAAGCTTCTATGGCGGCAATGGGATACTGTGAAAATTATCTGCGTCTTCCTTTGACACCAATGGAAGAGGAACATTATCAGGCGCTTTTGACTGAAATGCACGCCTGCGGCATTGCTACAGTTCAGTAGAAAGGAAATACAGCGATGATGAAATGGATAATTAACGGCGCGTCCGGGCGGATGGGTCAAGCGTTGCAACAACTGATGGGGGAGGGCTTCCGGGATACGCAGGCGGCAGCTCTGGTGGATCCCCGCCTGCCTACCGACCTTGATGCCTGCTCGTTTTCCCGGCTGCGGGATTTTACCGGTGAGGCCGACGGTATTATTGATTTTACCAACCATTCTGTGACCGGGGAACTAATGGATTATGCCGTTTCCCGTCATTTGCCGGTGGTGGTGGCAACGACAGGACATACCGAGGAGGAACTGGCTTATATCCGGGAATGTGCTCGGGAAATTCCAGTGTTTCTTTCGGCAAATATGTCTCTTGGTATTGCCTTTCTGGCGGAAACTGCCCGGAAGGCGGCAGAAATGTTTCCGGATGCTGAAGTGGAAATTGTGGAAGCACATCACGATAAAAAATTAGATGTTCCTAGCGGGACTGCGCTGATGTTGGCCGAATCTGTCCGCGGGGCCCGTCCTGGAGCTCCCTTTGTGGTCGGACGGCATATGCAGGGCCTGCGCAGCCGGGAGGAAATTGGGATTCACTCCCTCCGTATGGGCAATGTGGTGGGGCAGCACGAGGTAATTATTGCTACCGGCTCTCAGATTATTACGCTGAAACATGAGGCACAAAGCCGTACCCTGTTTGCTGAGGGGGCTTTATCCGCTGCCTGCTTCCTGGTTGGGAAAAAAGCGGGCTTGTACACAATGCGTGACCTGGTGAACGGGGATTGAACAGGATATATTGCTGTATCGAAAATCCTGCGGGCATGATTCGCAGAAGAAGGAGAATGGTTTATGTGGATTTGTGAGAATCTTTCGGTTTCCCCAGAGGGACGTCTGACGTTTGCTGGACAGGATACGGTTATCCTGGCGGAAAAGTACGGAACGCCCTTAATGCTTCTGGACGAAACGCGGATTCGTCAACGCTGTCGGGTATATTTGCAGACGATGCGAGAGGTATTTGGTGCGGACGCACTGCCTCTGTATGCGAGTAAAGCACTTTGCTTCAAAGGGCTATATCGGATTATGAAGGAAGAGGGCATGGGAATAGACCTGGTGTCTTCCGGGGAACTGTACACTGCAGTACAGGCCGGGTATCCATTGGAGTTCGCCTATTTCCACGGGAACAATAAGACCGATGCCGACATCCGGTATGCGATGGAGGAAGGAATCGGCTATTTTATTTGTGACAATTCGGATGAATTGGATGCTGTCAATGCCGAGGCTGGCCGACAGAAAATTCGACAGAAGGTTTTGCTGCGGTTGACACCTGGCATTGATCCTCATACTCACCGGGCCATTTCCACCGGAAAGGTGGATTCCAAATTCGGCGTTGCCATTGAAACCGGACAGGCCAAAGAATTTGTCCGGCATGCGTTGGCCCTTCCCCATGTTCAGCTGATGGGCTATCACTGCCATATTGGTTCTCAGATTTTTGAGTACAAGCCCTTTACTGACGCGGCGGAAATTATGCTCCGGTTCTTGGCACAGATGAAACACGATTTCGGGTACGAGGCTGGAGAGTTGAACTTGGGCGGAGGTATGGGCGTGCGCTATATTGCCTCCCAACCTCAAATTGATTACGCGGCCAATATTGCAGGAATTGGAAAAATTATGAAAGACCTTTGTGCAAAACTGAATGTGACAATGCCCCGGATTCTGATGGAGCCGGGCCGGAGCATTGTTGCCGATAGCGGACTGACTCTGTATACGGTAGGTGGAATAAAACGGATCCCCGGCTTTAAAAATTATGTATCGGTCGACGGTGGGATGTCCGATAATCCGCGGTATGCACTGTATCAGTCGGATTATACTGTAGTGGTGGCCGATCGGCCCCTGGCCGAAGCGGACGGACGTTATACTGTGGCTGGTCGGTGCTGTGAAAGCGGCGACCTAATTCAGGAAAACGTTCTGCTTTCTTCCCCTCGGAAAGGGGACCGACTGGCAGTGTTTACTACCGGTGCGTACAATTATTCTATGTCTTCCAATTACAACCGGATTCCCCGGCCGCCGATAGTCTGGATTGCCGAAGACGGAGCCGATACTTTGGCGGTCCGCCGAGAGTCTTTTGAAGATATGGTGAAAAATGAACTTTGATGCGAACGGCATTTGGTCACAGTTTCTTTTACGGAAGCGGGATTTTATTTGTTTGATTCTTGCCTTTCCGTCTGTGTATGCTTTGGAGCATATGCTGAAAATTTCACCGGCGGACCATGTGTTCAGCAACAGCCTTTTTTCTCTGCTGGCGTTTGTCGGTATTTTCTTTCTTCTTCGGAAAGCATGGGGCTGTATGAATCGGCGGTTGGCTTGGTTTTCCGGGTTGCTGGGTGGATTCTTTTCCGCATGTATGGTAAGCGGATCTCAGCTTCTTGTCTTTGGAAGTACTCGGTTATCCTCTCCGAGTACCTGGCTTCGGATTGGTGCAGGTATTCCTCTGTTTATGGCGTTGGTTGCCCTTCTTTTGAATGCTCTGCCGCAGGTGAACCGGATTGCCGGAATTCTCCCTCTGGAACAGGCGGTTGCTCGGAAAATTACTCCCAAAAAAGCTTTTTTTCTTTGTTGGGGGTTGATTTTTCTTGCCTGGCTGCCTGGTTTGATTGCAACCTATCCCGGAGTGTACGGTTACGATTGTGTGTTTCAGATCAGTGGTTATTTGTCGGGAGAAATCAACCTGAGTCATCCATTTCTTCATACCTGCCTGCTGAGTTTTTGTGTAGTGACGCTGGGAAATCTGTTAGGGAGCGCCGAGGCTGGGTTGCTGGTTTATTCCTTATTTCAGATGCTTTGCCTATCGGCTTCTTTTGCCCTAGTTTGCAGTGAAATGGTTCGCAGGAAGCTTTCTGTTTTGCTGTCGGTTGTGTTTTTGGGGCTGTTTATGTTTCTTCCCACCCATGCAATTTTTTCTTTTACAGCAACAAAAGATGTGATTTATACAGCGTTTTTTATTTTCCTTTCGGTTTTCCTTCTCAGGCTGGCAAACCAGCCTGAACTACTGCGCAGTAGTTGGTTCTGTATTCTTTTTTTGTTATTTTCATTGCTTGGAATGCTATTTCGCAAGCAAGGGGTGGCCGCGTTCCTTTTCGGAGTGCTGTTTGGACTCTTTTTTCTCCGCAAATATCGAAAGCGTTTATTCATTCTTTCCTTGGTTTGTCTTTTGCTTTTCGGGGTAATTTCAGGTCCGATCGCCAAGCTGTGCGGCGGGGTGGAAGCCAACGGCGTTAGTGAATTGATGAGCGTTCCTTGTGTGCAACTGTCCCGGGTGCGTCTGTATTGCTCCGAGGAGTTGACAGAAGAAGAGTGTGCTTTGATCGACGCCTATGTGCCGGAATGGCAGACTTACAGTTTCAACGCGGGAATTTCGGACTTAATGAAGAGGAGCTTCAATTCCTCCCGATTTCAAGAGAATCCCTGGGAATTTTTCCGTCTTTATGTGAAGGTTGGTTTGAAATGTCCTTTGACTTATTGGGACGCTTTTTGCCGGCTGAACATCGGATATTGGTATCCGGATATGAATTACCCGGATCCTGCGGCATACCATCCTTATTGGGAATATACAAACACAAAGCCGGTGGAGGGAATGGACTGGGTGCTGATTCAGCGGAAAACGCCGGAGGGATTACAATGGCTGGCGGATTTTTATTCAAAGTTAACCTACGAGAATTTCTATCAAAAAATTCCGGTGGTTTCCATGCTGTTCAGTTCGGGGGCTGTGATCTGGAGTTTGCTTCTGTATGTTGCTTGGGGAATTTATATCCGTAAATATCGACTGTTGCTTCCGGCAATGCCAGCGCTTGGATTATTGCTTTTGCTTTTATTCGGTCCGGTTGTGATCTATCGGTATATTTATCCTCTGGTTGCTCTTTTGCCTTTGTTGATTGCGACGGCAGTTACGGAGCTGCCTGAACCAGAACGTAATTGAGTTTTGCGGCAGACCGCAGCTCCGGTCTGCCTCAGACTTTTGGCCTATATTCCATTTTTTGTTCGGAAAATAATTCAGGGTATGGAGGCTGAATCGTTGGGTGTAAAGCTGTTGAAAGCGGCCATAATAAAATCGTTGCCGATTATGGCCGGGTATATTGTTCTTGGAATGGGTTTTGGTATCCTTCTGAAGGTAAATGGATACGGTGTTCTATGGGCCTTTTTCATGAGTGTGTTTATTTATGCTGGTTCTCTTCAGTATGTAGGCGTTTCTCTAATTGCAGATGGAGCGTCTTTGATTTCTACAGTATTGACTTCCTTGCTGGTAAACGCACGGCACCTTTTTTACGGAATTTCTATGATTCAGAAATATAAGGGCGCTGGGCTGAAAAAACTGTATCTGATGTTTGCGCTGACCGATGAAACCTATTCTTTGGTTTGTGCCGGAGACTGTCCGGAAAATGCGGACCCCCATACCTATTATTTTTTGATCTCGCTGTGTAATCATATTTACTGGATTACTGGAAGTGTGCTTGGATCCCTAGTAGGGGAGGTTCTTCCCTTCAGTACCGAAGGGATTGAGTTTGTCATGACGGCGCTGTTTGTTACAGTTTTTGTGGAGCAGTGGATGACTGTGCGGGAACACCGTCCAGCGCTGATCGGCGTGGGCGCGACTGCTGTCTGTTTGTTTCTTTTTGGGAATGAATATTTTCTGATTCCGGCCATGGTTATGATTACATTGCTTCTGACGGCCTTCCGGGGGGCTCTGGAAAAGGGCGGTACGATTGATGGGTAATGCTCATGTTATTCTGATGATCGGAGTTATGAGTTTGGTGACTGTGCTTCTGCGGATTTTTCCGTTTCTGGTTTTTCGGGAAAAGAAAACGCCGGCATATATTATCTTTCTTGGGAAATACCTTCCTTATGCGATTATAGGTATGCTGGTTGTGTACTGTCTGAAGGATGTTTCGGTTGCTTATGCGCCTTTCGGGATTCCAGAGTTGATTTCGGTGGTTCTGGTCGCCCTGCTACACTTCTGGAAACGGAATACCCTGATCAGTATCGTATGTGGAACTGTCTGTTATATGATTTTAACTCAGGTGGTTTTCTAAAAAAGGTTTTTGCGTTATGATGGCCGCGTATGATGGACCAGAATTAATGACAATACGGTGCCTCAAGTTTTGTCGTTGTTTATTGACGGAAAATGTATGAGCAAGTATGGGTTGGAAATCGTCTTATTAACAGAAAATT
>CALXAO010000106.1 GCA_944386295.1 uncultured Clostridia bacterium | reverse complement strand
CGAATCCCCGGTATCCGCTCATGAGTGAGATTCGTCAGATGTATCTCAATGCGTATTATGGGACCCATGAGAAGGTGTAATAGGAATTGATAGGTTGTTTCCTTTTGTTGTTGAAGGGAGACTCTATTGTGTAGTCTCGGGGAAGCCAGAACCAATCTGTTTGATTTTGAATAATTTGGAGGGGATTAACATGAAAATTACGGTATGTATCGGCAGTTCCTGTCATTTGAAGGGTTCCCGTCAGATCGTGGAGCGTTTGCAGGAACTGATTGCAAAGAACGGGTTGCAAGATCAGGTAGAATTGGCAGGAACCTTTTGCATGGGAAATTGTCAGAATGGTGTCAGTGTCATGTTGGACGAGGAATTGTTGTCACTTTCTCCTGAAACTGTGGATTCGTTTTTTGAAACTCGGGTTTTTTCAGCGAATCAAGGTTAAAAACAGATTGAGGTGAATGTACGTGTCCGACTTTCTGCGTTTAAAAAAGTCTAATTGCAAAAATTGTTATAAATGTATTCGGAACTGTCCGGTCAAGTCCATTCGGTTTTCTGCTGGGCAAGCCAATATTGTATCTTCAGAATGTATTTTGTGCGGTCAGTGCTTTGTTGTTTGCCCGCAAAATGCAAAGGAAATTGCCAGCGACATTGAGAAAGTAAAAGTGATGTTGGCGGATGGAAGTCCCGTAGTTGCAAGCATAGCACCGTCTTTTATTGCAAATTACAATGACTGTGGAATTGCGGCTCTGGAGAAAACGCTACAGCAATTGGGTTTTGCTGCTGCAGAGGAAACGGCACTAGGGGCGACTATGGTTAAACGGGAGTATGACCGGATTCTGGCTGAAGAAAAACCGGATGTGCTAATTTCTTCTTGCTGTCATTCGGTGAATTTGTTGATTCAAAAATATTTTCCGTCTCTGCTGCCCTATCTAGCCCAGGTGGTATCTCCTATGCAGGCCCACTGTAAGGATCTGAAGCGACGTTATCCCGGTGCAAAAACTGTTTTTATTGGTCCCTGCGTAGCCAAAAAGGATGAGGCTGAACGGTACTCCGGAATTGTGGACGCCGTGTTGACCTTTGAACAGTTAAGTCAATGGATGGTAGAGGCTGGTGTGTCGCTGACGGCGTCTCCCGACCGGGAAAAAGAAAGCCGGGCCCGGTTGTTTCCGACAACAGGGGGAATCCTAAAAACCATGGAGTGTGCGGCTGAAGATTATACTTATATGGCAGTGGACGGAGTGGAAAATTGCATTGCGGCTCTAAAGGATATGGAGCAGGGAATGGTGCATCATTGCTTTATTGAAATGTCTGCCTGTGTGGGGAGCTGCGTCAACGGACCGATTATGGAAAAATACCACAGGTCCCCGGTAGTGGATTTTGCTCGGGTTGCCGCATACGCTGGGCCGGAGGATTTTAAGGTTAAGAATCCTCCGCGGGAAGAATTGGATAAATCCATGGGATATCTGGAGCATTCCGCTGCAATGCCGGGAGAGGCTGAGATTACTGCGATTCTCCGGCAGATGGGAAAAACTCGTCCGGAGCACGAGCTCAATTGTGGCAGCTGTGGCTACAATACCTGTCGGGAAAAGGCGGTTGCGGTGTATCAGGGTAAAGCCGACCTTTCCATGTGTTTGCCGTTCCTGAAGGATAAAGCTGAAAGCTTTTCCGATAATATTATCAACAATACGCCCAATGGGATTCTGGTGCTTAACGAGGATTTTGAGGTGCAGCAGATCAACCGGGCGGCCTTAAAGTTGATGAATCTCCGTTCTCCTGCGGATGTTTTGGGGGAACAGATTGTTCGTGTTTTGGATCCGAAAGATTTTATGGATGTGAAGCAGTCAGGGCGGAGTCTGCGGGATCAACGGCGTTATCTGGCGGAATATGACCGGTATGTAGAGGAAACGATTATTTATGATCGGGAATACCGGATTATTATTGGGATTTTCCGAGATGTGACAGAGGAAGAGTCGGCCCGGGAAAAGAAGGAAACCATCAGCCGTCAGACGGTGGAAATTGCTGACAAGGTTGTGGATAAGCAGATGCGTGTTGTGCAGGAAATCGCTTCTCTGCTGGGAGAAACGGTGGCCGAGACTAAAATTGCTCTGACCAATCTGAAGGAGTCGATCCAGGATGAATAATCTGTGCGCTGATATTGGTTACCGTAGTTTGTTCAAGCATGGGGAAGAGTTGTGTGGCGACCGGGTGGAAATTGTGGAGCAGGGAGACTCTTCCACAGTCATTGTCCTTGCGGATGGTCTGGGAAGCGGGGTAAAGGCAAATATTCTTTCCACGCTTACCTCCCGGATTATTTCTACAATGGTTGCTGCGGGCATTTCTATTGAAGACTGTGTTTCCACCATTGCAGCCACTCTGCCGGTTTGTTCAGTACGGGGGGTTGCTTACTCTACGTTTACGATTCTTCGCCTGATTGAAAATCGGACGGCAGAGATTATTCAGTATGACAATCCCAGGGTCATTCTTTTGCGGGACGGAAAGCATGTGGAATTTCCTGTCAGCGAAATGAAGCTGGGGGGAAAAGTGATTTATCGGTCGTTGATATCGCTGCAGGAAAACGATATTTTTATTCTCATGAGCGATGGGTGCATTCACGCCGGTGTTGGTATGGCACTGAATTTTGGTTGGGAACGGGCGGACATTATTTCCTTTATGGAAACTTTCAGTGAAGTTGGTTTTACCGCAAAAACGCTGGGTACGATTCTTCTGGATGAGTGTAACCGGCTTTATGGTGGGAAACCGGGGGATGATACTACGGCCTGTGTGGTTCGGATCCGAAAACGGGAACCTATGAATTTGCTTTTTGGTCCACCTTCTGACCGGAACGACTGTAATAAAATGATGTCACTGTTCTTTTCCAAAGAGGGGAAACATATTGTCTGCGGGGGAACCACCTCTACTATTGCTTCTAATTATCTGGGTAAGCCTCTGATTCCGAAAATGGAATTTCCTGATCCAGAAATTCCTCCCATTGCCGAAATTGAGGGTATTGATTTGGTAACAGAGGGCGTAATTACTATGAGCAAGGTTCTTACTTATGCTAAGGATTATCTTGCAGATAACGAGTCCTACACTCAATGGAGTTATAAAAAGGATGGGGCATCTCTGATTGCTCGTATGCTGTTTGAAGAGGCTACCGACATTAATTTCTTTGTGGGACGGGCGATAAATCCGGCTCACCAGAACCCCAATCTTCCCATAAATTTTAATATTAAAATGCGTCTGGTGGAAGAGTTGTCCGATTGTTTGAAAAAAATGGGCAAGCGAATCAAGGTCAACTACTTTTAAACCGGAGAGGAGACGGCATAAATATGCATAAGTTTGATACAAACGTGCAGTATCTTAAATATAAGGTGCTGCGAGAGGTGGCCCGTCTTGCGTGGGCGGACCGTCTTTTGGAAGGTGCAATTGATATTCCAAAGACCATTGTCCCTGGTAAAATTCCTACCATGCGCTGCTGTGTATACAAGGAGCGGGCTATTTTGGCGGAACGGGTCAAACTAGCCATGGGGAGCTCTGAACAGCATAATTCTAATGTGATTGAGGTCATTGATATTGCCTGTGACGAGTGTCCGGTAGGGGGCTATGAGGTAACTGATGCTTGCCGGGGATGTCTGGCCCATCGCTGTGCCGATGCCTGTAAACGGGGGGCGATTACTTTTGACAGCCATCAGAAGGCGTCGATTGATAAATCCAAGTGTGTGGAGTGTGGGGCCTGCGCCAAGGTTTGTCCGTATACAGCCATTACAAACCGTAACCGCCCTTGTGAAAATGCCTGCAAAGTCAAGGCTATTTCCATGAATGAAAGCAAGGCTGCCAGTATTGACAATAAAAAATGCATTGCCTGCGGCGCCTGTGTCTATCAATGTCCGTTTGGTGCCATTAGTGACAAATCGTTTATTCTTAATGTCATTGATATGATTAAAAAGAGTGACAGTAATCGGAAATATAAGGTGTATGCTGTAGTTGCTCCATCGATTTCCAGTCAGTTTACCTACGCAAAGTTGGGACAGGTAATTTCTGGAATCCAGGAGCTGGGGTTCTTTACAGTGGTAGAAGCCGCGCTTGGCGCTGATATGGTAGCTTATGCTGAATCCAAAGAATTGGTGGAAAAAGGCCTGTTGACGAGCTCTTGCTGTCCGGCTTTTGTTGATTATATCAAAAAACAGTTTCCTGCACTGGAAAAATATATTTCTCATAACCTGTCACCCATGGCGACCATTGCAAAGTACATTAAGGAGACTGATCCGGGCTCCAAAGTAGTCTTTATTGGCCCTTGTACTGCAAAGAAAATGGAGTTTCATAAACCGGAAGTTCGCCCCTTTGTGGATAGTGTGATTACCTTTGAGGAATTGCAAGCGCTGTTTGACAGCAAGGACCTGGATATTACTACATTGGAAGAGGGCGTGTTGGACAATGCCTCTTATTTTGGGCGCATTTTTGCCCGCAGTGGCGGACTGGCTGATGCAGTGCGGCAGGGACTGAAGGAACATGGGTATGAGGACTTTGATTACAAACCGGTGTCCTGCGATGGTATTGAAGAATGCCGGAAAAATTTGCTGCGGCTGTTAAAAAATGTTCCAGCCGGAAATTTTATTGAAGGTATGGCCTGTGTAGGCGGATGCATTGGCGGGGCCGGTTGTTTGACTCACGGGGAGAAAAACAAGGACGAGGTGGACCGGTATGGCAGGGAAGCTTATGAGAAAAATATTTCTGACGCGATCCGTGTTTTAAAATAAAAATTGGGGGGACAGATGCTGTATAAAACAGTAGCTGTCCTCTGGCATACTGAAAAGGAGAAATGAAGATGAAGGAGTTTCCATTACAGATTCATACTGGACTTCATGGCAAATGTCATTTACAAGGTATTGCGGTAGATCCGGTTCGGAGATATTTTTATTATTCTTTTACTACAGAACTGATTAAAAGCGATTTCGACGGAAATGTTGTGGGATCGGTTCGAGGGATTGTGGGACATTTAGGATGTATTGATTTCAACGATGTTGATGGAAAGGTTTACGGTTCTCTGGAATTCAAGCATGATGGGATCGGTCAGGGGATATTGAAGAGTCTTGCGTTGGATACACTTCCGGAAGAAGGCTTTTATGTTGCAATCTTTGACGTTTCCAAGATTGACCGAATGAATATGGATGCTGAAACCGATGGAGTAATGACTGCGGCTTTTTTAAAGGAAGCGACGGAGGATTATATCGGAAATGCGAATGGACGCAAACACCGATTTGGCTGCAGCGGAATTGACGGACTGGCCGTGGGACCGGAATTTGGCAAACGGAACGGTGCGCAGTATTTGAATATTGCCTACGGCATTTATGGGGAAACGGATCGGACAGACAACGATTACCAAGTTATTTTGCAATATGAAATTGATGCGGTGGTCCGGTCTGCTCGGCCGTTGCGGCAGGCCAACATGCACCGCAGCGGGCCAGAAGTTTATCGGGGAAAATATTTTGTTTATACCGGAAACACAACATATGGCGTTCAGAATTTGGAATATGACAGCGCAACCGGTGATTGGTATATGGCTGTGTATTGTGGAAAAAAGGAAACATTTCCCAATTTTCCCATGTTTGTAATTGACGGTACAACTCCTCCTTCTGAGCAGCTCTTGATTGGATTTTCTGACGAAAGTCATGGACATGTTCTGTCTCTGAAAAAGGCGGGGGCTTTTCATCCGGAAAGTGGAGTTTACGGTTGGCAGTTTCCCTTAGGTAGCACCGGAATCGCTTCACTGGGGGATGGTCGGTTTTATATTTCAGAACCGGGAACTGAGGATGGACAATGCTTTGGTGTGCTTCGCCTGTATCGTTGGACCGGAATTGCCGGACATCCCTTTGTTTTAGAGACGAAAGATTGATCCTTTGTTTTTTGAATATTTTTTCTTTTTGATTTTCTGGAGACACCGGGAAGTTTTTAACCGGTGTATTATGAGACAAAAATTTATCCAAAGACTGCTGGTATTTTGCCCGCAGCAAAATGTCTTTGAGGATTTACGGTTTGAATTTGCAGCCTTGGAATTTGAACCCTATTCCGGTTGTACTGGAGGGTAGAAAGAAGCTTTTTTTGGGGGAAAAATACTCCTAGTGGAAGATGCCCCGAGTATTGTATATCTGTCAGCGTTTCTAAAAAGCAAGGTATTCCAGACCGATTCCGCTTGTAAGGGAAACGCGGAATCTTCCGGTAATTTTTTTTATTTCCAAGCCTTTCTGACTCCCTTTCCCCGATTCGAAATGTTTTGCGTCGGAACAGGTACCGTAAGCAGAAACGGCAAGGAACTGTTTCTGTCAGCTCTGGAATATCGGCTACTTGTGGTGTTTGCACACCACAAAGGGCGCTTTGCTGACACGGGACCGGTTGTTGGAGGAAAGGGATGCTTCAGGAGAATTGTCAACGATAATGCCTTAACGGTTTATATCATACGATTTTGAGATTAAATAGAGAAAGATCCCCAGGATCCCCAGTTGATCGAACGGCACGGGGAATTGAGTACAAAACATGGATAGATGAAATTTTATTGGAATCCACAGATACGTTGGGAATTGTTTTTATTTTTGGATGGAACTGTTTTATTTAGTTTGGTAGCGTTGACTATTGGTCTGATTCCTTTGCTTGCTGTTTTTCCGGAAATATGGGCAAACGTTAATTGCTATTACTCACGATGAAAATATTGCGCTACAAGCTGAGCGGATTTTGGTAACTGAAGATGGGAAAGTAACGCGGGACGAGGTGATCCGGGGATGAATATTTTAAGCCGTGTTACCCTAAATACGTTGGAATGCAACAGAATTTGGACGGAGGTAACGGTTATTGGAATTATTTTATCTGCAGCCATGATTTTTGCTGTAACCACTTTTGAGTCCTCGTTACGGAATTATCTATACTGTTCTACTATTAGGAAACGGAATGGCTGCAATGCAGCAGGATCCAAAGACCAAAATGCTTTGTTTTTTGAATCTATGCCAATCCATTTGCAGGAAGGTAGGTTGCCGGCAAATAAATCGGAACTGATTCTCCCTCTTCACCTGACTGAGAATGGAGGCGTCTGATATCAATTAAGCGATACTCTGACACTGACTAGCGTTTAAATCAAAATAATCCTTTTCCGCTCCAGGCTATACGGTTTTGACCGTGTGTGTGGAGTTTTCGGCGGATGCACTTTATACCATTCGAGTAAAAGCCTCCTTTCCCGGGGATATTTACGACTATTTTTTAAAGTATGTTAAAAAACAGCGGCTGTCTGAACAACGATTTGCTAATGCTACAGGGAATAGTTTTTTGACTCCGCTCCCTTATCTTTCTTCCTCTCCGATTCCAGTGCTATTTGACCACACTATGCGTTATATGCCGGAAACTGGGGGAAAATATTATATTTACCGCAGTCGAAAGTGTTGATTTTCCATTCGTTGGAGGTCTCTGGGATGATATATCAAAAAAAAAGGCCGTTGTTTATAGGAATTCAGTAGCAGGGCGGACTTTATTTGTTCTATTCTTACAGTTCTTTGGACTCGGTACGTTTCAATGGGATTCAGTCTTCCGATCAAGGAAAAAGCTATCAGGAAATGGTCCAACTGCTTGCTGCTGAGGGGATAAGCAATACCGGATTGACGGATGTTGCTTCTGCAGAAGAGGAAAAACGAAGTTTTGGACTGTGGCCAATGTGTTTTAATACAGTTTCCACTAACATTGCGTTGCGGCGGGGGGGGGAGGATTTTGCCATGCTTCGTTCGGTAGGTATGCCCTGAAAGGAATTTCGGAAGATGTTGAGTTTTGAATGCTTTGTGTATGGGTTGAAAGTCCTACTGCCAGGTCTCCTGGTTTCGTTTGCGGTAACTTGGTTGATTTACCAGGTGATGGGCAGGGAATTTCTGTATTATTTTCGCTGCCCTGGGGTGCGGTGTTGCTTTCCTGTGTAGGTGTATTTATGGTGTATGCTATGCATAAGCTTCAGGCGGAAGATCCTGTGGATGCACTGAAAAACGAAAATCTGTGAAATCCATTATTTGCTTTTTGCTGTTCTTTTATGGCGGCGTGTTCCCACAGAAATATACCTAACAATGATGAATTTTGTATTGTTATCCGTCAGAATGCTAAACATGCTATTTATGGAGTGCACTATGAATATTCTCTTGCAGGTTTTCCCATTGGAGGAGCGGAAGTTGTAATAAGAAAAAGTGGAACTGTTATACCGATAGAACTAGGGAAAGAATTCGTTTTGGTGTTTGATAGACAAGTGATTTATGTGAAATAAAGATCAATGAAGAAGCTGCTTGCAATGTTTTATTTTGTGGAATGGACTCTTGACAGTGAGGAAAAAATGTGTTATAATAACAACCGGAGATTTTTATCTCCGGCTGTTATTCACAAACTGAACAGAAAAGAAAACGTCTTCAGGGCAGGGTGAAATTCCCGATTGGCGGTAAAGTCCGCG
>CALXAO010000105.1 GCA_944386295.1 uncultured Clostridia bacterium | reverse complement strand
ATAGGATTTTTGCCGTTTGGCATCTATAGAATCTATGCTGAAAAACTTGCCCTGAAAATGCCGAAAAGCCTTGATAAATCAAGGCTTTTCGCTTGGGCATCTTTTTTAGTGCCCTCTTATGGTGCGGTCGGGGGGACTTGAACCCCCACGAAGAATATTCACTACCACCTCAAAGTAGCGTGTCTACCAATTCCACCACGACCGCATATTCGTTAGCTCATTTATTATATCAGGCCAGTAGGAAAATGTCAAGGGCAAGATTTTTAAAAAAATACGAATTTTTCAGAAAATATAATATTTTCGGAAATGTTTTCCGGGGTTTTCTGATTTTTCCGGGACACACTATAATTGAAAACACAGAAAAGAAAGGATCGATCAAACAAATGTTTTTTATGCGTAAAAAATCCCGCATGATTCCGGGGCTTCTGATCGGAATGGCTGTGGGCGCGGCAGGAACCGCGATAGGAATGACAGTTACAAACGGCAAAACCCGTCGGCAGATGGAAAAAATGTTTTGCCAGGCAAAGCGAGCATTGTCCCGTTCTCTGTCGGGATTGATGTAAAAAAACGGGTCCAAATTGTATCTGGTCCCGCCAGTCTATCAAATCACCCTGAATTTCAAGCGAGATTCAGGGGAATAATTTTTATTTTGACAAAAAACGGATAAAACTGAATTAAATCACCGTATAGGTAAGCGCTTTTCCACTTATGGGGGATTGAATTGTTGCCTCGGTATGGGAGGATATCGCGTTGCGTACTTTTCCTTCACATCCGTGAACACTCTTTCAATTGTCTCTTTTTCGTCGTTCGTACAAAGCCTTGTACTCGGGGGGATGCCTGATGGCCTCTACTTTCTCAAATTTTTGGGTTTCGGCGCATATGCCTTTTGCAAACATAGCGTTTACCCTTTGACAGAACTCAGTACCTAGTAACACAGTAAACATATTCATAAGGCGGGAAAAAGCCTTTCTTCGGGTATTTTCCCGTCATCAATTATATCCACGGTGTTTTGTCCCCCCATCAGCCACCACTGCCCTCGGGATTTTTCTCTGCAAGTCCGTCAATCAGAGATCCCGTCACATCCGTTTTTATCACAGCCTGTCTGTACTGTATATGCAATCTGCTCTTCGTAAATTTTCTCAGTGACTACAATCCATACAAACGCGGTATCAGCGCCATTTTAAATATTACCACAGGATCTATGCTTGGACCGCACTGTCTCTTTTCCTCAGGAAATGCACCTCCGGTACAAATTCCTCTATACTCCGTTTGCGCACGGTTTTCTCTTTGCTTTACGATCCTTCCTTCTATTATACCATATGCAAAAAAGCCCAGTATAAACTGGACTTTTTCGACAGCTTGACGGATCCAAATTGTATCTGGGCCCGCATTTTTTATCTACGAAGCATAATTTTGTAGAAGACCGGAAATCTGGCCTGAAATTCTGCCAGAGAAGTCCGAGTCGCAGAGCCGGGGTCGTTGATCCGGAAATTTTCCGCAGTAAGGTCTCCTCCAGTAAATCCAGTAATAACGACCCAGTGCTGACTTCCAGCTGCGGTTTTTCCGCCGATCATGACGGGAATTCCTTCTTGCAGGGAATCATAAACCTTTTGTAGATAATCCTTCCCTGTGTATGCTGTGTAATTTGCTGGCCAATACAGATCTCCTGAAGAGGAATAGGTCAGCCGAGATGCCATTTGGGCAGGATTGACAGCGGGCCCTATGGTGCTTTCCAACATGGCCATTGCGCAGGTGGTGCAGCCGATATTTGCAATCGTTTTTCCGGAACGTCCCAAAACAGTGCTGCTCCAGCGGCTGTCCCTTTGTAAGTAAAGAGGAACGGAAAGCGTGACAGCCCGGAGATTGGTATCTGTTTCTGCCGTTACATAAGTTTTGCTGACCCAACCAGTTTGTGTTCCGTAATAGAGCACTTTGTACCAGTTGCCGCTGGTTTCCAGAATGACCAATGCCGTTCCGTTAGACAGGGAAGTCCAGATGGCGTATCCAGTACCCGGACCGGAGCGGACATTTAGATTCCCCCCCGCAGTGGAAACCTTTGCGGAAACGCTTGGAATTGCTGTAATATAGTCTGCGCTGCAATAGCCGTAAGCCCGGTTCGCATATTCTACATACCACCAGTTTCCGGAACGGGAGAGCAAATGCACATAGGTGTTTCTGCGCAGACTGGTTTTTATCGTATATCCAGTGCCAGGGCCAGACCGGACATTTAGTCCCGTCGATACTGTTGTAATTTTCCCGGCCGATGTTTGTTCTCCTGCAGCCTGTGTCATCGCCGGAATCAGCAGTGCTGTACAGAAAAGAAGAGCTAAAATCAGACAAATTCGTTTTTTCATGAGATCATCTCCTTTTGGTGTAAGTATAACATTTCACTATTGTTTTTTCAAGTAAAAAAGATTTCCAGAATCGTAAAAAAATTGAAAAGGAAAATTTTTTTTGTATTTATCCGCTATTGACATCTTTTAGAAAAGATGGTATAATATTTTTCACGGGGGGGGTGAAATGTGTGGATGTTTTTGAAGAAATTCAATATCACCAGATTGGTTCTGACCCACTGTCTGGGAAGTGTTATACACATAATGACACCTATGAGATTTTACAAGTTTTTTCTGACGGAGGAACGGTATTGCTCAACGACAATATTTATCCTCTGACCCGGGGGAGTATATATTTGATCCGAGGAATGTTGGTACACGGAACTAATCCCGCGATTCCGGAATCGTATTGCCGGAATAAGGTAATTTTGAAATATTCTTATATAAAGCATTTGTTTTCTCTGACCGAGCTGGATGCGGAAGGACAGGAGACGCTGGAATCGGAAGGAGGATACTTTCCGTTGACAGACGAGGAAAGCAAGGAAGCCGACCGGTTGTTTTTCGAGATTTACGAGAGCTATTTGGAAAATTCCTCTTATGCTAAAACAGAAATTACCGGGAATTTATTGCAGTTGCTTTTCTTGGTGTTTTCTTTTGTGAAAAAGAAACAGCCGCAGCCGGACTTGTCCTCCTCTAGGATTGGGGGGATTCTTCAATATATAAATGAGCGTTTAACCGAAGAGCTTTCGCTGGATCAGATCGCCGCTGCGGTTGGAATCAGCAAATACTATCTTTGCCGCTTGTTCCGTACCAAAGTGGGGATGACGGTTTTAGAATATATTGCGCATCGCCGATTATCCTTGGCAAAGGAAAAGCTGATTATGACAGAGCTTTCTGTGGCGCAGATCGCTTTTTCAGTGGGCTTTTGCAATACATCTCATTTTTGCCGCCTGTTTAAACAGCAGGAAGGCATGTCACCGAATACATTTCGGGGGAAATACAGTTTGAAAGCTATGAGGAAGAGGAACTAAAATGCCGCATTCATGGATGGTCTGGCTATGCGGAGGCTGGGGCCTTGTGTGGAGTGTCACTGCCTTTTTTTTATACGGATGGGACAAACGGCAAGCCATCCGGCATCAGCGCCGGGTGCGGGAATCGGTTTTGCTGACAGTTTCCGGATTGGGCGGCGCCGCTGGCGCATTGCTTGGAATGTATCTGTTTCGTCACAAAACTCGACATTGGAACTTTATTTTGCTGAATCCATTATTTTTGATGTTACAAAGCATAGGTCTTCTCTGGATTTTAATGTAAAACGGCCCGCGCCTCGGCGCGGACCGTTGTCTTTTTTTTGGTTTTAAGGGATAAAAAAGACAAATCTGTGGAAAATAACATGGATGCCTAAATATCTGCTTGCATTTTTTTACAATTTGTGGTATGATGGAAAGGAAATTCGACAAAAGGGGCAATAACATGGGGAAATTCAACGGCTGTTTGCTTTGTTCTGATATTGACGGAACGCTTACTCGGTCTTCCGACGGCACAGTTTCAGAAGAAAATCTTCGTGCAATCCAATATTTTCAGGAAAATGGCGGTTTGTTTACATTGGCAACCGGCCGTGCTGCATCTTTTACTGCGGGCTTTTCGTTCCGGGTCAACGCTCCGCTGATTACCGTCAACGGAACCGTGATCTGCGCAGAAGACGGGCGGACTGTGCTTCATTCCTTTTCCATGGGAGACGGGTATCGAGATATTCTGCAGTTTGTGTGGAATAAGGCCCCTCGGTGTCAGGTTTGGGTAATATCCCAGGAAGGGGAATCGGCACTGGTTGAACAGACTTATCTGTCTGATTGCCTGCCGTTCGGAGAAACAGTACATAAAATCGTACTGGGCTTTTTCCAGGAATCTGATGCATTAGCTTTCCGTGCGGCGGCGGAACCGGTTTTTTCTGGGCGGTTTTTATGGGTTGGAATTCCATCCTCTGCACAGCGGCAAAGGGCACTGTGTGGCTCTTTTGCGGAAAATGCTGCCCCAGGTTCAGGCGGTAGCTGCAGTAGGGGATTATGAGAATGACCTGACTATGCTGCGGGAAGCGGATTTTTCATATGCTACCGAAAACGCCGTCTCGGAATTAAAGCAGACGGCTGATGTGATTGCACCGCACCATGACCGGGATGCCATAGCGTTTGTTATTCGGGATTTGGAACAGCGGTTTTGTGGATTGTGTGAAAAGCAATAGGAGAGGAACCATATGTCACGAAAAAAAACACAGCGTTCTGACCCGCGGCCGGAAATTCAGCGGGCGTTTCCTTTGCCCACGGAGGGCTTATCCGGAGATGA
The DNA here is from genome assembly GCA_944386295.1 of uncultured Clostridia bacterium. Lineage (GTDB taxonomy): Bacteria > Bacillota > Clostridia > Oscillospirales > UBA644 > CALXAO01. The sequence continues at coordinate 861 of CALXAO010000105.1, read as the reverse complement.
GGTTGAGGAACGTATCCGGAAGGGATATTGTAATACGACCGTAGAGGCTCCCACAAAAACAGTACGCCAAATTTTTGCAAGCAACATCTTAACCTACTTTAATTTTATCTTTTTTATTCTTGCCGCTGCGCTTTTGGCTGTGGGCGCGTACAATGACCTGACTTTTCTCGGTGTGCTTGCGGTTAACATTGCCATTGGTATTGTTCAGGAAATTCATTCTAAAAAGACTTTGGACCAATTGACTCTGCTTTCCGAACCCAAGGTCCGGGTGATTCGGGACGGCCAGGAACTTTCCCTGCCTGTAGAGGACTTGGTGCTGGATGACATTATTCTGCTTTCTGCCGGAAATCAGATATGCGCGGATGCTGTAGTGGTGGACGGTTCGGTACAGGTGAATGAATCCTTGATTACCGGCGAAGCTGACGAGGTGACAAAGGAGGTCGGGGAAGAATTGTTATCTGGAAGTTATATCGTTTCCGGGGAATGCAGAGCCCGTCTGGAACGGGTGGGGGCCGATTCGTTTGTTTCCCGCCTGACTTTGGATGCAAAGAAAACCAAAAAGAAACAGCAGCCGGGGATGATGCGTTCTCTGACCCGACTAATCCAGATTATTGGTGTGGTTATCATTCCTATCGGTATTATAATTGCGCTGCAGCAGTATTTTATTTTACACCTTTCGGTTCAGCAAACGGTAAAATCTACGACCGCGGCACTCATCAGTATGATTCCGGAGGGCTTGTATTTGCTGACCAATGTGGCGTTGGCGGTTAGCGTGGTCAAACTGGCCCGAAAAAAAACACTGGTACACGATTTGAAATGTATTGAAACCCTGGCACGGGTGGACGTGCTGTGCGTGGATAA
>CALXAO010000104.1 GCA_944386295.1 uncultured Clostridia bacterium | reverse complement strand
GCGGAATCTGGCATTAATTAATGCCAGACCCCGCAAAGTTCTTAATTTCATCTCTGCAACAGAAGCATGGAACTTGGAGTTGCAAAAATTCTGTTAAAAGTGTTGCACTTCTATTGACAAATCACTCCCACCATTTCTCCGTTAAGAACATCACTGATATCCGACACAGGGGCTATTTTGCTTCCCGAACCATCTGGGTCGCCTGCATAATCCGACAATAATCATCAATACCGTTAGCAATCCCCTGCACCATTTTTTCCCGGAAAGCATCGTCATTAAGCTTCCGATCATCAGAGGCATTGGTCATATAGCCCATTTCCAATAGAATAGACGGGGTTTTGCACCAAGAAAAAGCAGAAGACTGAGAAATTTCCTGAATTCCCCGCTGCCGCATTCCAGTTGCCTCGCAATAGGAGGACAACACCGATGCACCAGCAAGATGAGACAGATAGGACAGCAGCACATCCGGATAACCGTCCCAGACCTCGGGCACCTGAACCAGAGCCCCACTTACCGAGGAATCCCCTGCATAACCATCACAATGCAGAGATATAGTCAGATCGGCATTGTATAAATTGGAAATCTTTGCCCGTTCGGGACCTGTCATAATGGTTTTTACAGAATCCTTAGTCAGATATACTGTATAACCCCGTTTTTCCAACTCAGCTTTAAGCAACTTCGCTACTGCATGTGTCACCTCGTATTCCGGCACTCCGGTAGCAACACCGGTCGTCCCCATCTTGGCCAAATTCCCATAAACCCAGGAATTTCGATCGGACGGGTTCAAATAAGGGGAAAGCCAAATGTCATCCGCATGCGTAGAATCCTGATGTCCCGGATCCAATACAATCACAAAGTCTCGCTCACTCATAAAGTCTACCCGGTCATCCGAAAAGCGTCCAGGATATAACGCATATTCCTGCGGATAAACCGATGGCAGCTGTAACTTCTCATAAGAGGAAAGATTCAACGCATCAGACAAATCCACATCGGAAAACAGCCAGTTTCCCGAATCTGTAACAGGATCATCTCCTTCGGAAGGCACAGATCCTTCCAAATCAGAACCATCCCCTGGTCCAGGAGTCGGCGCGTCGGTAAAAAAGAAAGTCAAAAGCCACAACAATGAAATCAGCAGCACCAACAGAAAAGTCCCAGTTAACAGGTGGACATACCATTTCCTTGCGGCTTTTTTATCTTGCTTCGGCACCGATGGCCCTCCTTTTCAAAAATTAAAAATAAATGGTTTTTCCGGTCTTGTAGGAATCGTAAATTGCTTCCAGCACACGGCTGACCATCAGAGCCTGTTCCGGCAGGACACAGGGGGCTTTATCTTCCCGGATAGCACGGAGCCACTGCTTCATATCCCGGACGCCAGCCGACTCTTCTTTCGATGCATCATAAAACGCAACGCCACCTTTGCCCATCGCAATCTGCTTCGTATACAGACGGGAATATTCTTCTCCGTTGATTCGGACCCCGTCCACAAAGTCTACACCGGCCTCGGTGCCTGCCAGCACATACTGCGCTTCTTTGGCTTCTACCAAATTAATTGCCCAACTGGATTCCAGAATAATCGTAGCTCCGTCTTTCATTTTAATAAACCCAAAGGCGGAATCCTCTACGGTGTATTTCTCCGGATCCCAGGATCCCCAGGCATTTGCCGCGTTTTTCCGGCCCCGCAACTCGTAGTGAACATTTCCGGTTACCGAAGCAACATCATAGTTGTTCATAGTCCAAAGCGTCAGGTCCAAAGCATGGGTTCCTATATCGATCAGCGGTCCCCCGCCTTGCTCCTCCTCATTAAGAAACACCCCCCAGGTGGGAACTGCACGGCGGCGCAGGGCCAGCGCCTTTCCGTAGTAAATATGTCCGAATACCCCCTCATCGGCCATCTGTTTGACCAATTGCATAGGGGAAGTCTGCCGGTTCTGATAGCCAATAGTCAACTTTTTCCCGGTGCGTTTCGCAGCATCCAACATCATCTGCGCCTCGGCTGCCGTCTTGGCCATAGGCTTTTCACACATAACATGTTTTCCGGCTTCCAGAGCCGCAACGGTAATCTCCGCATGAGACTTGTTAGGCGTACAGACATGCACCACATCAATGGTTTTGTCCTCCAACAGCTTGCGATAATCAGTATAAACCCCAGCATCAACAGTACCGAAATCAATTTTCGCCTTCTGGGCACGCTCTTCAATCAAATCGCAGAACGCAACCATTTCCGCCTGATCCCCGATACTTTTCAGAGAAGGCATATGCTTCCCGTTGGCAATGCCCCCGCAGCCGACAATGCCGATTCTCAGTTTTTCACTCATGATACGTTTGTCCTTTCTGTTATTATACCCCGGAAGAACCGGAATAATTCGGAGCTTCTTTGGTAATGTAAATGTCGTGAGGATGACTTTCTTTCAGCGAGGCGCTAGTAATCCGAACAAACTGTCCTTTTTCATGAAGTTCGTCAATAGTCCGGGTCCCGCAATACCCCATACCGGACCGCAAACCGCCCAACAACTGAAATACAGTATCGGCCAACGTTCCCTTGTAAGGGACCCGCCCCTCTACGCCTTCCGGAACCAATTTGAGGGCATCTTCCTGGAAATACCGGTCCTTAGACCCGTTGCGCATCGCCGCAATGGAACCCATGCCACGATACACCTTGAACTGACGGCCCTGATAGATTTCACTGTCTCCCGGACTCTCCTCGCAGCCGGCAAATAGAGATCCCAGCATCACCACATTGGCTCCTGCGGCAAGTGCTTTGGTGATATCGCCGCTGTATTTGATTCCTCCGTCAGCAATTACCGGAATGCCATGCTTCATGGCAACCCGGGCAACGTCATACACTGCAGTAATCTGAGGAACGCCGATTCCGGCGATAACACGAGTAGTACAGATAGAACCCGGTCCAATTCCCACCTTCACCGCATCTGCTCCGGCTTCAATCAAAAACTCGGCGGCCTCGGCCGTAGCAATGTTTCCTGCAACAATCTGCAGATCGGGGAATGTCGCCCGCAGCTTTTTAACAGTGTTGTAAATATTAACAGAATGTCCGTGGGCCGAATCCACAACTACAAGGTCTACACCCGCATCTACTAACGCGGCGGCGCGCTCGCATACGTCCCTGGTTACCCCTAACGCTGCGCCACACAACAGACGACCGGCAGAATCCCGAGCGCTGTTGGGATACTGAACAGCCTTTTCAATATCCTTAATAGTAATCAAGCCCTTCAGATTTCCGTCCTTGTCCACCAAAGGAAGTTTTTCAATTTTATGACAACGTAAAATTTCCTGGGCGGCCGACAGGTTTGTCCCTACGGGTGCCGTTACCAGGTTTTCCCGAGTCATCACATCAACAATGGGAACTTCAAAATCAGTAATAAATCTCAGATCCCGATTGGTCAGAATCCCCACCAGCTTTTTGCCTTCGCAAATAGGAACCCCGCTAATCCGATACTTCTTCATTAGCCCCAACGCATCAGATACCGAATGCTCCGGACTGAGATAAAACGGATTAACAATAACACCGTTTTCGCTGCGCTTAACCTTGTCCACCTCGTCGGCCTGATCCTCAATCGACATATTCTTGTGAATAATGCCAATGCCTCCCTCCCGGGCAATGGCAATGGCCATGCGGTGTTCGGTGACCGTATCCATGGCGGCAGTCATCATCGGGATGTTGAGCTGAATCTTTGCGGTGATGTTTGTCCGCAGATCCACCTGCTTGGGCATAATTTCCGACCGCGCGGGAATCAGCAGCACATCGTCAAATGTGAGCCCTTCCTTGACGAACTTCTGATCCATGAACGTTCCTCCCATTCAAACACTTCCTTTTCTTTTCACCTGTTTACTGTTTATTATACTATAACTGAAATATGCTTGTCAAGGACAGAAAAACGAAATTTTTACTTTTTCTTTCCCCAAGGCATTGCAATTTCAATTCCCCGGTAACCCATATAGTAGCCAACACCTGACGCACCGCACAGAAACAGCAGACACACACAGTACAGAACACTGTTCCACAAGGCCGCGCCTCCGGTAAAAATATTACAGAAATAAATCAGACACATAGCAAGCACTTGTTTAATGATCCCAAAGACCTGTTCCCATACAGGACGAGTTCCAAGAACTGATGTCACCTTTTGCATAGCGGTCCGACACTGGGAAAAAGCTTCGATCTGAGCATCGTTCAGATTATCCGCTGACGAAGAGAGGGCGTTTTCATCCTTAGTATTCAGGGACATGGGAGATTCGGAAACCGTATACATCCGGGACTCATCTGCCACAGTACCGTCGCATTTTACATACAGTCCACCGCTGGTTTGATAAACCAATCCTTTCAGCTGTCCATTTGTGTCAAACCAGACCTCAGTCACGTTTCCCGAACCCCCCGAGGCTTCTTGAAGTTGCCGATTAAACCGATCCCCAGCCTGAACCGAGGTTACTTCGTCGGTAAAATAGGTCTGACGATATTCAGCATCGATATGGTCGGGAAAGAACAACGGCACAAGATTCAACAGCATTAGGGGAACGGCCACGATCAAAGCACAGACAAAGCCTTTTAGCAAAAATTCCTTTTCCTGACCGATAGAAACTCTGTTTCGGTCTTTTAAACCCTCTGCATGGGAAGTAAATCCCCAAAAATAGGCAACGGCAATCAGATAAAACACTCCCATCACCGGACCGAGAACCGTGGGCATAGTGGCAATCAACGGAATTGTCATAAAAACAAGAACACAAAATGTAAAAAAGCGCAAAAACAAAAATCCGGCATTTTTCCATATATTTTTCATTTCATTCACCCCGTCTTTGCAGCGCAAAGCCTTCCCTAAATATTTTATACATTTTCTTTACTCCGGCGGAACGCAAAGCAAACGGTCCTTCCTATTCCATATAACCCATACCCCGACGCCGCGCAGGCGCAGGCAGCTTCAATATAATGCACACCTGCCCCATAAGTCAGGAACACTGCCACAAAACTCACGGCAGACAGCAGAACCGTCATCTGTGCAGGCTCGGTCAAATCGTCCAGCATACCGGTTTCCACCTGTTTGTCCCGCACCAAAAGAAACAAAACGATCCCTGCCAGAATTAGAATTGCCAGAACCAGAACAGAACCTAGAGGAGACGTCATTTCCCCATATCCAGTAGTCATCACCATGTAAGAAAAGGCATAAAATCCGCTCCAGACCGAAACAATCCCGGCCACTACACCCACCAGAATCCGGACAGGCAAGACCAGACGAGCTCGGAAAGCTGCAAAAAAAGCGCCGCCGAGAACGCCCGCGCCTAAAGAAAACAGCACACAACTGGTTTCCCATACGCCGGCGGCCACAGCGGCCACACCAAAAAGCAAAAAAAATATAAAATTTTGTAAATAGGCTCTTTTTTCCATGACTGTCCTCTTCCAAACTAAAATAATCTATTTTTAGTATATTTTATTTTTATGGGAAAGTCAAGAAAAATAATGCAACTTTTATGTAAATATTGTTTCAACACAGCGGCTGGCCGCCGGCGGGGAATAAACAAAACGGTCCAGATGCCCAGTTTCAATAAAATACCGGGACTCGCTGCGCCCTCCTCCCTCAAAGCAGTCGATAAGACTCAGCTTAATTTTCATTTTTTCTGGAATAATGTTTTTGATATATACAGTGGCCTGCTGCCCCGGCTCTACCCCTTCCCGGCTTTCAGCCAGTCCTGCCAAATTGGGAGCCAATTCCACAAAGATGCCGTAATCTTCCACCGAGCGAACCACACCGCAGACTGTCTGACCAATCCGAAATCGGTCCGCATTCTCCTGCCAGGTGCCCAGCAGCTCTTTATGAGATAAAGTAAACCGCCTTAGAATATAGTCGATGTCTTTGAGTACTACTTTAATATTCTGTCCCTGAACAAACCGGTCCCGGGGATGAGAAATGCGGGAAACTGAAATATTTTCGATACTAATAAGCCCAACAATACCGCAACCGATGTCAGCAAACGCTCCAAAGGATTCCAAATGAGTAACTTTTGCATCCACCACATCACCCTTCCGATAAAAAGACAGCATATAATCCAGCGCCTGCTCTTGGGCCGCACGTCGGCTAAGCAGTGCAAGGAATCCAGGATCACTCCCCTCCTCAGTCCCAGGCAAAAGAGTTTTACAACGAACCAAGTCAGTGACTTTAAAGCAAACATGCTTGTTCACTCGACTGAGCACCGCGATGTCCTTGACTTCTCCCTCCCGAATTCCCAGAGCCGCCTCTTCCCTAGGAATTAGCCCCCGAATTCCTCCCAGATCCACAATCAAATTGTGGTCACTGTCGCACATAATTACCCGGGCTTCTAAAATTTGACCCTCAGTTCGAGCCTTTCCAGAGCCGCCAGGGTCAACCCTCCAGTGATTTTACGAACAAAGCCTTCCGGCTTATAATTCAATTGACTCATTCCGACCGTTCCTTTCTCTTCCACAGCTTTTCCGATTCAGGTCCGAAAACTCGTTTCGTTCCCTGTTCAAACCCTATGCGGACGCTTCGAAAGATATGCAAAGACGGCGGATTCTTTCTCCGCCGCCTTTGTCTTTATTTGCCCCGTGAAAAAACGTGATTGCCGATAACCATGTTCACCGGCAAGGAAAAAATCCAGGAAGACGTAGCCGTTGCAGGATTGTAATAGTAAATACACCCATTGGTTGGGTCCACTCCTGCCAGAGCCTCCCGCGCCGCCCGATAAGCCGAATCAGCTACTGGCTCGTTAAACTGCCCGTCTACAATAGCCGTAAAGGCTCCTTCCTGATAAATAACTCCGGACAGAGTATTGGGAAACGATGGGTGCTTGACCCGATTCATAATAACAGCACCTACAGCAACCTGTCCCCGATAAGGTTCGCCCCGGGCCTCGGCCGAAATAATCCGAGCAAGCAGAGATACATCCCTGTCATAGTTTGAAGAAGAATTGGAGGAATTGACGTAAGACGACATGCCCAACGCAGCAAAGGTCCTAGGCCCCACAACTCCATCAACCGTTAGGCCATTCGCCGACTGAAATTGCTTGACGGCAGCTTCAGTCTGGCTCCCAAACTGTCCGTCCACCGAACCGGTATAATACCCCCAATTTTTCAGCTTTTCCTGTACGGTTCGCACCGTTGTCCCGCTGGAACCGTTTCGCAGGAAAATCCCTCCCGACAACCCAAGAGCCGCCATAGTTTTTGTACCGACAATACCGTCAACAGTTAATCCATTGTCAGCCTGAAACCTTCGAACGGCATCCCGAGTTCGAGTACCAAAAATTCCGTCAGCAGTTCCGCAGTTGTACCCCAACTGATTCAACCGGTTCTGAATTTGACGGACTTCATCCCCGCGGGAACCATAACGGGAGGCCGCCGACACAGGAACCGAACCGGCAATCAATACACAGGAAAGCAAAAGGGACAGCAAAGAAAGCAACCGCAAGGTTCGCCTGCGGCGAAAAAATTTCTGTTTCACATGATCGCTCCTTTTTCATGTTTTTGCCCTTACTTTTCCCCATTTAACAAATGTTATGCGTCGCCCCAAAAGTTTCAATATAGTGTTGCAATTCTGCAATCAAAAAGTCGGCTTCATATTGTAAAATAAAAAATAATGAATAAAACAAGGATCGCATTTTGCGGTCGCTTTTGATTGTGAGAGGAACGAATAAACTGCTTATGGATCGAAACCAAATGTTTCTTCAGCTGCGCAGGCAGCTGCTAGAAGAAGAATACACCCACCTGAACCCCCGGCAGAAAGCTGCAGTCTTTGCCTGCAGCCGTCCCCTGCTGATTTTGGCAGGCGCAGGCAGCGGAAAGACCACGGTACTGGTCAACAAGTTGGGATATTTAATCCGTTACGGCAACGCCTACCACTCCAACCGGGTTCCGGAGGGACTGACCGACGAAGACTTGACATTCCTGCGGGACTGTCAAACTGACGCTGGAAAAAAAGAAGATCCCCGTTACCGAAAGCTGATAGCCGACGACCCCTACAATCCCTATCAATTGCTAGCAATTACTTTTACAAACAAAGCTGCGGGGGAAATGAGGGAACGGATTGAAGCGAAATTTCGGATTAATGCCTCTGATCTCTGGGCCCTGACCTTTCATTCCACCTGTGTACGAATTTTGCGAAAATTTGCCGACCTTCTAGGTTATACAAAACAATTCACTATTTACGATGAAAACGACAGCCTGAAGCTGACCGACACCTGCATCCGGGAATTCGGTTTGAGCGACCGGTATGCGTCAAAATTTGTCAAGAGTATTATTTCCAAAGCTAAAGGCGCTTATCTGACCCCCGACCAGTTGGAGACGGAATATAAAAACCGGAGTTTCCCCAAGGTTCCCGCGCTTTATCGAAGATATCAGCAAGCACTCCGGGAGTCGGATGCCATGGACTTTGACGACCTGATTTTCAACACCGTCAAGGTACTTACAGAATTTCCGCAGGCAGCAGACGCCGTCAATCATCGGTTCCGCTATGTCCTTGTGGACGAATACCAGGATACCAACCCCTTACAGTATCGTCTGGTCACACTGTTGGCCAAAGGGGGACAGCTTTGTGTCGTAGGGGACGACGATCAGAGTATCTATCGCTTTGCTGGAGCCTCCATCCGGAATATTCTGGACTTTGAACATTCCTTTCCCGACGCAGAAGTGGTACGGCTGGAGCAAAACTACCGATCCACGCAAACAATTCTCAACGCTGCAAATAGCGTCATTGCAAACAACACCAACCGAAAGGGAAAAAACCTTTGGAGCGATAAAGATATTGGGAATAAAATTAAATACCATCAGATGGCAACCCAGTACGAGGAAGGCGACTTTATCGCCAAGAATATTTTATCCGAAATTGGAGGAAACAAAAAGAAATTTAACGATTTTTGTGTTCTTTACCGCACCCACGCCCAGAGCAATTCCATTGAAATGGCGCTGAAAGGCAATGGTATTCCCTATCGAGTTTATGGCGGACTGGCTTTCTACAAGCGCAAGGAAGTTCAGGATTTATTGGCTTATCTAAACGTATTGCACAATCCAAGGGACAAAACCAGACTGCTTCGGATTGTAAACGAACCCAAACGGGGCATTGGCGACGTTACTCTGGACCGGGTAGCCGAAATTGTGGAAGACACTGGACAGTCCCTATACGACGTCATCTGTCACGCTTCCCGATATCCGGAATTGCAACGGGCGGCCGACAAGCTGGAAGCATTCGGAGCCATGATTGAGCAGTTGCGGGAAAAAACCCAGACCACGAGTCTCAGCGAGCTATTTCGCACAGTAGTACAAACCATTCATTACGAAGCCATGCTTGCCAGTACATACAATCAAAATGATGCCCGGAGCCGAAAGGAAAATCTGGACGAGCTCTATTCTTCCATTGTGCAATTTGAAAAGGAAGCCGACGAGCCGACTCTACAGGCTTACCTGGAACAAACCTCTCTAGTCAGCGCCACGGACAATCTAGATGCCGATGCCGACGCAGTAGTACTTATGACCATTCATTGCGCCAAGGGACTGGAGTTTGATACCGTGTTTCTCGCCGGATTTGAAGAAGGTCTTTTCCCTTCTTCCTTATCCCTGGACGAACCAGGTGGTGTGGAAGAAGAGCGGCGACTTTGCTATGTGGCAATTACCCGGGCCAAACGGCAGCTTTACCTGATTTCCACCCGTTCCCGCATGACCTACGGCATGCAGCATCCAGCATATCCCTCCCGCTTCCTGAAAGAAATCCCGGAAGAATACATTGAACAGCACACGGCACCAGTGGTTACCCGCCAATTTAAGCGACCGGAAAAAACCCTAAAGGACCGCCATATTCTCAAGGACGCGGTTACCGTCATTCCTCACGCCGCATTCAACGCCGGCTTCAAATATCAGGTAGGACAGAGAATTCGGCACAAGATTTTTGGGGAGGGTGAGTTAACACAGGTCACCCCCATGGCTTCCGATTGCTTGCTGGAAGTCCGGTTTGACAAAGCAGGAACCAAAAAGCTTATGGCCAATTATGCGAAATTGGAAGTGCTTAAATAAAAAAGGAGAATTCCCCTATGTTTCAGGCAACTTTAGCCGCGGCAATTCTTGCTGCTCTTCTTTCTCTGTTTACTTTGATTTTAATCTGCATCCGTCTAAAAAAAACTTCCGGAAAGGAAAATGGAGACAGATTCCTTCGGGATCTTCAAACTACCCGAGCAGAACTGAACAGTCGATTGGACTCCATGCAGCAGGCCCTGTCAACCTCGGTCGCTGCAGGCATCACTGCCGGCAGTAATGCACAGCTCAACGCATTAACCAAGCTGTCTCAAGATATCCGAGATTCCCTGAAAAGCTTTGAAGACCGGGTAAATGCCATGTCCACAACTATGGAACAACGATTAAGCATTATGCAAACCGAAAATCAGAAGAAGCTGGATGAAATGCAGGGTATTGTCAACGAAAAACTACAAACCGCTCTAGAAAAACGGGTATCCGAATCCTTTCGGTTGGTCTCAGAGCGACTGGAACAGGTGTATCGGGGACTGGGCGAAATGCAAACCTTAGCTTCTGGTGTAGGTGACCTAAAAAAAATTCTTGGAAACGTCAAAACCCGAGGAATTTTTGGAGAAATTCAGCTTTCCAGGATTCTGGAACAAATGCTTTCTCCGGAACAGTACACAGAAAACGTGGTCACCATTCCAGGGAAAACCGAACGGGTAGAATTTGCCGTCCGATTGCCGGGAAAAGATGGGGAAAGTGAAGTTTATCTTCCCATCGACTCAAAATTTCCTTTGGATATATATCAGCAGTTTACCGATGCTCTGGAATCGGGAGATCCGATAGTCACAGAATCCTGCCGTCGAATTCTTCGCACCGCAATTCTCAAAAATGCCAAAGACATAAAAGAAAAATATTTACAGCCTCCCCATACAACTGACTTTGGAATTATGTTCCTTCCGACTGAGGGACTTTATGCAGAGGTGCTTAATCAAACGGACCTGGTAGAACGGATTATGAAGGACTACAGCGTTACCATCGCCGGTCCTACCACCCTTTCCGCCTTACTTAACAGCTTGCAGATGGGCTTCCGAACATTGGCGATAGAAAAACGCTCTAACGAGGTTTGGAGTGTACTGGGCGCGGTGAAATCCGAATTTGAAACCTTTGAAACCGTACTGGACAAAGTAAAGGGAAGGTTAGAATTGGCAGGAGATGAACTCGACAAGCTGGTGGGAACCCGCACCCGTGCCATTCGCCGTAAACTCCGACAGATAGAAGCCCTGCCCCAAGAGCAAGCTGTTCAACTGCTGGAAGATTTTCCGGAAAACGACGCCTAAAAAATGAAAGGATCATCCTCACTGTGATTTATCTGGATAATGCGGCCACCACCCGTGTTTTGCCCCAAGCAGCGGAAATTGCCCGGAACTTTATGGAAACAGTTTATGCGAATCCTGCGTCTCTCCATCAGCCGGGATTGACAGCCGAACTGGCGTTGGAAGAAGCAAGAACTAGTGTGGCCAAGGCTGCGGGGGTTCTGCCGGAAGAAATTTATTTTTGCCCGGGAGGAACTTATGCGAACAATGCGGCGTTGCTGGGCATTGGTAACCTGAAACGGAAAGGACGGATTATTTCTTCCGCCTTTGAACATCCCGCAGTAGAAGAATGTCTCAAAGTTTTGGAAAAAACATTTGAAATCATTCGGCTCCGTCCGGTAAACGGACAGATTCTGCCAGAGCAGGTAGAATCTGCTCTGACACCGGATACAGTGCTGGTTAGTCTAATGCAGGTCAACAACGAAACCGGCGCAGTCACCGATCTGCGGAAAATCCGTCAGATTCTGCACCGAACTGCAAGCTCAGCTTTGCTGCATACCGATGCAGTACAGGGCTTTTTGAAAGAAGAGCCAATTTATTCTGTAGTAGACATGGCCTCTTTTTCAGGACACAAAACCCACGCCCCCAAAGGAATCGGAGCTCTTTACTTAAAAAAAGGACTGCATCTGCCGCCGTTTGTACGGGGCGGAGGTCAGGAAAAGGGACTATTTTCCGGAACATCCAATACGCCTGCGGCAGCGGCGTGGGGGAAAGCATGCCGGATTTTGACGCCGAAATGGCGAGAACACCGCAGCCAGGCAGAAAAAGTCTGCCGCACATTTTGGACAGGGTTGGAAGCGCTGGGAGCAAAAGTTCTTTCACCCCGTTTGTCCAATCCGTATGTACTTAGTTTTGCATTTCCGGGATATTTAGGAGAAAACATTCTCCACGCCCTGTCTGCCCGGGAAATTTATTTATCCACCGGGTCAGCCTGCTCTTCTCGGAAAGCAAGTACCGTCATGAAGGCCATTGGTCAGGAAGCAATGAGCCGATTTGCCCTGCGGGCTAGCTTTTCCTTTGAAACTACTCAGGAAGAGGCACTGCAAACACTGGACAGCCTGAAGGACATTTTAGGCAGCTTGCGCAAAGTCTGAATTTACCGAAGGAAGGCGCAATCATATGAAAGAAGTCATTTTACTTAAACAGGGAGAAATTATCCTCAAAGGTCTGAACCGCCGTCGATTTGAAGATCTGCTGCGGAAGAATATTTGTACCGCACTGAGGGCCTTTCCCGAATTCCAAATCCGGGAGGCACAGTCTACCATATACATTTCTTTTCCGGAAGGCACCGATCTTGCCTTGCCATTTGCCGCTCTGCAAAAGATCTTTGGCATTGTTTCCCTGACACAGGCGTTGGAAGGCTCCTATGATTTCGACAAACTCAAACAGCAAGCAGCTGAATATCTGGCTCCAGCTTTAAACCGGGTAAAAACCTTTAAAGTCATCGCCCGGCGGGCGGACAAACGCTATCTAAAAAACTCGCCCCAAATTTGCGCTGAACTGGGAGAATTTTTGTTGGAACGCTTTCCCCATTTGACGGTAGATGTACATACGCCGGAAGCCACCGTATTTGCTGAGGTCCGGGAAGGCAGTATCTATCTGCACACCGATCCGGTCCGGGGAGCAGGCGGTCTGCCAGCTGGCACAGGCGGCCGGGGGCTGCTCATGTTATCTGGAGGTTTTGACAGTCCAGTGGCCGGATATCTGATGGCAAAACGGGGATTGGAGATTTCCGCCATTCATTTTGAAAGCCCGCCTTACACCAGCCCCCGGGCTAGGGAAAAAGTCATTCAGCTGGCACGTAAACTCAGCGTTTACACTACCCGACTAACGCTGCACATTGTCCCTTTCACCGAAATTCAGGAACATCTGCGAGACAACTGCCGGGAGGAACTGTTTACCGTCTTGCTCCGGCGGGAAATGATCCGGATTGCCTGCTGGGTTGCAGAACAGGAAGGTTCCCGCTGCCTGATCACCGGAGAAAGCCTGGGGCAAGTCGCCAGTCAAACCTTGGGTGCCATCTGCTGTACGGATCAGACGGCAGACCGTCCCATCCTCCGACCCCTGATCGGAACAGACAAACAGGATATCATTGACCTGGCCCGAAAAATCGATACCTTTGAAACGTCTTCCCTGCCTTATGAAGACTGCTGCACAGTCTTCACCCCCAAACACCCCAAAACCAACCCCTCACTGGAAGAAATCCTCCGGGAAGAGGAAAAAACCGATACAAAGCCACTGATTGACCGGTTGGAAATTGTTACTGAAAGGATTACCCCATGGAACTGACCGACCTCTTGCTAGAAAAGAATATCACCATTTCTGCCGCAGAATCCTGCACCGGCGGACTCTTTGCAAAAACATTGACCGACCGCAGCGGCATTTCGGCCGTATTCGAAGGAAGTGTAGTCACCTACTCCAACCGAATCAAGCATCAGCTGCTTGGGGTAAAAGAAGAAACACTGGCGAATTTTGGAGCAGTCAGTCCCCAGACCGCCGAGGAAATGGCCAGAGGAATCTGTACGCTCATGGGTTCGCAGGTTGGCGTAGGTATCACTGGGATTGCAGGACCGGACGGAGGTACGGCTCAAAAGCCGGTAGGATTAGTTTATGTGGGATTGTATTGGACGTCCCACCAAAAACTTTCCGTATTGGAATTGCATTTATTCGGGACTCGGCAGCAAATTCGGCAGCAGACGGTAGAAACTGCCTGCAAAGCATTATGTAAACTTTTAACCGAATTTTAAATTTTTGAAAAAACTGGCAGGTATGAACCAATGACCGCAGCATATACTAAGAGCGGTGATGAAACATGGAAAAAAACAAGAAGGCTTCGTCCAACGCGTTTCGCACCGTGAAACGAACCCAACCGAATCCGGTCCACACAGCGGAAATTATGGCTTCGATTTCAAAAGAATCTATTCCATCCGATGTGTTAGGCAGCTATACGGGCACACCTGCGGACGGTCTGGTGCCAGAGCAGGACGCCGACGATCTGTAGCTGACCGGTCGAGACAGCGGACCATCACCGCTTCCTCCTGAAGAAAAGGGACGAAGGACAGAAGAGCAGAGATTTTCTAAAACAGGATTTCTCTACTCTTCTTTTTTCTTGACAAAAACAGAGAAATATGATATACTAGCCTCGGCTGAAAGGACATAGAAAGGAAATGTTTTCATGCAAAAAGACATTGTTATTGTCGGAGCAGGCCCTTCCGGAATTTTTACGGCGTTGGAACTACTGCGAAAAGAAAGTAAAAAGTCTATTTTAATTGTAGAAAAAGGGCAGCCAGTGGAATTCCGCCATTGTCCAAAACATAAAACCAAAGCATGTATGAACTGCAAGCCTTACTGCCATATTACTACTGGATTTTCCGGGGCAGGGGCCTTTTCGGATGGGAAGCTGTCTCTCAGCTATGAAGTAGGAGGAGACTTGCCCACTCTCATCGGTACAGATCTGGCACAGGAAACCATTGACTATACCGACAGTATTTATTTGGAATTTGGCGCAGACACTCATGTGGAGGGAATCAGCAACCAAGAAGAGGTCCGAAAAATTCGTCGCAGAGCTATTCAGGCTGGTCTGAAACTGGTAGACTGTCCCATCCGGCATATGGGTACAGAAAAGGCACAAAGCATTTATCTGGCCATCGAGCAATACTTATTGGCCCATGGGATAGAAATTCTTTTCGGACAGGAATGCAATACCCTTCTTTTGGAAAACGGAATCTGTCGAGGGATACGGGTCGGGGATGGCCGCACCGAACAGGAAATCCGAGCAGAACACACGATAGTCGCCACCGGCCGTCGGGGCGCTGACTGGTTGGAAAAGCTCTGCGAAGAGCATCATATCGCCCATCAGCCAGGCACAGTAGATATTGGCGTACGGGTAGAAGTGCGTAACGAGGTCATGGAAACCATTAACGATATTCTGTATGAATCTAAGCTCATCGGTTACCCTAGCCCTTTCAAAAACAAAGTCCGGACTTTTTGCCAAAATCCTGGCGGCTTTGTCAGCCAAGAAAACTACGACAACGATCTGGCGGTTGTCAACGGACATTCTTACAAGGATCTAAAATCTGATAACACAAACGTGGCTATTCTTTGTTCCCACAATTTCAGTGAACCATTTAACCAGCCCATCGCCTACGCGCAAAAAGTAGGAGAACTGACAAACATGCTAGGCGCAGGACACATTCTAGTTCAGCGGTTCGGAGATATTCTGGATGGGAAACGGACCTGGCCGAAGGAAATAGAGCAATCCAACCTAAAACCTACCCTGCCCGACGCAGTAGCTGGCGACATTACCGCAGCCATTCCTTACCGGGCAATGACTAATATTATTAATTTTATTCAGGCAATGGATCACGTGGTTCCGGGCTTTGCAGCCAATGAAACGCTGCTTTATTCGCCAGAACTAAAATTTTACAGCAACCGGGTAAAAATGGATACAGATTTTAACACAAACATTCCGGGCTTGTACTGCTTGGGAGATTCCAGCGGTTGGACCCGGGGGCTGATGATGGCATCAGTCATGGGCGTACTCATGGGGCGAAAGTTGCTTTAAAGAGAAAACAGTTTCCGATAGAAATTTGTTTGACCGCCAGGCAGAGCAGATCGAAAGATCGTGTGCGGAAACCGATCCCGTTAGGCCTTAGAAGGAAGCGTTTTGCAAACACTGTCTATTTAAAAGGAACTGATTAATGAAACCAAAAGATCCCCCCGCAGTAGCCCGTTCCCTGTTCCGATATATTCTGCCCAATATTTTAGAAATGATAGGTCTCTCCTGTTACATTTTGGCCGATACTTTTTTTATTGCCCGCAGGCTTGGTGAGCCAGGACTGGCAGCCTTGAATCTTGCCATTTCCATTTTCAGTTTTCTCCACGGAATCGGTCTGATGATCGGCATGGATGGTGCAAAAAATACACAGTGCTGCAAAGCAACAGACACTCCAAAAAAGCAAACATTATATATTCCCAGTCATTGGAATATGGAGGTATTGCCGCGCTTTTTCCCTGCTAACCGGACTATTTCTGACCGCCCTTCTGGCAAGACTACTGGAAACGGAAGGACAGATGCTGAAATGGTCGGAAGACTATTTGCGGATTCTGCTTTTGTTTTCGCCCTTATTTCTATACAATAACATTCTGCTCTGTTTTGTCCGTAATTACAAAAAACCGAGGCTTGCTATGGCGGCTATACTCATCGGAAGCTTAACCAATATGATACTGGACTACCTATTTCTTTTTCCACTGAACTGGGGCATCACCGGAGCAGCCCTGGCCACTGGGATTGCCCCTCTGGTCAGTCTGTGTTTTGTCCATCTCCCATTGAAAAAAAAACAAAATGAGTTTTATCCGGTCCGTACCCGACCAAACCGGGCCAATTTTCGAAGTATTACCGTCCTCGGTTTGCCGTCGCTTTTAACCGAAGTAGCCGCAGGCATTGTTATGATTGCCTTCAACTCCCTGCTTTTGGCCCAGATGGGAAATACAGGTGTAGCGGCATGCGGAATTATTGCCAACCTGGCCTTAGTCGCAACCTCGATTTTTACAGGAATTGCCCAAGGGAGCCAACCTCTGCTCAGTCGCTGTTACGGAAGTGGCCACTTAGAAGAAGGGCGCAAAATTTTCCGGTTAACTTTGACTGGAGTTGTTTTTCTGTTTTCCTAACCGATTATTAGCCTTTTTTAGTGAAGAACAAAACGTCGCCCTGCAAACTACGGCCAAGGAAGGCCTGTACTTTATATTTTCTGGCATTTCCCTTTGTGGGCCTAAATATTTCCATAGCCGCAGCTTTTAGTGCGTCCGAACGCCCCGTCCTGCTCTGATACTATCTGCGGAACGAGGCTTTGTCCTAATTCTACCGGTGCCCGTCCTGTGGGATGTCCGGGGAATTTGGCTCGCCTTTCCCTTGGCCAAAGGCCTCACCTGCATAAGTGCCGCGCTGCTCTGCCACAAAGAAAAACTTTTTGCGTCAAGAAAATAGAAATGAGGAATATTTCATGGCAACACTCTGTCTGCATTACGATGACCGCTATACATTTGAAGATGATATCCTTGAAATTCAAAATAGCACCGGAGAACCGGTTCTTTGGCAAACAGACATATCCTCCCGCTGTACAGCGGTGGGGATCGGCACTGCCGCTGTTACTCTAAAAAACGGTAAACGGTATCAAGTAACAGTAACCCCTGCGGATCTTTCGGTAGCGTTGATTCTGGGACAAAGCAATGCCGAAGGCTCTTCTACGGATCAGCCGGAAGTTTTTCATAGAAACCGCAAACAATCGGTAGCAAACGAAGAAGGGCAGGTCTATTCTACCTATGCCTGGTCTACCAAAGGCCACGCCCTTTACTGTGCGGGAATCGAAACCGACAGCGCGCTGACGGTGGATTCCGCCTCTGATTTTGTAGCAAAATCTCTGACATCCTCTCAGTCCCGGAGCGGAAAGGAACTGGAATATCCCCTTAATTCCTTGTCTGTGGGACAAAAGGGAAAAACCGGATTTGACAGTGGCCTTGCCTGGCAGTGGCACCAACAAACCGGAGAAAAAATATGGGTAGTCAACTGCGCGGAAGGATCTTCCGCCATCGAAAGCTGGCTTCCGGGAGAACGAAATTTTGAAGAATGCAGGGCGATTGTCCGCAATGTCTGTCAGACTTTGGACGGCGAAGTTGCAGCCGGGCATTACCAAATCCGGCATATTTTATATTTTTGGCTTCAGGGCGAAAGCAACGCTGAGACCCCGGAGGCAGAATACAAGGAAAAATTCCGCAAAATGCACAATACCCTTACCGCCGTCCTAGCGCAGCAGGGATATACATTGGATTACGGCGGAATTATTATGGTCCGCACCTTTGTCAGAACCAATGACGCCCGAGATATCGCTGACAACGGTCCTCGGCTGGCTCAAAAAGCAGTAGCTGCAGAACCCAAAGGAGACTTCGCAACGGTACATATGGCCTGCGCCGTCAACGATCTTTGGGTTTCGCCGGAAGGGGTAGCACAATACTGGGAAACTAAATACCCAAATTCCCAATATCCCTTTTCCTGTTCGGCCGAATCCTATCGGAATCCTACAACCATTGAAGAAGTTCATAATCGGGTACATTACAACCAACCGGGCTACAACGAAATTGGTATGGTCTGTGCCCACAGCGCCTGGAAACAACTTTTTGGCAACCAAGAACTTTATTCCGTAAAAAAGCACAGCCGTAAATGGACTTTGGTTGGAGGGATCTTGGCAAGTATTGGTCTACTTGGTATCATTGCGTCTATGATTTTGCCCCAAACGCCAGCGATGCAGATTGCTGGAATGGGGGTTTGCGGAATTATTACCGTTCTCGGCATTTGCCTGAATTTGGTTGGGGAAATTCAGCTTCGAAAACACAGGTAAAAAAAACAGACAGAACATGTTCTGTCTGTTTTTTTACCCGACCTTCGGTCTTCGTCGCTTCCGTTCGGAAGGGGAAGAAAAAGGAACTGTCCCCGGCTCGGAAAGCTCGGTCCGCAGTTGCTCCAGCAATTTCTTTTCCCGTCGAGATACCTGTACCTGGGACATTCCGAGAACCTCTGCCGTCTCCTGCTGAGTTTTACCTCGAAAATACCGGAGAACCAAAAGCGTCCGGTCTGCCGACGTCAGTAACGCAAGACTTTCCTTCAACGCCAGCAGTTCCACATCCCCTGCGGGATCCGCCGCCGCGGGAAGCAAATCCCCCAGGGTTCCATCCCCCTCTTCCCCCCGAGGTTCATCAATGGACAGGGGACGGCTGCCGGCTTCCATGGCAAGCAGCAAATCCTCGGTGCTCAGTCCAGTCGCCTCGGTCAACTCGCTCAGCGTAGGATCCCGCCCCAAAGTACGAGTCAGACGCTGCCGCTGTTCTCGGATCCGATTGCTGTCTTCCCGAATGCTCCGACTAACTTTAACAGGACCGTCATCTCGCAAAAAACGGCGAATTTCCCCCAGGATTACAGGCACTGCGTAGGTAGAAAACATAACATTGCGCCCAGTATCAAAGTTCCGTACGGCTTTAAGCAATCCCACCATACCAATCTGACACAGGTCCTCAAATTCCACACCGCTGTATAAAAAGCGGGCAGCCAGAGACTGTACTAATCCTGTATTGCCGGCAACGAGAGCGTCCTCCGCTGTCCGGTCTCCCTGTTCCACCCGGTGCAAAAGTTCCAGATTATTTTCCATTGTCTGTTGGCTGCCCTATGTACTTATCAACAATAACAGTAGTTCCTTTTCCCGGCACCGAACGCACCCGGAAACGGTCAGAAAAACTTTGCATAATGGAAAATCCCATTCCCGCCCGTTCTTCTCCGCCGGTAGTAAAACAGGGCTGCATCGCCTGGGTAATATCCTCAATTCCTTTTCCTTTATCCCGAATGGTAATCCGAACCCGGTTGTTTTCATACAGTCGGACCTTAATCTGTACGGATCCTTTTTTTTCTGCGTACCCATGGACAATACTGTTTGTCACAGCCTCAGACACTATAGTCTTAACCTCCGCAATTTCTTGAAGCGTGGGATCCAGTTGCGCCAGAAACGCCGCCACACTGACCCGGGCAAAGCTTTCGTTGACCGACCGCCCCGCAAGGACCAGGTCCATGGAATTGATCTCTTTCATGTTCTCATCCTTTCAGTTTTTTCCTATTATTTCCGGATAATTACAGTTTATTCTTCAATCTGCACCAGTTTTTTTAAATCTGCCAATTCAAAAATATACCGCACCGCCGACGAAAGACGGCACAGCCGGACCTGGCCGCCCAAAGAGGACATCAGTTTGTATCTGCCCAAGACCACCGCAATTCCACTGCTGTCACAGAAATCCACCTGACCAAAATCCAACACCAGTGTGCGGGGTAGATGTTTTCTAATCAGCCGGTCAATTTCCCGCCGCAAGTCTCCCGCGGTGTGATGGTCAATTTCGCCGAAAATTGCTACCGTCAGCGTCTGTTCTTCTGTTGTGTAGCTTATCATACTGTTTCACCTCTCCTCTATTATAAGCCTGTCCCACTGCAGAATTGGTCGAAGCCTGGTGTCGAATGGGTAAAATTTTCAAATTATTTTCTTTATTGACACAAGTTCCTACTTGACAAATCGTCCTCTTTGTGATATACTATACGCATCAAAACAAATATAATATTTAAGGAGGCTTTCATAATTATGAAAAAGTTTGTATGTCAAGTTTGTGGTTATGTACACGAGGGTGACACCCCTCCGGCACAGTGCCCCCAGTGCAAAGCTCCGGCTTCTAAATTCACAGAACAGAGCGCGGGGCTGAGTTGGGCAGCAGAACATACTGTGGGAGTAGCTCAGGGTGTAAGCGAGGACATTTTGGCCGACCTTCGGGCAAACTTTAACGGGGAATGCACCGAGGTGGGGATGTATCTGGCCATGGCTCGGGTAGCTCATCGGGAAGGATACCCCGAAATTGGTATGTATTGGGAAAAAGCTGCTTTTGAAGAAGCCGAGCATGCCGCAAAGTTTGCAGAACTGCTGGGTGAGGTTGTCACCGACAGCACCAAAAAGAATCTGCAGATGAGAGTGGAAGCAGAAAACGGCGCAACCATGGGCAAAACCGACCTGGCAAAACGGGCCAAAGAGGCCGGTCTGGATGCCATTCATGACACTGTTCACGAAATGGCCCGGGATGAAGCTCGACACGGCAAGGCGTTTGAGGGTTTCCTGAATCGTTACTTCAAATAAGCGTAAATCATTTCAAATATTGATTTTTAGGACATCTGCCATTTTGGTAGGTGTCCTTTGCTTTGTATTTTGGCGCAAATCAAAGGGTATTACTCGTCTTTCAGCTTGAAAAGCATATAAATGCTCCATTGAATTATTTTTTTAGGTGGGCGTCCAGAACTGCTATTTTGCCCAAATCTGTTAATTTGTAAAATATTTCTGGGAACCGGCAAACAGATCTACGGCATTGCCATTGTTTCCCAAAGATTCCCCTAACGTCCTGCCAACAGCATAAACTGGAATCCAGTAAGCGGAGGCCATTTGTAAAATAGTTGTATTTTTGCTTCTATATCCGCAGCTCTGCTGTTTTCCCCAATGAAAATTTTCATAATTTTTTTTCAAAACATGCTGGTAATAACATACTTTTGACATAAATATGCATTATAATGAAGTTACACTTCTAAGTGTAATATAACAGAATGGAAAGAGAGGGTGTTTTTTATGAAAAGAACAACCAAAGTGCTTATGCTTCTTCTTGCAATGGCATTGGTTATCAGTGCCTCATTTGCGTTGGCGCTGACCACCTCCGCAGAAGAAACCATGGCAAACACCGTTACTGTCGTAAAAGCAGACGGAACGGCTGTGGAACTGAACGCAGAAACCAAAACTTTGGCAGGGACCACGGGAACCCTGACCTTTGATCCGGCCACCGGGGTATTGATCCTGGACGGCGTTACCGGTATTCAAAAGGTTGAAACTACTGCAGGCTCTTTGATTGCGGAAATCAAGGGCAACAACACGTTTATCAACACCGGAGCCGGAATCAAAGACAACAATGCAAACAACATAATCTATGTAAACGCCACCGGCGGAAATCTGATCCTGCGGGGCGACGGAACCCTGAACTTTGAGTGCGATTCCTACGCATTTACCGCGCAGGTAGGCAATGTCACAATAGAAGGCTCAGTGAAACTGGTAGGCAAAATGTCTGGCGGCAGTGCAATTCATGCTGCCAGAAACAGCGGAACCGGAACCATTGTCATGAAAGACTCAGCTCAGCTGCAATTGGAAGCAAAAGGGCATGCTCTTTATGTTTCCAGCCGTACTGCTACCATTCAAATCAAAGACAATGCCAAAATTGACTTCGTAGGCACCGGTGGACACGGAATTAATACGGTTTCCGATCCTAAGGATGATCCGGAAGGTGCAACTTCTACCCCGGATTCCAAGATTTTGATTGAAGGTAATGCAAAAATTAATTTGGAATCCCCCAACTGCGCCCTGCGGGCGGATAATAACCATCCCAATTCTCAAGCCAGCATCATTATCCGCGGTAACGCGGTCGTAAAAGCAAATGCCCCCGGGCAGACCGTTATTGTAACCGCCAACGTAGATGGTGGCGTTGCAAATCTGGAAGTTTCCGGGAATGCTTCTGCAGATATTATTAACCCCGGCAAAGAATCCGGCACAATCTACTGCGCCGTTGAAATGCGGGGTAAAGCGGCAAACAATATTTCCTTTACCACAACCAAAACTGTCAATGTGTCTGCGAAAGTGGCAGGCTGGACCGGTGCTATTACGATGAGTTCCGCCAAAAATACTATTTTGTTCCGGGATGCAACGGTCAACATTTCCAATACCGTGAACGGAAAAGCAGGTGAAGTTGTCGTAAACGGACTGAACGTCAATGCAGGTGCCGATTCTTCTTTGACCATTGCGGGCAAAGCCTTTGTTACCGCAACAGCGACAAACAATTCTACCGGGAAAACCTCGGATGGAAAAACAGAAGCCTCCTGCCGTGCCCATGGAATTTGGGTTAATCCAAATGTAGCCTTTACCGTACAGGATAATGCCACATTGGTTGCTTCCGGCGGCGGAACCGCTCCCAAATCCTGGACTGGCGGCGGAATCCATCTTCACGGTTCTTCTATGACAGTTAAAAACAATGCAACTGTATATGCCGAAACTTTTGGCAACGGCTCTGCGGCAATTAATCTGCAAAGCCAAAAAGCAAAGGTTGTTTTGACCCTGGAAGACAAAGCCACCGTTTCCTGCCTGGCCAAAGATGCCGGTCATGCGATTTCCGCGTATGATGACGCAACAAACGGTTCCGGCGTTGTAGTTAACGGCGGCACCCTGACGGCAGTATCCAACGCAAAAGACGGACGGGGACTGTCCGAGCTGACCGCTGGTAAAATGGAAATTTCCATTGCGAAATCTGCGGTACAAAAAGCCGGCGCAAATCTGGCAGGGCTGGCCGATTCTACCGAACTGCTTAACAAAGCCTTTGTCTTTGTATCTACTACCGGTGCTACTCCTGCCAATCCCACCGCACCCAAGCCGACAACTCCGGATGACAAACCCACTATTCCGGACGGAGCTGACGGCATTAGTCTGGCAATTATTGCAGGCGCCGCTGTGGCATCTGTTCTGACTGCCGCCGTAGTTCTTCGCAAGAAGATTCATGGTTAATTCAACTCAAAATAAAAGGAACCGCCCCCGTTTGGGGGGGCGGTTCCTTTTATTTTTACAGTGCTTTGACTTCCTCCGCCGTCAGTTCCCGGAACTGTCCCGGCGTTAATGCAGGATCCAAAATAAGACCGCCCAAAGACGGTCGGAATAAGGAGAGAACCCGGTTGCCCCGGCTGGCAAACATGCGCTTAACCTGATGATATTTTCCTTCCCGCAATACAATACGGCAGGAAGTACCCTTCACATCAAAAATACGGCAAGGCAAGGTCTTTTCTCCATTTTCCAGATACACTCCGGCTTCCAGACAGGCAACATCCTCCATGGTTAGAGGACGCTCCAAAACAACAGAATATTCTTTTTCCACATGATGTTTAGGAGACATCAGCCGATGGCAAAATGCTCCGTCGTCAGTCAGCAAAAGCAATCCGGCCGTGTCCTTATCTAGCCGCCCTACAGGGAATATCCTTCGGCGGACGTACCGATCGGGCAGCAGCTGCAAAACACTTTCTGGCAGATTTTCTGTGGTACAAACTGTTCCAGGGGGTTTATAAAGCATCAAATAAACGTGCTCCCGCAGATCCGCTTCTTCTCCATCACAGAAGATCTCCCAAGCCCGTTCTACTGCCCGGGCCGGATCCGTCACCACCAGCCCGTTTACCGTAATTTTGCCAGCCAATATCGCGGCGCGGGCTTCTCTGCGGCTGAACCCAAATCCTATCGCGCAAGCGCCGTCCAAACGCATGTTTTTTTTCTTTCCTTTCTGGCTTAAAAGCCTTCTTTTTTTAGTATAACACAGTTTGTTTCCAATGTAAAGAGTTATCTCCAAAAAATATTTAAAAAAATTGCAAACACCCTTGATATTTCCCCGTAAATATAGTATAATAATAAGGAAGCGGGTCTTGCGTGACTTTGCGTTGCGAACCATGTCAGGCAGGGAACTGAGCAGCATTAAGCAACAGTCAAGGTGCACAGTAAGCAATCCGCTTCTTTTTTTATTAATATTTGGAATGGAGTCCGGAAATTTTTGTGAAGGAGGTGGAACCGTGTATCAGGCACTTTACCGCAAATACCGCCCAATGATATTTGGGGACGTAGTGGGACAGAAGCATATTACCGACACGCTCCGTCATCAGGTAGTTACTGGGCAGATTGCCCACGCTTATCTGTTCACGGGAACTCGGGGTACGGGAAAAACCACCTGTGCAAAGATTTTTTCCAGAGCTGTTAATTGTCTGGACCTTAGGGACGGCGAACCCTGTAACCAATGTAAAATCTGCCGCGGGCTGCTGGAAGGAACTCTGCTTGACGTGGAGGAAATTGATGCCGCCAGCAACAACAGTGTTGAAAACATTCGCCAGATTCGGGAGGAGGTTATTTACAATCCGGTAGCGGCAAAATACAAGGTTTACATTATTGACGAAGTACACATGCTGTCCTCCGGAGCCTTTAATGCTCTGCTTAAAACGCTGGAAGAACCTCCGGCCCATGCTATTTTTATTTTAGCAACCACGGAAATTCACAAAGTTCCGGCAACTATTCTATCCCGCTGTCAACGTTTTGACTTTCAACGACTGTCTCCAGAGCTTTTGGCTGAACAGTTTCGGCAAATTCTGACTGCCGAGGGAAAAACCATGGCACCGGAAAGTATTCGCCTGGTAGCCCGACTGGCTGACGGCTCCTCCCGGGACGGACTGTCCATTTTGGAAAAAGTTATTGACCTAAGTAGCCCAGAGGAAGTTGAACACGTTTTAGGAGTAATTCCCAGTCATCAGATCCGTCAGTTGATTTTTGCGATTGGACGCGGCGATGTCGCCTGCCTTTGTCAGGAGGTGGACAGATTCTACAACACAGCCGCCGACCTTGCTATTCTTTGCCGGGATCTAATGCGAAGTATCAAAGACTTATTGATTTTTAAAACTGTAGGACCTGCTGCCCTTCATGGTTATGATAAGGAAGAAACTGACGAACTGGCCGCTGCGGCAGGGAACTTCTCTCCTGCCCGACTTTTGTTCTGCATCGACCAGTTGCAAAACACACTGCAAGCCTTGTCTCGCAGTTCTGACAAACGCTCCCTGACTGAAATCTGTTTGCTTCGCTTAGCCAATCCCTCTCTGTTGGAGGATACTTCGGCACTGCAAAGCAGGGTTG
Source organism: uncultured Clostridia bacterium (assembly GCA_944386295.1). GTDB lineage: Bacteria > Bacillota > Clostridia > Oscillospirales > UBA644 > CALXAO01. The sequence continues at coordinate 30,777 of CALXAO010000104.1, read as the reverse complement.
AAGTTTTGGAAAATCAGTTGCGGCAGTTGCGCATTGCCCCAGCCGTTTCGGCACAGTCGGAACCCATTCATGAAACATCACGGATAGAACACATCACGCAAGACACTGCCCAGGACACATCACTAGGTATCCCCTCTCCACAAAAACCGCTAAAAAAAAACCAGAATACCATTCCCGTTACGCACACTTCGCCATCGGAACAGCCGAAGTCCGTGCCGGTTGAACACACATCTTCTCCAGTACCGAAGAACTCCAACCGGGAAGAGGAATACCGGGAACTGGACTCGTGGCAGGATATTGCAGCCTCAGTTGGACGGCACAACCGTATGCTAGGCTTTTTGCTGAGCAATACCAAGGCTGTCTGCACCGGACATTCCATTATAGTTGTTTGTGAAGACGCGCAGGATTATGAGGAACTCCGGCAACCCGGGAAGCTGGAACAAATTCAAAAGGCCTTAAAAGAAAATCGGAAAGAGGGCTATTCGGTAAAAATTGAAAAGTGTTCCATTTCTAAATATCTTTCAGGCGAAGCTATATATGAAAGCATAAAAAACAGCAATTTATTTGATTTTGATTCATAAAAAGGAGCCATCATCATGAAAGTAAGAATTCCACAGCAAAACACGCAACAGGAACTGATGAAAAAAGTACAACAGTTTCAACAGGACTCTGCGGCCAAGGAAGAAGAACTCAATAGCCGGGAATACAATATTGCCGCCGGTGGAGGTGCAGTAACCGTAAAAATTATGGGTACAAAGGAAATTAAGGCCATTCATATTGACCCAGAAGTCCTGGCAGATGCAAAAGATGAGCCTGAAATGCTGGAAGATCTGCTTATTGCCGCCTTTAACCAGGCCGTAGAAACTGTAGAAAAAACCAACGCGGAAGAAATGGGCAAGCTAACGGCAGGACTGAATCTTCCCAACATCCCCGGCTTCTGAGCGGCATACGAGCATGGCTTATCGCTTTCATCTCCTTGATGAACTAACAGAGCACTTCCGACGTCTGCCTGGTATCGGAAATAAATCAGCCCAACGTTTAGCTTTCTATTTGCTGAACATGCCGGAAGAAGAAGCGACCGCCTTTGCGGACGCTATCCGTAGAGCAAAACAAAATGTCAGGTCCTGCCGTATCTGTCAGAACCTGACCGAGGGTGAAATCTGCGCCATCTGCGGTGACTCTGGACGGAATAAAGAAATCATTTGTGTGGTGGAAAATCCATCTGATGTCCTTGCCATCGAAAAAACCGGTGAATTCAAGGGATTGTACCATGTACTTCACGGCGCAATCTCGCCCATGGATAACATTGGCCCTGGAGACATTCGAATCAAGGAGCTGTTGGCAAGGGTCTCAGACGGCAGCGTCCGAGAGCTAATCATTGCAACCAATCCGACCGTGGAAGGAGATGCCACGGCTATTTACCTGTCCAAACTGCTGAAACCTCTAGGACTGAAAACTACCCGTCTGGCCTTTGGTCTTCCTATGGGAGGCGATTTGGAGTACGCAGATGAACTAACCCTGGCAAAAGCTTTAGAAAACAGAAGGGATTTATAAGCATGCTTTGCAACCAAGTACCTCTGGATGAACGGACTGCGGCTCAGTATTCTCCCCTGACACTGGCGTATTTGGGAGATAGTGTATATGAACTGCTGGTTCGGGAAAGACTGATTCGGGAAGGCAATCGTCCAAACGGAGCTATGCATACAACTGCAAAGCAATTTGTCTGCGCCGCAGGACAGGATAAGGGACTAGCCCGAATTTTGGAGGAACTGACAACAGAAGAAGAGGCCATCTACCGTAGAGGAAGAAACTCCAATGCTTCCGGCGGAAAACATACTGACCCACTCCAGTACAAACGGGCAACTGGAGTAGAAGCCTTGTTTGGCTACCTTTACTTAACGGGACAAACCCAACGGATGAGAAACCTGTTCGGCAAAATGTTCCCGGAATTGAAGGAGGAATTTTAATGCCCCGGAAAAATTTTTGGAAAGAATGGCTCCTGAACAGCGTTGCGTTGGCCGCAGGCGGATTTTTGTTTGCCTGCGGCATTCATATGTTCACAGAACCAAACAACATTGCCATGGGAGGAGCTACTGGCGTGGCGCTCATGCTTCACCAGATTCTCCCTGTCCCCATGGGAGTGCTGATTGTCTTGCTCAATCTGCCTCTGTTTTTTGGCTCTATAAAACTCCTTGGCCGAGAATTTATGATTAAAACCGTGATTGCAACCGTAGTCACCTCTCTCTTTATTGACCTAACCGAATTTCTTCCCAGTTTTACAGAAGACAAACTTCTGGCTGCCATTTTTGGCGGAATTTTGTCTGGCGCAGGACTGGGAATTATTTACCTTCGTGGGATGGCAACCGGCGGAAGTGATTTGCTGGCCCGAATTCTTCTGGTTCCCTTTCCCTTTATTAGCTACGGACAGATGATTCTACTCATTGACACGGTAATTGTAGCAGCTTCGGCCATTGTGTTCCGAGATTTTTGGACAGTGCTGTATTCCGCAATCGTAGTTTATCTAGTCAGTACGGTTATTGATACCATTCTCGGCGGTATGGATCGGGCAAAAACCGTACAGATTATTACCGCCCAGGAAGAAGCACTCAAACAGGAAATCCTGACTCAGCTTCATCGAGGCGTCACGCTTCTGGACGCCCGGGGCGGCTGGTCTAATGAGGAAAAAACCCTGTTAGTTGTAGTTGTCCGCAAATATGAACTATTCCGATTAAAATCCATTATTCACCAAACCGACCCGGACGCTTTTGTTATCGTAGGCGATGCTAACGAGGTTTTGGGAGAAGGCTTTAAGGACCAAGACCCTGACTCTCTTTAAATTCAAAAAAAATTCACAATATAAATGCAACATTTCTCCTTAAAAAAACGTTTATACAGTGAAGGAGATGATCACTGTGACGCAACCGCACATGCCAGACGCCCCTCCGGCGCCGGAGGAAGTGTTCCGTATTTACCGAAATTCGGTATTCCGTCTAGCCTATTCCATTACCGCAAACAGGGACGATGCCGATGATATTTTGCAAGATGTGTTTTTGCTTTATCTGCGTAAACGTCCCCGTTGCAAAAATGAGGAACATCGGAAAACCTGGCTTCTGCGGGTCACTCTGAATTGCAGCCGATCCCGTGTACGGTCTGTCTGGAATCAGACCGTTCCCCTACCGGGAACTTTGGCGGAAGCCGGACCGGATCTTCCGGAAGATTCGGTGCTAACCGCAGTACGGCAGTTGCCGCCCTTGTACCGGGCGGTCATCCATCTCTTTTATTATGAGGATCGCAGCACAGAGCAAATCGCGTCTTTGCTGCGAAAAAACCCGTCTACGGTCCGATCCCTGTTAAGCCGTGGACGGGAATACCTTCGGAACTGTCTGAAAGGAGAGGATTTTTAATGTTTCGCGACCGCTACCGGAAAGCAATGGAAAACATTACCCCTGATAGCTATGTGGTTTCCCGCATAGCCCGCAAAATAAACGAATCGGAACAAAAAAAACAGGAACGAAACAAGCACCCAGTGCTGCTGGGGACCGCTGTCTGTCTATGTCTGCTTTTGTGTCTTTTGCTGATTCCCTATTCCCGCACAATCTCCCGTCCCTTTGGAGAGGGGAATGATCTGCGGGCCGCAGGTAGTTATCGGGTTATCGAACAGGCCGTTGCAGCTTGCCAGGCTCGTCAATAAACAAGTATTCTGGATAACGGGCTATTGTCCCTTCTGTTCCACGGACAAAAAGAAAGCCTTTCAACATCCCCGGAGGAGACTCCCCCATTGCCCGATACCGCCACGAACGCTGCGCCTGACGGGACAGGAAACAACCACTCGGAAACCAATGTCCAGGTGGAGGGAGTAGACGAGGGAGACATTCTGAAAACCGACGGCAGATACCTGTACCGCCTGTCCGGATCCCGGCTGATCATTTTAGATACCAACAAAGAACTGCAAATTGTAACGGAACAGTATTTGGAAGAAATAAGACCCCAAGAAATGTATCTCTGCGATACTGTACTTGTAATTACCGGAACTTGCAAAAGTGGAACACAGATCTGTGTGTTTGATATCTCCGACCCCACCGCGCCTCTACAAACCGGAACCCTGATTCAAGAAGGAAGATTTCTGGCATCCCGAATGACCGGAGGTTACTTGTATCTGATTACAGAAACCCAGTATTTTGGCGAAACTCCGCCGAAAACGACCGGAACCGACGGCAGTCTGTCCCCCATTCCAGCTGACCGAATTTATTTGGGCAAGGAAATTTCCGATACAAACTATCTAATTTTGACCGCCCTGGATGTAAATCAACCCCAATTCTTTTCCGATGTCCGGGCTGTATTGGGTAGCGGTGATACCGTTTACGCCACAGCGGACCGACTGTACGTGACGAACAGCCAAAGCTCCGCTATACAGGACGGGAACCTTCTGTTTGGACTGTCCGACCGGGAAAGCAGCAATTTTACTAATCTGATTTCTTTTTCCTTGGAACAAGGTAAAATAGAGCCGCTCGCCTGGGGATCGGTGCCGGGATGTTTGCTCAACCAGTTTTCCATGGATGAGGCAAACGGATATTTCCGGTTAGTAACAACAGTTTTAAAGAATTCGAAACGAAGCAACAATCTTTATATTTTGGATGCAAACCTGCAGACCGTAGGCAAAATCGAAGGATTGGCTCCCAATGAGTCCATTTATTCCGCCCGCTTCCTAGGTAATTTTTGCTACTTTGTCACTTATCGGCAAATTGACCCATTGTTTGCCGCCGACCTGTCAGACCCGCAAAACCCAAAAATTCTCAGCGAGCTGAAAATTCCCGGATTCTCCCGGTATCTGCATCCCTACGGGGAAGGACTGCTGTTTGGACTGGGCGAAACAGACACAGGCACAATCAAACTTTCCATGTTTGATATTTCCGATCCCACTGCAGTTACCGAACTTTGCACGAAAGACATCGAATCTTATTATTCCGAAGCACTTTTTAATCACAAGGCTCTTCTAATTTCTCCCAAACAAAATCTGATTGGATTTCAAACCGAGACGTACCGATACGAGATTTATCAGTATAATGCTTCTTTGAAAATGTTCCAAATAAAAGCAAGCCTGACCATTCCGACAAAAGAAAACGCTCTTTCCACCCAAGACAATGCTCGGGCTGCTTATATCGGCCAGATCCTATATCTAACCTGGGACGGAGGAGCAGCGGCTTATTCCATGAACAACTACGAACTTCTCAGCTGCCTGCATTTCTGAGCATTGCCCCTGTGTATAGTACACGGGGGATTTTTTTTGCATATTTGAAACAATTTTGCACATACTGACAGTAAAACCCAGAGGAAAGGATGTTTTTTCATGTTTATCAAAACCCGGACAGCAGTCCGCTGGATTTCCTTCAGTCTGGCAGTCTGCCTTTGTTTTGGTGGTCTGGCCCTATCGGCCCGAAATGAGCTGCGCGGCCAAAATGACCGAAACGACACCGTGAACTCCGCAGCTTACCGTCAATCGATTACCGACCTGGCCCAAGCGCTGCAAAATATGGATTTGGCGCTGCAAAAGGGAATGTATGCCTCCACAGATACTCAATCGGTCACCTGGGCAGCCCAGGTCTGGCGAGAAGCCGGTGCAGCGAGGACTTGTTTAGAGCAACTGCCAATTTATGATCTGCATCTGGATAAAACCAGGCAATTCTTAAATCAAATAGGCGAATATTCCCTTTATCTGGCAAAAAAGCAACTTAACGGAACAGAACTGACCGAAACAGAAACAAAATCTTTACAAGAGCTTTCCGCAGCAGCCCAGGAACTTTCCACTCAGATAAATACGCTCAGCGGCCGCATTGCCGAAGAAAACATGGATATTGAAGGCTTCCAAACCCTTTTTGCGCCTTCTGAAGAAGGAACTGATCCTACAGAAATGGAACAATTAGAAAATATTTTTGAAGGAATGTCCCCTCTTAGTTATAATGGCCCATTTTCCGGTACTGGTTCTGACTGGATCAGCAGCTGGATTACCCAACAACCGGCCAAATCCACCGAAGAACTCCGGACCCAAGCGGAACAGCTTCTGGAACGGACGGACCTGGAAGTAATTCACCGGCAGGAATCTCCGCTTGTCTTGTATACCTTTGAGAAAGAGGATGCGTCAGTCACCTTGACAGAAAGTGGATATCTTTGGTATTTGAACAGATATCGGGAAATAGAAGACGCAAAACTGGAAGATTCTGCCGCCATAGAACAGGGAGCAGCCTTTTTAGCAGATCACGGTTTTGGTATTTTAGAACCGATCCAGTTTCGAGCGGAAGGAAATGTGCTTACCGTCACCTATGCAGCATTCAACAACAATGTACTTTGCTACCCGGAGCGAATCACAGTTTCCGTTGCTTTGGACAACGGAGAAATTCTCCGTGTAGACGGGTCTGAATGGCTGAAAAATAAAGCTGTCGATCGAAACCTGATTCCGACTCTGACCCAAACCGATGCCGAAAGCATTCTCAAACCCTCTCTGACGGTATCCGACTGCCGATTGGTTTTGCTGCCAACCAATGATGGAAAAGCAATCCTATGTTACCAGTTCCACGTTAGCAATGAAACAGACACGCAAGTGTTGGTCTTCATTAACGCTGAGACTGGTGCAGAAGAAGAAATTCTTATTCTTATTGAAACTGAACAATTTCGCCTAACTATTTAATTTTTTTAATAAAACATTTTCAAATTTCAGTGTAACGACAACGACCACGCCGAAAATATCCTCCCAAAGTATTTTGCGCCTGTTGATAAAAAACTAAGCGACAACATTGTAAAAAGGCATTTAGGAAAGAACGCACCATTCAATGAAGAAAAAAAGAACGGCAACATTCAAAATTAAAGCCTTCCCCAATATTCTTTTAGAATCTTTATTTAGAAAACTAAAAAAACACGCGTAGTATTGCTAAAAATACTACGCGTATTTTTTACCGTACCATAATGAAGCATTTTTCATCAAATAGGTCCAGAGTTACTTTTAAACAAATTTGGGAAGCTTACTTAACTATACAATGACTTTGTAGGGCATTCATCAATACACCTGAAGCAAAGAATACATTCTGTTGCATTTGCTCTTTTTCGTGAATTGTTTATTACGTCCACATTCATTGGACAAACCTTTTTGCATCTACCGCAGGATACACATTTTGAGGTATCATTTTTTACTCTAATCAACGAAAAATAACTTACCGGTTTGAGAAAAACTGTAATAGGACAAATGTATTTGCAAAAAGCACGATTATCTTTGAAAGCAAATGCTAACGCAATTCCAGCAATATAATATACTGCATTTCCGATAAGAAAGCTCCATGCCATAATATTTTCTATATTGGGCACCTTAAAGACAAATAGACCGCATACAAAAGCTAGCGATAATAAAAATACGATGTATCGAACATACCCAATTTTCTTCCGCGGCTGTTTTGGTTGCCTATAGGGAAGTATATCCAAAATCATAGCAGTCCAGCAGGCATATCCGCACCAACCTCGGCCAAATATCAATGGCCCCAATATTTTAGCAACAACATAATGTATCACAGCTGCTTCAAATAAGCCAAGAAATAAATAATACCAAAAACCTTCAATTTGCATATTCTCTTTGCAGATTAAACCCAAATATACCAACATATAAAATCCCACACTGAATTGCACTACATTTCGAGCATATTTAATTTTCTTAGCATATAAAAATAGTCCAATTGACAAACATATCCCAATATATGAAAAATTAAAAAGATAAAATATATTGTCAAGTGACAACCATAAAGCTACCGCAACAATTTCAAAAATGAAAAGCACAGTAATTGAGGCAGCATATTTTCTCAAAATAACTCTCTTCCTTTGAAATCTAAATTTCTTAGCGTATTATTCCTCCTGTGCTATATCTTCTGGCTCCTTGTCACAACAAGGGTCTTCCTTAACAGGAGGTTCAGGTTTGGGTGCCGAAGCAGTGACATCACCCAAGCCGGTCACTTCACTGAACAACACATTGTGCCGAACAGGCTCCACCACATCGGTTGGAATAATAATCTTTGCCGCTGTTCCGTTGGATGCCTGAATGAGCGCTTCATACTTTTTCAGTTCCAAAACCGCCGCATTAGGGGCAGCTTCCATCAGCGCCCGTAATCCGTCGGCTTCTGCCTGTTTTTGCAAAAGCAACGCTTTAGCTTCCCCTTCGGCACGGGCAATTCGGGCATCCCGTTCTCCTTCTGCGGCAAGAATCATAGCCTGCTTCTCCCCTTCAGCACGGGTAATAGAAGACGCCTTATGTCCTTCGGCCTGCAATAGCGTTTCCCGACGGTCTCGTTCCGCTTTCATCTGTTTTTCCATGGCGTTACGGATCTCTTCGGGGGGCATAATATTTTTTAGTTCTACACGAGTGACCTTAATTCCCCACTGATCGGTAGCATTATCCAGAACTTCAGTCATTTTCCCGTTAATAGTATCCCGGGAGGTCAGAGTGTCGTCCAGATTCAATTCCCCCACAATATTTCGCAGCGTCGTTGCTGCCAGATTTTCCAGCGCCCCCACCGGATTAACGGCCCCATAGGTATACAGTTTGGCATCATACACCCGGAAAAAAACCACACTGTCAATACGCATGGTTACATTATCTCGAGTAATTACCGGCTGCGGCGGAGAATCTAACACCTGTTCCTTAAGGGTAATGCGGGATGCAATCCGTTCAAAAAATGGAATCTTAAAATGCAACCCCGCATTCCAGGTAGTCCGATATTTTCCCAAAAACTCCAACACACATTGCGTTGCCTGGGGCACTACTTTCAAATTGCAGATCAGTACAATTACAAAAAGAACACCAACAATAATATAAGGTAAAAATTCCATGTTTCCAATCTCCTTTTCTTATAATGCAAACTGTTTCCGAAGAATCGGTATCAAATGTTCCGCAATAATGCGATGCCCTTCTCTGCGCGGATGTAAAGGCTCCGGAGGAATCCACCCAGATGAATCCACGAAAAAGAGAGGGTGGCCTTTCTCCTTTTCGTAAACCCGAGCAAAATTTTCCAGCGCCTGAACATACACCCCGGAAAATGCGCTTAGAAGAATAATTTTGGAAAAAGGATTCCTGGCTAAAATCACATCCAGCAATTCCCGATATCCCTGTAAATATTCCGATTCTGACCGGCCCCGATCATTGGCACCATGATTGATTAAAATATAATTGGGAGATGGATAGGCCACCGGCGCCCGTTCAAAACAATACGGATAAGCCTCCGATGCTTTCGGGACCCCACCTTGCCCGCCTTTTGTCACACCAACGGCACCATATCCCATAAACAACGGATTTAAATTCAATGCCTCGGCCGTCAGCCAGGCATAAGTAGCCGTCACATCATCCTGATAGGGGCGATTGTTCTGAACATCCTTTTCCGGCTGGCAGAAGTCATCAATCAGTACACCTTCTGTAATAGAATCGCCCACAAACTCGATGGTTCTACGGGCATCCAAAGGCAGTAAACCTTCCCTTTCAGCGTCAAAGCCTAAGAATGCAATCCTCCCCACCAAGGGATGATGCCAGCGATGCTGCCGCTCCACACTGCCCTTGTAAATAATCCGCACTACATGCAATCCTTCCCCAACGCCGTAAACCCGCAGATATCGATCTACCGGAACTTCCACCCGGGCACCGGCATCTACACTGATCCAAAGATGAGGCCTGGGCTCTGCCATACAAGTCAGATCAAACTGAAGCGTAGCCATTGCACCAGCAAACGCAACCTCAATTGAAGAACCAGGGGCAGTTGTGGCTGTATACTCCCCCAGCGGCGCCCATCGGCCAGTCAACCGGACTGCAGATGAATCATACCGAAAAAACATATTTCTCTTCCCTCCGTAAACTGACAAATTTTTTCTGATTCCATTATACTTGATTTTCAAAAAAATAACAAGCGATTATTGGGAGTGTCATAGTTTGTTCATTTTTATATGTAACCATATTTTTTCCGATTGCTCCAAAGCAACCCGGCCGTTAACAATCCTGCTAGACCTTCCGTGGCCACCGCGGAAATCCAAACGCCATCCAATTTCCAGAAAAGGGGGAGCAGAAAAATGAACAGCACCGGAAAAACAAGGGCGCGCAAAAAAGAAATCAACGCAGATACTGCGCCATTGCAAAGCGCAGTAAAAAAGGCCGAGCCGAAAATCCCCACACTGCTAAATAGAAAGGATACCGCGTGAATACGAAACCCGTGCCCGACCATCGCCGCCAAATTCAAATTACCACCGGAAAAGGCTCCTGCAATCCAGGACGCACAGACCTGAGACAGGAAAAACATGCTTAAAGAGGTCAGGAAAAGAATGAATACACTTTTTCGAAACAGATTTTTCAACTCAGCTTGGTTTCCTGCTCCATAATGAAAGCTGATTACCGGAGCTGTCCCAATCACAAAACCAATAAAAATAGCAAGAAACAAAAAGTTTACATACATAATTGCTGTATAGGCAGCTACCCCGTCTTCACCGATCAAGTCCATCATTTTCCAGTTATACAAAATTGCGACTACAGACATGGACACATTGGAAACCATTTCCGAAGACCCATTTACACAACTTTTTAACAACATTCCCGGATAAATATGGGTTTTCGCAAAACGCAGAAGGCTTGTATTCGGCAGAAAAAAATAAAGCAACGGAATCACACCGCCCAACACATAACCAGCCACGGTAGCTAACGCAGCCCCAGCCACCCCCCAATGAAAACAAAAAATAAACAGGAAATCCAAAACAATATTTGTTACACCTGACAATACAGTTAGGCCTAAACCCAACTTCGGTTTCTCCGCTGCAACAAAAAAAGTCTGAAAGGCCGATTGAAGCATGAAAAAGGGACTGCCTAATAACAGAATTGTTCCGTAAGTAACGCTATCCTCCAGAAGCAAAGCACTTGCCCCCAACAACCGGACTAGGGGACGGATGAACGCAATACACAGTGCAGATAAGCATACGCCACAAGCCAGCAGCGTTAAAATCAGCGTGGTAAAATACTGGCAAGCATCTTCATGCTTTCCCTGACCAAGAGCCTTGGACACTTCAGCACTGCCTCCTGTACCCAACATAAACCCCACTGCACCCACAATCATAACCAACGGATATACAATATTAATGGAGGAAAGCGCATTGCTTCCCACACAATTTGAAACGAACAGGCCATCCACCAGGCCATAAACAGAAGTAAAAACCATCATTACAACGGATGGCAGCGTAAACCGAAACAGCCGTCGATAGTTAAAATGATCTGACAGTTGAATTCTCATCTTGCTTCCCTTCTTTCCATGCATCCCGAACCTGTTCAAAAAAACAAGGGGAACCAGAAATCAACGCTTGGCGATCTTCCTCCGTCAAGGTAGAAAACGCATATTCCTCCGCTGCAAAAATACGATCTAGATACTGCGCAGCAAACCGTTTTCCTTCTGGCGTCAGCATTAGTTGTCGACTGCGCCGATCCACCGGATCGGCCCGGGAACCAATAGCCCTAAAGCAGAATGCACCGTCTGCTTGCACATAGACCATTGTGTGCAAATCTGCTTAGAGGTGCACCCCTCTACGGACAAACGAATAAAATACAGTGTCCAAAACGCCCTCGCAGACCATCCCCTCCCCCCGCAGCAAGGTTTCCATAAAATTCATCAATGGCATTGCTAACAGAAAGAAATTCCAACAACTGCCTGTGACTTGCAGAATAAAAATTGCTCCTAAAAGTATGATTTCGGACTATATTATACCAGATTTTTTTTTGATGTCAAGAAAAAATATTTTAAATTTTTATTTCTCCCCTTGCTTTTCCTTACAAACTGTGCTATAATAAATTCAAAGGAGGAATACTATGACATTGCATCAACTATTAGCCGAAGACGGTTTTTCTTGCGCCTGCGGAAAGCGTCATTATGCAAAACTCAAAGATCTGATTTTGGAAGATGGTGCGCTCAACCGGTTGCCTGACATAGTAAAAAAATACAATGGAACCCGGGTATTTCTGCTTTGCGACAAACATACTCGAAACGCTGCCGGGAACCAGGCAGAAGCCTTGCTTACCGCAGCCGGAATAGAAGTACGCGTTTACTGCTTTACGGAAAGCCATCTGTTCCCCGATGAAAAAACCGTGGGAAAGACAGCCCTTGCCTTTGACCAGACCTGCGACTGCATTGTCAGCGTAGGAAGCGGCGTACTCAATGATACCGGAAAAGTCATCGCTGCTTTAACGGGACGGCCTTATATTATTGTAGCAACAGCGCCCTCTATGGACGGCTATGCCTCCGCAACCTCTTCTATGGAATACAACGGACTGAAAGTATCGATACCCTCGGTCTGCCCTGACGCTGTCCTTGGAGATACTCAGGTCCTATGTCAAGCACCGGAACGAATGATTTTGGCTGGAATCGGAGATATGACAGCCAAATATATCAGCCTATTTGAATGGGAATTGGCCCATCTGCTTCTTGGTGAATATTATTGCCCTTGGATCGCGTCTTTGGTTCAGCAAACACTGGACCAGTGTATGAACGCGGCTCCGGCTGCTCTGCGCCGGGAACCGGAAGCGGTAAAAACTGTGATGGAAGGCATGATTTTGGCCGGTATCAGCATGAATTACGCCGGAGTGTCCCGTCCGGCCTCCGGCATGGAGCATTATATTTCTCATCTGTGGGATATGCGGGGATTGGCATTCGGCACTCCAGTAGATCTGCACGGTATTCAATGCGGTATCGGCACTCTAATTGTGCTGAAGGCCTACCAGGCGGTAACAAACTTTGTTCCCGACAGAGAAAAAGCTATGGCCGCTGTGAACAGCTTCTGCCCTGAAACTTGGAACTCTTTTCTTCGGGAATACGTAGGACCGGGCGCAGAGGAAATGATTGAAAAGGAAAAAACGGAACAAAAATATTCCCACGAAAAACACGCAAAACGGCTGGACATGATTTTGACCCATTGGGATGAAATTCTCCGTAATATTCGTCAGGACCTTCCTCGGCCGGAAACCTTAGAACAAAGGTTAAATGAGATTGGCTTCCCCACCTCGCCGGAAAAAATCGGCCTTTCCCAAGAAGAAGTCAAGGGCGCTTTCCTGGCAGCAAAAGATATTCGGGACAAATACGTGGGCGGCCGCCTGTTCTGGGACCTGGGAATTTTGGACGAACTGGCAAACCTTGTATAAAAAAGAAGCCGGACAGAAAATGGCAGAGGATCATAAAGAAGTATTGCAGAAATACTGACCTATGCCAAGTAAACGGGAAATAAGAAAACTCTATGTGAATGGATGAATCATTTGCATAGAGTTTTTCTTTTGCCTATTTCAAATTTTCAGCGTCCACAGGATGCGTGGTCGTCACCGAAGGTAAGCGAACTTGGGGACTTGGGGTTATCCCTCAACATGCATTTTGGCTGGTGCAATCCGGCCAAAATCGCAAAACATGTATATGTTTGCATTGCTTGCCAATCTTTATAAAAACTTTCATAGCTAATATTTCACAATCGCCGTTTACTCAGATATTTTTCTCGGACAATAACTGCGACAAATATGACGATTGTTAAATATTTTATCGTTGTCATAATTCTTGCCATAACAGCAAAGGCCATAACGGGTTGTTCGTAAGTTGTAATCACTCCAATCATGGCGAGATTTTCAAGCCAATCCGAAAGGCAGGACACCACCCCCAGTATAAATGCTAACCCATACCGTTCCTCTCCACCAGAGTTTTTCTTCATCAGATACAGCGTAAGGGAAGTAAAAAAATTGGCCCCTAGTAGCGGGACGAGCAAATCCAGGCTGAGCGCACTTTTGATATATAAGCTGCGCCCAGCAGCCCCGTATCCTTCTGCTATTTCAAAAAGATCGTCTGGAAGAAAACCAAATTTCGTTTCCATGTACGGATAGCCATTTGCCATATCGAAAAAATAGCCCATGAACACAAGAATCATAAAAAGACCTATCAGACCAACCAGAATCAGTGAGATAAGGACATACCGCTTGCTAATTTTATTTGCTATCTTTCTTATCATTTTTATCTCCTTATAGGACGCTGCCTAATCTGTCCGGCATCTTTTTTTATACACCTAACGGAATCTTTGAAATAATTCTCTTCCGGAGTTGCAAAAAGCACCCCAAACTCACAGCCAGAGAAATCACTTCGGCAATGGGAAATGCCCACCAGATCAGATCTAACTGTCCCGCTCGAGACAAAAACCATGCGACGGGAACCAGTACCAAAAGCTGCCGAGCAATGGAAACAAACATAGAGTAAACTCCTTTACCCAAAGCCTGAAACACCGCGCTTAAAATCACGCTAAACCCCGCAAACAAAAAACTAAGACTAATAATCCGCAGCGCGGTACATCCCAAGGCAATTACTGTGGGGTCGGATTCAAACAAACCTATCAGCAAATCGGGCACCCACTGCATCAGGAAAAGCCCCGTTCCCATGAAAAAGCAAGCAAACAACAAGGCGGTCCGGACCGTGTGTTCCAACCGTCGGCGATTTCCAGCGCCAAAATTGTATCCCATGATGGGAATCACTCCATTATTTATGCCGAACAAAGGCATAAACACAAAACTTTGCAGTTTAAAATAAACACCAAACAGGGTGGATCCCACACTGGAAACAGTCATGACGATCATATTGATCAAATAATACATTACCGATCCAACAGCGACCATAATAATTGAAGGAATGCCGATGGAATAAATATTTCCGATAATTTTCAGGTCAGGCCGTAAACTGGACAGACTGAACCGAATTTCCCGGTTGAATTTCTGATTTAAAATAAATCCCAGAATCATTGCCACAATCTGTCCAATAACCGTGGCAATAGCTGCCCCCTTTGCCCCCATACCAAATCCAGAAAACGGAAGAAAAGAAATATCCTCCAAAATAAAAATCGGATCGAGCAAAATATTAATTAACGCACCCACACCCTGCGAATAAAGAGTGAATACAGCCCTTCCCGTAGCCTGAATGAGTCGTTCAAACAGAATCTGCCCAAACAGTCCAAAGGAAAAAATAGTACAGATCTGCAAATAATCGTTCCCCGCCTGGCGAACCGCTTCCAGGTCCAGTCCCCCGTCCAGATTGGCGGAACTGAGAATACCTCGGAAATACAGGTCGGTGCCCAGCAATCCAAACAGCAGGACAATCAAATACCCAACCAGTGCCAGCAGCAGACCATTCCCCGCAATCCGGTTAGCTTTCTGAGGATTCTTTTCCCCCAAAGCCCGGGATAGAAGTGCATTAACGCCTACACCAGTGCCCGTGGCAATGCCGATCATCAAGTTCTGAGCCGAAAAAGCCTGTCCCACGGCAGTAAGTGCCTCACGGCTGACCTGTGCTACAAAGTAGCTGTCAACCACATTATACAAGGCCTGCACTACCATGGATAAAATAATCGGCAAAGACATGGTAGCCACCAGCCGGGGAACCGGCATGGTTCCCATTTTATTTTCCTGTAACTGTTTTGACATGCGTTATTCCTGCCTTTTCAGTATTTCGCGGCCGGGAGGATTTCCTCCGGCCGCAACTGTTTTGTGTTTGATTCAGCGAATTTCAATCATCCGGGCAATTCCCTTGAACAATCCCGGCGTTACATATACCTTTGCACCGCAGGGAGCAATCGTTTCCTGTTCCGAATGGTAATGGCCCGCGAAGGTAGCCAGCACCAACGGACAAGTGCCAATTAGTTCAATGACCTGGTCACTGATCCGGTATTCTTCGTCGGTTGGCCGCTGCAACGGAATTCCCGCAATATGCAGCAGTGCTTTGTCATGAAGCGGATCATGCATAAACAGCACCATCGGCAGCCCTTTCTGTACTTCCTTTTCCAGCGCGTCCAAAATTTCCGCCTGGAAATAGTCCACACTGTTGTCCATAGTAATCACGTTGACGCCACCCACCACACGGCTATCAAAGGTCAGCTTCAGTTCAGGAAACGCGGCGGCAACCCTGGCCCGAGCTCCCGGATAATAATCGGCAGGCTCATCCAGAACCCGCTTACAGATGCGTTGGAACTCGTGTCCCCCCGGTGTAAACATAAAATCCTTCCCGGCGGTAATCCGACGGAACTCCCGGTGGTTTCCATCGCTGTTCAAATCCATCGCGTCCCCGGTAATCACCAGCAGGGCATCCTGCTCCTCCGCAATCCGGAAAGCCTCTTCCAGATACTCGTTCTGGGTATGAGGCGGGTATCCCCCCTCCTTGCGGAAGGTTTCCCGGCGGCGCTTCAGCAGCTCCTGCTGGTCGACCGGATCCTGATCGCTATACTCCACCAAATGCACGTCAGTTACCTGCAGAATCCGGACCGGCTTTTCCAGCCCAGCTTCTAAAACGGTATGCAGAATCTGTTCCATTCTAGCTTCCCCCTCAGCGCACTTCAATCATCCGGACAATGCCCTTGAACAGCCCCGGGGTCACATATACCTTGGCCCCAAAAGGAGCCACCGCCTCCGTCTGTCCGTGCCAATGGCCGGCAAAGGTCGCCAAAATCAGAGGGCAGCGCCCAATAAAAGAAATCATCTCGTCATTGATCCGGTATTCCTCCGCAGTCCGGCGAAGCACCGGGTTGGGCGTGGCAATCCGCAGCAGACCGTGATCATGAAGAGGCTCGTGCATAAACAGGACCATGGGCAAACCCTTTTCCGCCTCTTTTTTAAGCGCCTCAAACTCCTGCTCCCGGAAATAGTCCTCGCTGTTGTCAATAGTAACCACGTTCAGACCGCCCACCACACGGCTGTCAAACCGGAATTTGATATTGGGAAAAGCGGCTTCCACCTGTGGCCGGGCCTGGGCATAGTATGCGGGGAAATCTTCCTTCGGCGTCCGGCAAAATTTTGCAAACTCATGGCTGCCAGGGGTAAACATAAAATCGTGCCCATCGGCAATCCGGTGGAATTCCTTCCAGTTTCCCTTGCAGTTAATGTCCATCACATCTCCGGTAACCACCATCAGCGCATCCTGTTCTTCCGCCATCCGGAAGGCTTCCTCAAAATATTCGTTCTGCGTATGGGGCGGGAAATTTGCTTCCTTGCGAAACACCTCCCGGCGGGCAATCATGTGTTCCTGCTGTTCTACAGGGTCTTCCGCCGCGTATTCCACCAAATGTACATCCGTCGCGTGGAGAATCCGAACCGGCTTTTCCAATCCGGTTTCCAGAACGGTTTGAATAATCTGTTCCATAACCTAAACCTCTTTTCTTTTTTGTTGCCAAAACTTTTTTTCATTTTACCAGACATTTGTGAATTTTCAGCGTGTTTTCGGAAACAAATTATGAAAAAGCGGACGCGCTGCCGCGTCCGTAAAAAAATCAAACTTCCTCGGGTGTCTCTGCAACCTTCTTACCCAAAATCTCCGGCAATGTCATCCCCGATAAATCAAAGACCTCCGACAGCGGGGGCACAGACTTCATTAGCCCCGACAGAAAATCAGCGGTAGTATTTTTACCTTCTTTTCCGCCGGTACCGCTATCCCAGACCGTAACCTTATCAATCTTGATATTCTTAATAGCGTCCACCTGAATCCGCATCAGTTCTTCCAGCTTATCGGCAATCAGAAGCTTCAACGCGGCGTCTGCGTCACCGCCGGCCGCACTCACTACCTTGGCAAACCCTGCCGCCTGCTTGCTGAGAATTTCCTCCATACCTTGGGCCTCGGCCTGCATTTTTGCCAAAATAGCGTCCGCCTCCCCTTTGGCTTTCCGACGGATCTGCTCGGCTTCCGCTTCGGCAGCCAGTTCCGCCTGCCGCTTCTGGATTTCAGCATTGACAATAACATCGGCTTCCTGGGTAGCCTGCTCCAAGGCGTACCGGGCCCGTTCCGCTTCCTGTTCGGCAGCATAGGCGTCTTCCAATGCTTTCGCAGCCTGAATTTTTTCTGCGGAAGTGGCAATCCGCAAGGCCTCAGCCTGCTTTTCCCGCAGGGCAGCGTTAGACATGGCAACCTGCATTTTTGCTTCGTTTTCACCCTGAATTGCCACAGAGTCGGCCTGGGAAACCTTAATCCGTTCGTCCATTTTGGCGTTTGCCTGCCCAATAGACCCATCCCGTTCCTTCTCAGCCACACTCTTTTTCGCGTCGTTTATCGCTTTGGCTGCCGCTTCTTTTCCCAATGCAGTAATGTATCCACTTTCATCGCTGATATCAGTAACATTGACGTTAATCAGCCGTAACCCGATCTTTTTCAGTTCGGTTTCCACGTTCCGGCTTACCGCTTCCAGGAATTTATCCCGGTCGGTGTTGATTTCCTCAATGTCCATGGTAGCAATAATCAGTCGCAGCTGCCCGAAAATAATATCCTTGGAAAGCTCCTGAATTTCAGTCAGCTTCAGTCCCAGAAGACGCTCCGCGGCATTCTGCATTACGCCCTGTTCTGTGGAAATTCCCACAGTAAATCGGGAAGGCACGTCAATGCGGATATTCTGCCGGGAAAGAGCGTTTTTCAGATCCACTGAAATAGAAATCGGTGTCAAGTCCAAAAACTCATATGCCTGAACCACCGGTACAATAAAGGCCGCACCGCCGTGAATACAGCGGGCACTGCGGGCCGTGCCGTCTTTATTCTTTCCCACCCGGCCATAAATGACCATCACTTTATCGGATGGGCACTTTTTGTACCGGGAAAACAACCAGATAATCAGCGAAAATAAAATTACACCGATTACCGAGGCCAAAATCAATACTTCCATAACTATGTTCCTCCTTGAAATCTTTTTTAAGTATTTTGACGCTTCACAATTAACGTTGTGCCGCCGCTGACACCCACCACAACCACTTCCTCGCCGTACCCCAATTCTGTTTCTTCATCTGTCACCGCGTATTTTTCCGTCCAGGCCCCCTGAATCAGCAGATTTACCTTTCCCCGGCCGGTCCGGCAGGGTGGAATCCGCAGATAGACCGTACCGCCGGCCCCCAGAGCGTTGCGAACGTTTTCTGTTCCGTCGTATTGCAAAGACAGCACCAGTTTCAAAAGAAAAGCAACCCCGATCAGAGCCAGCGCGCCGGCAACAAGGGAAAGACCAACAGACAGCGACAAATGCAGCCCGCTTTTGACGCATACGATCCCAGTCCAGCCCATAACCGCGAAAAAAGCAATCATTCCCCGGAATGTAAACAACCGCAGACCGGTCTCCGCAGGACCGTCCTGGGGCGCTTCCGCCGGCAGATCGTCTCCAAAAATTCCATCCAAAGGCTCCCCGCCGTCTCCATCCGCGTCGGAATCCGCCTCCCCTCCTATCCCTAAGAAAAGAAGCACCGTCTGAATCAGCAAAATCAGCGTCGCAGGAATTGCAATACAGGCAAACACCTGTCCCAAAATACCCAAACTCTCCCACCAGACTAACATTATATTATTCCTCCTTTGAAATATGATCCAACGAACGCAGACATCTTTCTGCCCATTTTCGGTACTGGGCGGAACAGTAGGCAAACGCCATCACTTCAAGAACGTCTACCAACCGCCTCCGACCGCCGGGAAACGGTTCCGCATAATCGGCAACCGTCTGTTCTATAATGTCACGGAATCCTTCCGACGGTCCTCCGGAATCGGCCAGCGCTAAAAGAACCGTCACGCAGTATAAATACAGGACGGTATCATCGATTTGGTCGTCCGACTCATCATCCAAGTGACCATTAATATAGGAAAGCAGTCCTACAATTTTTTCAATCTGCAGACTTTCCCGCAGCATATTAATCAGCAGAATCCGACAAAATTGTCGCTTCGTATACAATTTTTTCTTTGCCGGAGCCAGAAATCCCCGTTTGACCCAATTCTGAATCACATAAGGTTCCAGCCCGGTCAAACTCGATACCTGGGAAAGCATCAGACCTCCGCAGGCAAAAATATTGTCCAGAAACTCACCAGCTGCCTGTACCTGCCGAATTCCCAATTCCACCGTAGTTCCCGGCAATTGTTTAATCAATACAATCACAACTCCCTGAAATATGGTATTATGATTATATCACACAATCAAATGATTGTCAATAGCATTTACAAAATATTTACATTTTTTCGAAAAACCATACTTTTTATTATATGAAACAATTCAAATAAAAGTCAAGAAAAAATTTCAAAAATGGGCACATTTCCCTATTGCCAATAATTCGTATTTGTGGTATAATGAACATGTTCCAAAAGGAATAAATATTTCCGAATTCCGAAAGAAAAAAGTGTTTTTTTTTCGGAGTAAAAACAAAGAGGTCACATTAACAATGAAAACAAAAAACAGTTGGAAAGAGCCTACTGTTTTCTTTGCGGTAATGTTGATCATGAGCCTTTCGCCAATTGGCCTGTTTGCTGAAACCACCGGCACCGTAAAAGAAATTTCGACAGTAGACCAACTCGTGGACGCCATCAAAAATCAAAAAGATGGTGAAACCTGGAATTTGGCGGCAGGAACCTATGATATTGCCGACAAATGCATTGATGTGGAAGCGAACATTGCCATCAACGGAACCACGTATTCCAACGGTTTTGTATTTCCCATCTTTGCAAACAATTTGAAAATTATAGGCAATGGGGACGTCACCATTACCAGTTCGTACGATCCGAATTCGGGCATCGAAGTAAAGCAAAACTTCGTTACCGTGTCCGGCCAAAATGTTACCATTGAAAATGTCAACCTGAAGGGCAATCCTAACAGCGCCTACGACGGCTTATGCAACAAAGTTCTGCTCCTGGCCGATGACGGCAAAGACCTGACTTTGAAGAAAGTCAACAATCTGCCTTTAAAGGATAATGACAACAAGCTTGGCAGCGGTTCTATTTATTTTATTGCAAAAGACGCAGGAGAAACTCTTTTGGAAGACGTAACACTTTCTTCCTGGATCAGCGCAAGAGCTGTTACAACCGGCACTGTGACCGCGAAAAATATTGTCATAGATTTTGCTGACAATGCTTATTCCGGTTACAATCAGGATGGAAACTATGCATGGAAGCCCGGCATTTCCGGCGACAAAGTAACGCTTGACGGGCTTACGATCAAAGTAGACGGAGACATTGAACTTGTCAAGCAGGTTATTGATGGCCTGAAACCCGGCACTACCATCGAACTGACCGAGGATATTGAACTCAGCGAAGAGCTGTATATCAAAGGTGTAGACAACGTTACCATCAAAGGCAACGGCCACACCATTACGGCCGCCGAAGATTTCAAAATGAACATTGAAGGTCAGATTCAGCTGGTAAAGGTAGAATCGGCTGAAAATGTTACTCTGGACAATGTTAAGCTGGTTGGTACAGACAAAACCAAACATACTTTGGACGTTTACGGAGCAACCAACCTGACACTGAACAATGTCACCCTAAACCATGAAAACGCCTCCGACGGCGCACCTCTAATCAACAACGGCTCTAGCATTTCCGTAACCGGAACCCTGGAAATCATTACCGGGAACAAATCCTGGTATGGTATCAATCTGGACAACAAGAGTGGAGAGGCTTATTTAACATTCGAAGAAGAGTCGAATTTAACCTTTACCGATAATAGCGATGCGGCTGACAAACGGGTAGCTAAAATTGACAAGAGCGATGCGGAAGGCAAAGATCCGGTTCTGGAAAGCAAATCGGAAAATCTGGTCTTTGAAAAGAAAGAAAACGGTTTTATTGACACTCATACCGAACATACCGGTGGAACAGCTACCTGTAAGGATAAAGCGGTCTGCACCGTTTGCGGAAAATCCTACGGGGAACTGGATCCCCAAAACCACACGGGGGAAACGGAAATCAAAAATGCCAAAGACGCCACCTGCACTGCTGAAGGATACACCGGCGATAAGGTCTGTAAAGACTGTGGCGTAACTTTGGAAGCTGGCAAAGCCATTGAAAAGACTGCCCATACCTACAAGGATGGCGTTTGTACCGTCTGCGGCGCGAAGGAAAATCCCGAAACCGCTGACAGCCTTCTGACAGTCTGTGTAGTTCTTATGCTGGCCTGCTCGGCTGCTGTAACCGGTCTGGCCATTTACGGGAAGAAAAAAGCGAACTAATCTGAATTTATACTTAAAAAACAGGGAACCGCTCAAATGGGTTCCCTGTTTTTTAAGTTTTTTTCTTCAGTTCTGCAATTGCACCATAATGCAATATTTCAAATTTATCGGGAGCAATTTCACGAAGCAGTTTCAAATGTTCCTGTTCCCATGCTTCAACTTCTTTTTCCGTCAAAGACGCTCCAATACCTCTGCAGGTCTTTATCCTTCCATTCCAAAGCTCACGGGTAAAAGGGACTCTTATAGGATATTCTTCCTGAAAAACCAAATCAAACTGTTCGTTATAACAATCGGGAACAAAAATTGAATGCATTGTTTCTCCTGCACCGCTCCATTCCGGACTGTATTTTAACACAAGAGATTCACTTGCACCGGCAATTTTATCCTCATACGGCAGCCACGCCATATATAAAAGCAAAAGGCTTCCTCCAGATTTCAGTATGTGAGAAAACTTCAGCATTACCTTTTCGTGATCAAAATACCAAAAGCATTGACAGGCTGTAATCACATCAAAAGAGTGCGCCTCAAACTCCATATTTTCCACAGAAACAGCGTAATAGTCTATTGGCATATCCTTGGAAAGAAATCTCGCCTGTTCAATTTGCTCTTCAGAGCGATCCACAGCTGTCCACGCAGCTCCATATTGACACATATTTCTCGGAAGAACACCAGTCCCAGTTCCAACATCAAGAGCTGTCTGTCCTTTCACACATAAATTTCTGCACAGAATTTTTTTATAAAATTCCTCAGGATAAATATCACGAAATTTTGCGTAATCCAGCGCCGTTCTTCCCCAATCAAACGGCTTTCCTCCATCAATATTTTTATCAGTAATCTTCAAAACATATTTCCTCAAAAATGACTCCGGCTAACCGCCGGAGTTATGATTTATTTTAGCATCTGCACAATATCTTCTTTGGATTGAACACCGACAGAGGTACCAACGACCTGACCATCCCGAAAAAGAACCAGCATTGGAATACTCATAACGTCAAATTCCCGGGCCAATTCCGGTTCCTCATCTACGTTCACCTTACCGACCTTCACACCAGGAATCTCTTCTGCAATTTCATCCACTACAGGAGAAAATACCCGGCAGGGATTACACCAAGAAGCCCAAAAATCAATCAACACCGGAATGTCCGCTTGCAGAACCTCCTGCACAAAATTATCCTTCGTGATTTTCACAACAGACACAGATATTATGCCACCTTTCTCATATAGAGTTATCATGCCCTTTTTTAAATTGCATGCAAATGTTTCATAGAAATATCCAAAATAGGAGCCGAATGAGTCAATGCACCACTGGAAATATAGTTCACACCAATATCAACCAAACGGGCAATGTTCTCCCGGGTCACATTGCCAGAACATTCGGTTTCAGCCCTACCAGCAATCAATGCTACCGCCTGCTTCATAGTTTCAGGTGACATATTGTCCAGCATAATAATATCAGCACCGGCTTCGACCGCTTCCCGGACCATATCCAGCGTTTCCACTTCTACTTCAATTTTTCGAACAAAAGGAGCGTATTCCCGAGCCAATTCCACAGCCCGCCGAACACTTCCCGCAGCACCAATATGATTGTCCTTCAGCAGAATTCCGTCCGACAGATTGTACCGATGGTTGCAGCCACCGCCTACCCGCACGGCATATTTTTCAAAAATCCGCATATTTGGCGTCGTTTTGCGGGTGTCCAGCAATTTCACACCGCTGCCTTCCAGAAGGTCGGCTACCGTCCGAGTATAGGTAGCAATTCCGCTCATCCGCTGCAAATAATTCAGAGCCACCCGCTCTCCGGACAAAAGAACCCGGATATCCCCAGTCAACACAGCCAGTTTCTGACCGGCCAAAACCCGATCGCCATCTGCGGCCTCAAATTTTACCTTTGTATCCGGATCCAGCAGAAAAAATACCCGGCGAAACACCTCTAACCCGGCAATTACCCCGTCCTGCTTGCAAATTAAGTCCACCTGCCCCTGCCGTGCCTCGGGCATGACAGCATTGGTGGAAATATCCTCACTGGTTACGTCCTCCGCCAGAGCCTGCAAAATCAAGGGGTCTACATTCAATTTCATGGTAATTCGGTTCATTTTTCCTTCCGTTCCCTTTCCATTTCATCCAGAATCATGGTTTTATATTGGGCTTGCAGCTGCGACAGATCTTCGTAAGTTGACAAATCCAACTGATCCGCCAGCTTATTTCCAAGGTCCGACACATCTGTTTCCGAACGGTGAGTAGATATATCCTCTGCAGCGCGTTTGGCAAAAATCAAACTTTCCAACAAAGAATTGCTGGCCAGCCGATTGGCGCCATGGACTCCGTTGCAGCTGGTTTCTCCGATGGCATAAAGATGATTCATCGAAGTCCGGCTTTGCAAATCCACCTTGACACCACCCATAAAATAATGCTGTGCCGGAACAACAGGAATCCAGTCTCGGGTTACGTCATATCCTTCCGACAGACAATGTTGATAAATATTAGGAAAATGAGACAAAATTGTCTCTCTGCCCAAAGGAGACATGTCCAGCCACACATAGGGCTTACCGTCCTTTTTCATCTGCTTGCGCACTTCCTGCGTTAACAGATCCCGGGGAAGAACCTCGTCGGTAAACCGTTCGCCGGCAGCATTGTACAGCCGCGCCCCTTCTCCGCGGACAGATTCGGAAATCAGAAACCTTCGACCAGGGGTTTTGGAATATAAAGTCGTAGGATGAATCTGTACATAGTTTATATGTTCCAATGTAATTCCGTGGAGCAGGGAAATGGCCAGCGCGTCCCCGGTCAAATGAGGGAAGTTGGTGGAATGAACATATAACCCTCCGACGCCACCACAGGCCCAGACGGTTTCGTCGGCAACAATCGTAGCCAGCGTTCCGTCACTTTCCCGAACCAGGATACCGAAGCAACTGTTCTCCTGCTCTAAAATATCCAACATAGTTACCTGCTCCCGAATTGTAACATTCGGCAGCTGTCGGACCTGGGCCAACAGCTTGCTGGTAATTTCCCGCCCGGTAATATCGGCATGATACAAAATCCGAGGCTTAGAATGCGCCCCCTCCCGGGTATAGGCCAAATTACCGGTTCCGTCACGGGTAAAATCCACGCCATAAGAAATCAAGTCTTCAATCGTAGATCGTGAAAAACGGATCATCACATCTACGGCAGCCCGATTGTTTTCATAATGTCCAGCCCGCAGAGTATCTTCCATAAAACTGTCATAGTCGTCCGGATCCCGCAAAACACAAATTCCACCCTGGGCCAAAAAAGAATCACTGTTTTCCACCGTATCCTTTGTAATCATCAGAATTTCCCGGTCCCGCGGTAAATTTAGCGCCGCATACAGGCCGCTAGCGCCTGTTCCGACAATTACAATATCGGTTTTCTGCTTTTTCAACTTGCCGTCTCCCTTACTTTGCCAACTCCAACATGCGGTTCAAAGGTTTCCATGCCGCCCGACAAACCTTGTCGCTGACCTCAACCTCACCCGTACCGTATTTTAGACTGTCTCGCAGCTTTTCCAGTGTGATTTTTTTCATATCCCCACAAATCTGCCCGTCAGACAGGGGATAAAACCGTTTTTCGGGACAGCGGCGGCGTAGTTCGTAAAGAACCCCATCTTCCGTCCCGATCAAGAATTCCTCCGCTGGACTTTCCTCGGCATACTGAATAATTTCTGCCGTACTGCCTACAAAATCGGCTAATCCAACCACCGCTTCTCTGCACTCCGGATGCACCAGAAAAAGCGCGTTGGGTCGGGCCTGACGGGCCTGAACTACAATCTCCGGCGTCATACGCTGATGGACCGGACAACAGCCGTTGTTAAGAATAATATTCTTTTCCGGCACTTGCTGAGATACATATTTCCCTAAATTGCGGTCTGGAATAAAGAAAATATTCCGGTTGGGAAGCTTCCGGACAATTTTAACTGCGTTGGACGAGGTAACGCAGACATCGGACAAAGTCTTAAGCTTTGCAGTAGAATTAATATAACAAACCACAGCAAGATCCGAATATTCCGCCCGCATCCGAAGGATTTCCGCCTCTTCCGCCATATGCGCCATGGGACAGTCTGCCTGAGGATCGGGAAGAAGCACAGTTTTTTCCGGATTGAGAATCTTTGCACTCTCTCCCATAAAGGAAACTCCGGCAAACACGATCGTCTGTGCCGGAGACCGGGTTGCCGCCCGACTAAGATAAAAAGAATCTCCTATTTCGTCAGCAACCGCCTGCACCGGATCAGGCACGTAATAATGTGCTAAAATCACCGCATTTTTTTCCTGTTTCAGCTGCCGGATTTCCACCGCAACCGAGTCCATAAAATTCCTCCCTAATTTTAAAAAAAGCAGGCAACAAGCTGTCTGTCCTGTCACCCGCTCCTGTTGTCTTTGAACTTTATTATAGCATTCTTCTTTCCTTTCGTCAAGAGAAATGGTGCAAAGTTCAATTTAATTTTGCCATTCCGCTCCCAAAACCTGGACAAAAGTGTTTTTTCCGTCTCCGGTAAGCATGCCCTCGGGCAATAAAACTCTTTGGCAGCCCGCAATCGTCTGGAACAGCATACCCGCAGCAGCCACTCTTCCCAACAACAACGAATAATAACCGTCGTCGCAAAAAAGAGGGCGCCTCGGCCTCCAACCGCAAAAACACATCTCCCACCGGTACAACCCTGGCATTGCACTGAAGTAATCCGGTACCGCTCATTTTCGGCGTGCCATCCTGATAGGCCCAGGTCTGATACAACACCGTTCCCGCACCAGCTTCTGACGCAAGACAGGACAGTCGTTTCACTGAAGTGCGGAAAGCCGCAAAATTTTTGCAAGGCAAAAAATCTGCTCCTGCAAAACAACCCAGTCCAGCCCCGGCACAATCTACCGAGCCGCAGCTCCCACAGGCGCATGCGTTCCATCTAGATAATAAAACAGAATATGCACCCCGTACAAAAAAACCACCGAAACATCTATTCGTTTTCTGCACAAATGTGCTGGAATTATTCCGGCATACCATTATAGTATGTAAAACTGTTCCCCAAAAAGAATACGTGCATTTCTGACATCTTCTTTTGAAATATTATACCATTCCCTCAAAAATGTCAATCTGCAGAAACCGCACGACCAATTAACTCCGCATTCTTTTTTAGGCGTTCATCTTTCGGTGTAAATTCCAATGCCCGCCGAACCGCATTCAGAGCTTCCTCCATTCGCCCAGTATAAAACAATCCAAGAGAGCGCAAATCCCACAATAGACCGCCCCATGCTTCACTTTCGCAAATGTAAGACCTAGGACGGTGCTCAATTGCCAACGCGCATCCTGTTAAATACAGTACGCCGTCCCAATTTTTTTCTTCATACAACATTTTTGCAAGTTCCAAATAAGGCTCCCGTAGATGCGGAGCTTCTGCAATCGCACGCCAATACCAGGCCCGTGCGGCTCCCCGGTCCCCTTTTTGAATATATGCCCGTGCAATAAACCGCATGGACGCCGCTCTTTCATCTGCCCAGGTAGCTTTAGGCATGTTTAAATGGTACTGCAGCGTACGGATACAACGATCCCACTGTCCCCGAAACAAATATTCTCGTCCTAAATAGTGCATATTTCGATCATCTTCCGGGTCTTCCCAGACGGCTTGTTCCAACAGCGGAAGATACTGAGCTCGAGACTTATTCGGATCTGCATGATGATTTAACTGCATACCTTCCACATAAATCTTTCGGGCCGGGACGCGGGAGTCTGTATATTGCAGAACCTCATGAACCGGATGGATCCAACGATACCCCTGTCGTGCATGCGCTTTTTCAATCCAGAACACATACCCTTCCGTTCCATCGGAATTAAAATTCCAAGTATAACGATAGGCAGCTTGGGTTGTGCCTGCCGTCCAAGCCTGTTCCAAAAGAGTCCTCCAACCCGGCTCAAATACTTCATCGAGATCGGTACACACACAAATATCACAGTCTTCCGGAACAAGCTCCAGAGAACGGTTACGTGCAACGTCAAACCTCCAAGGGATAATTTCCTCTACGGTAACCTGTGCCCCCAACTCCCGCAGAAGTTCCGCTGTTCCGTCTTCAGACCCGGTATCTAATACAAAAATTCCATCAGCTTCCGCCATGGAACGATACCACCGCTGTGCAAAACAACTTTCATTTTTACAAATTGCATAAACACAAATCTTCATTCTAATTCCTCCCAAATGCTGGGAGACGGAATTCTTCCGCCTCCCTTGTTTATCCCAACAAATCTATCAGGTCGCAAGCAGTCCTGCCGCCCGCATATTTGCCAAAAGCGTATTAAACTGTGTTACCACGTCTGTTGTGTCAGTCGCATTCGTAACCGCAGCTGCCGGTGTCACCGTACCGGTAGGACCGGTGGGACCAGTAGGACCAGTCGGGCCGGTGGGGCCGGTGGGACCTTCTGCTCCAGTTGCGCCGGTAGGACCGGTAGGACCAGTCGGGCCAGTGGGGCCTTCTGCTCCAGTTGCGCCGGTCGGGCCGGTGGGGCCTTCTGCTCCAGTTGCGCCGGTAGGACCGGTAGGACCTTCTTCTCCAGTTGCACCAGTCGGACCGGTGGGGCCGGTAGGACCAGTCGGGCCAGTGGGGCCTGTGGGGCCTTCTGCTCCAGTTGCACCGGTCGGGCCGGTGGGGCCTTCTGCTCCAGTTGCACCAGTCGGACCGGTGGGGCCGGTGGGACCAGTGGGGCCTGTGGGACCGGTAGCACCCTGGGGGCCAGTAACCGTAACTAAATTAAAATCTCCAGAAGTACCCGGAGTTCCAGTTGGATTATCCACATTTACTTGATACAAACTTCCATTATAGTAAACTAAGTCCCCCGCCAAATATTGAGCTGTAGGATCAAACGCCTCAACCGAATCAATTCCCGCGCCGGTAGGACCGGTCGGTCCAGTGGGGCCAGTGGGGCCAGTAGGGCCAGTAGGACCTGTAGGACCAGTGGGACCAGTAGGACCGGTAGGACCTGTCGCACCAACCACTCCGGGAATCCCCTGGGGCCCCTGCGGTCCGGGGATCCCCTGCGGTCCCTGCGGTCCTCGGGAACAGCAGCAGCAATGACTACAAGAAGACGCAGGGTTGGTGGGATAAACCATCCGGTTTTGTCCACAGCAATTAATCACATTCATGGAGGGAAAAACTCTCCCACCGCTTTGCGGTGGAAAATTAAACTGTGACATATTTTACTTTTCCTTTCAATTAATTCTACAGAACTATTGCCCAAAGAACAACAATGTCTGTGTTCCATTATATGTTACAAACAGTGGATGTGTCGAGATTCTTAAGCAGAGACCTGCCATTAATACCTTCTTTCCATAAAACGGACAAGTCCTAATTTTCTACTGCACTAAAAAACTAAATATAACAACCAAAATCCATGGAAAAGAATTGCACTGCTACAAAAACAAGTTAAAAAGAATTGTTCCTTACTCTTTTGAATGACGTTTCCATAAAAAACAAAATTCGAAGTAGTGTTTGACAACAAGGGACAACATACTTTTGGAAAAACGTAAAATAATCCAAAACATGTTGTCATAATTAAATACAATCGTAAATTGAACACCAGCCACCTGTTGTTTAATGAAGTTGTTTTTGTTTTGTCCATCTTTTTTTGCAGGTTTGCGACGGTTTTCCCCTTGACTTTACAATACAAATGCGGTATAATAAGTATATTCTGCCAACACACATTTAAACATAACATACGAGGCACTATGTCACTGATTTTTTCTTATGTCCGATCCATGCTCCCTTTTATGATAGGAGCATTTCCGCCCATTCTTTTTTTTCGCATGCTCCGGATTCGCCAACTAAAACGGCAGGGCCGGAACACTACCCTACGCCACGAACTCTGTCTCTGTCTGTTTCTAATGTTCTGTGCGGGACTAGCCTCTCAGACCATTCTGCCTCAGCTAGTCCTAACTGAAAATGGAATTCAGATTACGGGAAGCTGCGTAGAACCGTACAATTTGGTTCCGTTCCGGGTCATTCGCAACATCTGGCAGTCAGATCTTCGGCATGGTCATTACGGATATCTTTTGGTCAACATTTTCGGAAATATTCTGTTGTTCCTGCCTTTCGGCTTTTTCCCTGCCTTGCTCTGGCAGCGGCCCCGTTTTTTAAAATCGGTAGGAATCACGTTTCTTGTTTCTTTAACCGTGGAACTATGCCAAATTTTCCAGCCCCGGGTCAGCGATATCGATGACCTGATTCTCAATGTGACAGGAGGAATGCTGGGTTACGGCTGTTTCCTTCTTTTCCGTCGGCATCGCCCCCAGGTAATTCCTATGTACCGGGTAAAGTCAGCAGGACTGATGCAGATTTCCATTACATAATCCACCGTGTTGTCCCTGTTCCAAGAAAGGATGTCCAAATCAATGAAACTCAAAGTAATTTTAACTCTACTTTTCTGTGGCCTGTGCCTATTTTCAACCACCGGCTGCGGCCCCGCATCGGTCAACAACCAATATGTCTTCACTTTAAAGGGAACCTGGGACAGCGTCCGTGACTTTTCCGAGGGGTTGGCCGCCGTAAAAAAAGACGGGAAATGGGGTTATATTAATTCAGACGGAATTCTTGTCGTGGACCTACAGTACGACGGAGCTTGGTCTTTCCGAGAAGGACTAGCCGCCGTGAAAAAAGACGGAAAATGGGGCTACATTGACAAAAACGGCGCAGTTATCATTCCATTTACCTTTGAGCAGACTTATGGTTTTTCGGAAGATCGGGCTGTTTACGCCGAAGGAGTGTATTACGTTTATATTGATCGGCAGGGAA